>JALRLK010000155.1 GCA_023254495.1 Marivivens sp. | reverse complement strand
TTGGGTTCTGCGGCCCACATCAGGAAGGCAGCAATATCTTGCGATACGTGGTGCAGATCGGCGTCGTGACCGTCGGCAAAGACCACATCATCGCCGTACAAGGGCTGTGGCATACCGATCCAGCTACCCGGAACGGTATGGTGGCCTTCTTCGTCCTTGCATTCCTCGGGGAAACCGCCGTTGGCAAAGGCTGTGTTGTAGTAACCCGGGAAATCGGCCGGGGCACACTCGGGCGCTTCTTCATAGCCAGCCATCAGCGAGGCGATGTATTCAGCGCCGCCCATGCCCTTGAAGAGCTGGTTGAGGCCGGTGCCGTAGGGGCCGTGGAAGCCAGCGCGAGCCTTGGCCATCAGCGACAGGTCCGGCGCTTCGGCCAGAGCCGATTCCGGGAACTTGTCGGCCGGAATTGCGGGGCGGACTTCGCCGGTATCGGCGTCCTCTACCTCGATCCGGGCGGCATAGGCGCGAACCTGATCTTCCGGAAGGGCGGGGCCGCCCTCGTCAGCAAGGGTACGGATCGCGACATACTTCAGGCCGTGGCAGGCAGCGCAGACCTCGGTGTAGATCTGCAGGCCACGCTGGAGCTGCATCTGGTCGTAGCTGCCGAAGGGGCCTTCGAACGAGAAGTCGAAGTCTTCGACATGGGCGTCGCCGGCTGCGACAACGCTGGTTGCCGAGAGGCCCAGAGCGACGGCAGCGGTGAGGGTGAGTTTGCGGAACATAGTTCTTTCGTCCTTTCTCACTCGGCCGATTTATCGGTCGATTTGCCGTAGTGGGCGTTGAAGTCATCCTCGATGGTGGCCGGACGTGCGGTCGGGCGTTCGATCACACCGAGAAGCGGCAGGATCACGAGGAAGTAGGCGAACCAGTAGGTGGCACCGGTCAGCGCGATGATCGAGTAGGGCGGTTCCGCCGGCATCGCACCCGCCCACATCAGAACGATGAAGTCGATTGCGAGAAGCGCGAACCACCACTTGAACATTGGGCGGTAGCGGCCCGAGCGCACGGTCGAGGTGTCGAGCCACGGAGCCAGAGCGATCACGATGATCGCACCGAACATGGCCAGAACGCCGAAGAACTTTGCGTCGATGATCCCGAACGAGATCCAGTTGGCGAACTGCACGGCCCAGACGTCGGCGGTGAAGGCGCGCAGGATCGCGTAGAAGGGCAGGAAGTACCATTCCGGAACGATGTGCGACGGCGTCGCCAGCGCGTTGGCTTCGAGATAGTTGTCGGGGTGGCCGAGGTAGTTGGGCATGAAGCCGACAACGGCGGCGAAGACAACGAGGATCACGGCAAGCGCAAAAAGATCCTTGATCACGAAGTAGGGCCAGAACGGCAGGGTGTCTTTCTCGGCCTCTTCTTTCGAGCCGCGGCGGACTTCAACACCGGTCGGGTTGTTGTTGCCGGTCGAGTGGAAGGCCCAGATGTGAACGATCACGAGGCCCGCAATCAGGAACGGCAGCAGATAGTGCAGCGAGAAGAAGCGGTTGAGCGCAGGCTGACCGACCGCCGAAGCGCCGAGAAGCCAGGTCTGGATGCTTTCGCCAATGAAGGGGATCGCGCCGAACAGGCCGGTGATCACCGCGGTGCCGTGGAACGACATCTGGCCCCAGGGCAGAACGTAACCAAGGAAGCCGGTCGCCATCATCAGGAGATAGATGAGCATACCGATGATCCAGGTCACCTCGCGGGGCGCCTTGTACGAACCGTAGTAGAGGCCGCGGAAGATGTGGAAATAGACCGCCACGAAGAACAGCGAGGCGCCGTTGGCGTGGACATAGCGGATCATGTGGCCGGCGTTCACGTCGCGCATGATGTGCTCGACCGAGGCGAAGGCCAGATCGACCTGCGGGGTATAGTGCATCACGAGGACAACGCCGGTGATGATTTGCAGGACGAGGGTAAACGTCAGAACGATGCCCCAGATCCACATCCAGTTGAGGTTCTTCGGAGTGGGGATCACGAGGGTATCGTAGATGAGGCTGAGAACCGGCAGGCGGCTTTCAAGCCACTTGGCTCCGCCCGATTTCGGTTCGTAATGGTCGTGGGGAATACCAGACATTGGTCTTTCTCCTTAGCCGAGCTTGATCGTCGTGGCGTCGACGAATTCGGCGACGGGGACAGGAAGGTTGCGCGGGGCGGGGCCTTTGCGGATGCGGCCCGCGGTATCGTAGTGCGACCCGTGGCAGGGGCAGAACCAGCCGCCGAAATCGCCCGATTCACCCAGCGGCACACAGCCGAGGTGGGTGCAAACGCCCATCTGGACGAGCCAGACGCCGTCTTCGGTCAGGGCGCGGTTTTCGTCGGTCGCCGGAGCTTCGCCGCCGAGGTTTTCGTTCTCGGCGTTCTGGTCCGGCAGGGTCGCCACATCGACAGCGCGGGCAGCGTCGATTTCAGACTGGGTGCGCGCACGGATGAACACCGGCTTGCCCTGCCACAGCACGGTCAGCTGGGTGCCCGGCTCGACGCCGCTCACGTCGACGCGGATCGAGGCAAGCGCCTTGACGTCGGCCGACGGGTTCATCTGGTTCACGAGCGGCCAGACAGCCGCGCCAGTTGCTACAGCGCCGGCACCTGCCGTGGCGTAGTAGATAAAGTCGCGGCGGGTGCCCTGGTGTTCTTCTGCATGTGACACGGGGTGCATCTCCGAAATTTCTCCCCTGGTGGGGCCTGACAATAGGAAAAGAGGCGGATTACCGCCCACTATTCGGGCGCTGTTTAGCCATCAAAGCGCTGCCAGTCCAGCGGACAATCGGGCGCAGGTATGATAAGTTGGCGATATCATACGGCAAAGGAGAGCAAGATGATCCGGGGAAGCTGTCATTGTGGCTCGATCCACTGGGATTTCGATGGGGTTCCCGAGTCGGCCACCGCCTGCAATTGCACGGCCTGCCGAAGAATTGGAGCGCTTTGGGCCTATGATTGGGACAACGAGGGAATACGGATTCGCGCCGTTCCCGGGCTGCTGGCCGGATATGTGCGCCAGAACGGTGAGCTGGCCTTTCATTTTTGCAAGTCCTGCGGAAACACTACCAATTGGCGCGGGTTGACGCCGGACAAGGACGGAAGGACGCGGATCGCGGTGAACCTTCGCCTCGCAGACAACCCGGACGAAGTCGCTAGAATCCCGATTCAGCATTTCGACGGCCTCGAAAACTGGCGCGACCTGCCCGACGACGGCAAGTGTGTCGCGGATTTGTGGTTCTGACTTCTCGAGATGTTGTCAGCGTTCTAGGGTGAGGGCGTTCGAAACGCTGCACAGAGTAATAGATGAGAAGAAGCAACCTCGCTATTGGCCTCACCGCCGCAATATCTTTTGCTGGCCCGTCACTTGCCGGACCTGAAATCACTGTATTCACCGGCATTCAGGAGAGCCCGCATTCCATTGTGATAGGTGAGGACGAAACTCTCGGCTCTCTTGACTTCACTGCTTGATGGGAGGGTCGTTCGATGAGCCCCCCGCCCTACTACGGTGCGCGTATCACTTGGTGGGGGCAGGGAAAATTCGGCTGGGGCTTCGAACTTACACACGACAAGATCTACGCCAATGATGAAACGCTGGCCAATGCCGGCTTTCGTCGGCTCGAGTTTACCGATGGTCTCAATATCATCACGGTCAATGGGCTTTGGCGCGGCCAAGCGCGGGCTTCCTGATTGCTGCCCTATGGCGGTGTCGGCGCGGGCGTGGCGATCCCCCATGTAGATATTGAGCCTGACGGCGGCCCGCATACATGGGAATATCAGCTGACCGGCCCGGCGGTCCGCTGGTTTGCCGGCGTGCGGTATGACCTCAAAGGCGATTGGGACCTGATTGGGGAATATCAGGGCACCTATTCGCTCAACGACGTGCGGCTTGACGATGGCGGCCATTTTTCAACCAACATTGTCACCAATGCGCTCAATATCGGTGTGACCAAAGACTTCTAGGACGCTCAGAATGGCGAGGTATCGGCCATGGCCGGGCGCGCGGTGACGGCGGTGTGCCAGTCGTCCAGCTCGCCATGGACCTTGCGCCACTGGCGCTTGTCGTGGCGGAAGTCGAGGTAGGAGAGGGCGCAGGCGACCGCGATCTGGCCCATGTCGATGGGGCCGGAGAGGTGGCTCATCCAGCGTTTTTCGAGCGTGTCGAGGGCGCGGGTGATCTTGGCCCACTGCGCGTCGTGCCACTCGGGAAACCGGAGCGCTTCGGGGCGGAAGCGGGCCTCGTAGACAAGGCCGACGGCGGCATCGAGGATGGCGTCGGCTGTGGCTTCGAGGGTCAGAACTTCCCACAGGCGGGCTTCGGGGTAGAGGCCGGCTTGCAGGTGTTGATCGAGATAGCGGCTGATCACGCGGCTGTCGTAGATCGAGGAGCCCTCGGGGCGGATCAGGACGGGGATCTTGCCCAAGGGGTTTACGGTCAGGACTTCGGCGGCCGAGGCCATGGGCGAGGTGGCGACCATGACTTCCTGCACCTGATCGGTGGCTCCGGCCTCGCGGACCAGAACGCGGACCTTGCGGACATAGGGCGAAGCGGGGGAGCCGAGAAGCTGATACATGGGGCACCTTTTGGAGAGGGCGGAAGATCGGCTGCGCCGATGCCTCTGGCGGGAGTATTTCTTGCCAAAAGAAATTAGGCGGTCAGTTGTTGCCCCGCCATTCCCAAAATCGTCGCGGTGAGGATCTGGCCTTCGGGCTGATCGGCGGCGAAGGCGACCTCGGTGAATTGCTCGGTGCGGCCCATTCGGGGATTTTCGATAAGGATGCGGTGGGGTTTGCCAATCTGAGCGGAAAGGTGCTTTTGCAGGGCGGCGTCTCCGGCGGAGCGGAGGCGGGCGGCGCGTTCCTTGATGGCGGGGCCTTTGACCTGCGGCATCCGCGCGGCGGGGGTGCCGGGGCGGGGCGAGAAGGGGAAGACGTGCAGGAAGGTTAGGCCGCAGTCTTCGACGAGCTTCAGCGAGTTTTCGAAATGCGCCTCGGTCTCGGTCGGGAAACCGGCGATGATATCGGCGCCGAAGGTCATCTCGGGGCGCAGGCGGCGGGCTTCTTCGGCAAAACGGATCGGATCGTCGCGCAAGTGGCGGCGTTTCATGCGTTTGAGGATCAGGTCGTCGCCGTGCTGAAGGCTCAGGTGCAGATGCGGCATGAGGCGCGGCTCGGTGGCGATGGCCTGCATGAGGTTCTCGTCGGCCTCGATCGAATCGATCGAGCTGATCCTGAGGCGGGGCAGATCGGGCACGAGGCGCAGGATCCGCATGACAAGATCGCCGAAGCGCGGCGTGCCGGGCAGGTCGGCGCCCCATGAGGTGAGATCGACGCCGGTGAGGACGACTTCGTTGAAGCCTTTGTCGACGAGGCGCTTGATCTGGTCGACCACGACGCCCGCGGGGACCGAGCGGGAATTGCCGCGGCCGTAGGGGATGATGCAGAACGTGCAGCGGTGATCGCAGCCGTTTTGCACCTGAACATAGGCGCGGTGGCGGCCGAAGCCATCGATCAGGTGGCCGGCGGTCTCGGTGACCGACATGATATCGTCGACCATGATCGGCTCGGTTCTGCCGATCAGGTCGGGCGTCATGGCGGCCCATGTCTCGGGCCTCATCTTTTCGCTATTGCCGATCACGCGGGTGACCTCGGGCATGGCGGCGAAGGTCTCGGGCTCGACCTGTGCGGCGCAGCCGGTGACGATCAGGGCGGCCTCGGGGTTCTGGCGGCGGAGTTTGCGAATCTCTTGCTTGGCCTTGCGGACAGCCTCGGAGGTTACGGCGCAGGTGTTGACGATCACCGCGTTGTCGAGGCCCGCTGCCGTGGCAAGCTCTTTCATCGCCTCGGTTTCATAGGCGTTCAGCCGGCAGCCGAGTGTGGAGAAGATCGGGGTGGACATGGGATCAGCCGCGCCAGACGCCGTCGAAGACATGGGCGGTCGGTCCGGTCATCCAGACGCCATCTTCGCGCCAGTCGATGGCTATCTCGCCGCCGTCGAGCAGGATGGTGACCTTGCGCCCGGTGAGGCCGCGCCGGTGGGCGGCAACGGCGGTGGCGCAGGAGGAGGAGCCAGAGGCCAGCGTGATGCCCGCGCCGCGTTCCCAGACGCGCATCCTGAGGCGATCCTCGCCAATGACGCTGGCGAACTGGACATTGGTGCGTTGGGGATAGAGCGGGTGGTGCTCGATTTCGGCGCCGCGGGCGGCCAGATCGACCGCCTCGGCATCCTCGACGAAGAAGGTGCAGTGGGGGTTGCCCATGCCGGTGGCGGC
The DNA here is from genome assembly GCA_023254495.1 of Marivivens sp. Taxonomy (GTDB): domain Bacteria; phylum Pseudomonadota; class Alphaproteobacteria; order Rhodobacterales; family Rhodobacteraceae; genus RFZI01. The sequence goes on along the minus strand of JALRLK010000155.1, from coordinate 22,279 downwards.
AGGGTCGCCCTCGATCGGCAGGTGCAGCGTGTCCATCTCGCGGGCGAGCGGAATCTCGTCCCATCTGAGCTGAGGCTGGCCCATGTTGACCGCCGTCAGGCCATCGCCCGCATCCTCGGCGAAGAGGGTGCCGCGGTCGGTGGTGATGGTGAGCGTTGATTTCCCAACGCGCAGCATCTCCCACCGCGCGATGCAGCGGGTGGCGTTGCCGCAGGCGGCGGATTGGCTGCCGTCGCTGTTCCAGAAGGTCAGGTGCAGGTCGGAATTGCGCCCTGCGGTGATCGTCGCCAGCTGGTCGAAACCCACGCCGCGGTGGCGATCCGCGATGGCCATGGCGAGGCCGGCATCGACGATCGGGCCGGTGACCCGTTCGTCGACCACGACAAAGTCGTTGCCCAGACCGTGCATCTTCATGAACGGCAGGCCCATGTTCTGGCGTGCGTGCATGGCGGGCATATAGCGTGCGGTCTGAAAATATTCCAGAGTTGACAGCATTTGTGGGGTTGACCCCATCCGGCGACCTTTCTAGATAGCCCGCCAGTGGGCCGTTAGCTCAGTTGGTAGAGCAACTGACTTTTAATCAGTGGGTCGCAGGTTCGAATCCTGCACGGCTCACCACTGAACCTCCAGAACAATTAGCTTCTCGGGCTTGTCGTCAGGCAAGTGTTCCGTCTGTCCAGGTGATCTTGCCGTTGCACATCGTGACGGCGGCGGTGAGGGATTCGATCTCTTCGGGATCGGTCGCTTCGATATTGCCGGAAAGAATCGCGATGTCGGCCATGTAGCCGGGGGCGAGTTTGCCTTTCTTGTTCTCGCCAAACTCGACCCAGGCGTTGTCGCGGGTGTAGGCGACGAGGGTCTCCATCAGCGATAGGCGCGGGTCGGGGCTATCGGTCCAGATCGGGCCAGCCGATACGGCGGTTCGGATCACACGCATCACCTCGATGGGAATCACCGGCCAGTCGGTCGAAAAGACGAGGTGTGCGCCGGTCTCTTTCATGCCGCGCCACTGGAAGTGGTGGGGAAGCTGGTCGGGGTAGAGAATATCGCCTACCGGCGCGAGGTCGAAATGCCCGCCATTGGGGGCGTGGGGCGGTTGCATCGAGGCCACGACGCCCAGCTCCGCGAATCGCGGGAGGTCTTGGGGCGAGATCACCTCGATATGTTCGATCCGGTGGCGGCTGTCGCGCTTGCCGTTGGCCTTTTGGGCGGCCTCGAAGCCGTCGAGAACGCGGCGCACTGCGCCGTCGCCCACGGCATGAACGGAAATCTGCAGGCCGAATTTGTCGGCATAGATGCAGGCGCGGTTGAAATGCTCGGCCGCGAAGATTTCCTCGCCGTGGCCTTCGGGCTTGCCGGGATAGGGGCGCAGCATGAAGGCGGTATAGCTTTCCAACACGCCGTCCACGAACATCTTGACCCGGTTCGACCAGACCATCTCGGAATTAAACCGCCGCCGCATCTCGAGCGCCTCGTCGATCCGCTCGATGGGGTCGGAGTTGGTCAGCAGCATCGGCACTTCGATGCGCAAGGGTAGGCGGCCTTCGTCGTCGAGCTCCTGCAGAAGCTCGAGCTGATAGACATTGCCGTCCATGTTGTGGAGCGTGGTGATCCCTTGCCGCGCGCAATGATGCAGGCCCTTCAGGAGCACCTCTTTGTCATGCGCGCGCTGGGCGGGGGTGGCGGCGGGCGAGGGGTCGCGTCCGGTATCGATCCCAAGCTGATCGCGGCCGCCGAGGGCCGAAAGGCGCATCACCGGCGTGATGGCGGCGAATTCTTTGAGCATCCCTGTCGCCGTGCCGTCCGGGGCCATGACGATCTCGTTTCCCTCGGGAAGCGTCGCGCCGTGCAGGATGCCAGCCTTTTCAAGCGCGATCGTATTGGCCCAGCCGGTGTGCAGGTCTTGCGCCATCAGAAGGATCGGGCGGTCGGACAGGATGGCATCGAGCTTTTGCCGCGTGGTTTCCTCGCCGGGCCCGAGAATGTCGTAAAGCGCGGCGTTGGCAACGATCATCCCGTCGCCGGGATGGGTGGCGGCATAGTCGGCGATGGCCTTCGCCAGCGCCTCGCGCCCCTTCAGGCCGCGCAGGTTGAGGTTTGAAAGCTCGGCCGAGCCGAGGAAGATATGAACGTGGCTGTCAATGAAGCCCGGCATGACCGTCTGCGCGCGGGCGTCGATGATCTTGGTGTCTGGCCCTGCCAACGGGCGGATTTCGGCATCAGTCCCAAGGGCGGCGATTTTCCCGTCTTTCACGGCAAGCGCGGTGATGTCGGGCTGGGCGAAGGTGATGCAGCGCCCGCTGAGGATCACGATGTCAGGATCGGTCATGAAGAGCGTCTGAGCGTATCGCCATAATCCAAGGTGGGGGTCAGCTCGACGGTCTGCCCATCGGAGCCATCCGCGCCTTGATGGCGATCGACGAGGATTTGCGCGGCGCGTTCGCCGATCTCGCGGCGGCAGGCATCCATCGTGGCAAGGCGACGCGGCAAGCCATCCAGAAGCTCGACACCATTGAACCCGGCAAGGCCGATCTTGCCCGGGATATCGATACCCTTCTCGACTAAGTAAAGAAGCCCCCCAGCGCCAATCATGTCGTTCGAGTAATAAAGGAAATCGAGATCTGGCGTGCGCTTGAGCATGGCCTCTGTCATCTCGCGGCCTTTGGCGAGGGCCGATCCGCCGGAATAGAATTTTTGATCCGCAATCTCTATACCGGCTTTGGCCAGTGTGCGGGTGAAGCCCTCGAATCTTTTGCGGGCGCGGTGGTCGAGCGGCATCTTGGTGCCGAGGAAACCGATGCGCCGATAGCCGCACTCGATGATCGCCTCGGCCATCTTGCGCCCGGCGCGGCGGTGGCTGATGCCAACACAGGAATCGACCGGTTCGCCATCCACATCCATGATTTCGACCACGGGACAACCCGCCTGCCGCAGCATGGCGCGCGAGGCTTCGGTGTGTTCGATGCCGGCGATGATAACGCCCGAGGGCCGCCACGAGAGCATCTCGAACAAGACCTTCTCTTCCTTTTCGGGAAGATAATCGGTCACGCCGACTACTGGCTGAAGACTTGTTCCGGCGAGAACGTCGGAAATGCCGGAAAGGACTTCGGGGAAAACCATGTTGCCGAGCGAGGGGATGATGACAGCCACAAGGTTGACCCGCTGCGAGGCAAGCGCTCCGGCGATCTTGTTGGGGACATAGCCAAGCCGTTTGGCCGCTTCCTGAACCCGTTGCCGCGTGGCTTCGCTCACATCGCCCTTGTTCCGCAGAACGCGGCTTACGGTCATCTCGCTCACGCCAGAGGCTTCCGAAACGTCGCGAAGGGTCAGCGGGCGCTTGGTTCGGTTGGTCACGGCGATCTTCCTGCAAGGTTTCTTGTGATCTTGTTAGACCTAACAGGAGCGCTTGTACAAGCCTATGGATATTGACCCCGGCTTCCCCACATTGCATGGAGAGGGCGGCTGGCCCCGTGGCTCAACTGGATAGAGCAGTCCCCTCCTAAGGGACAGGTTACAGGTTCGAATCCTGTCGGGGTCACCAGCCGGCTTCAGACCATCTGGATGATGTCTTTATCGACCGCCAGCATATAACCGCGGCGGGCGATGTTCTTGACGAGAAGCTCAGACACAATCTGGTTGCCTAGCATATCGCGGAGGCGCTTGATCCTCGTGGCGCCGGCGGCTTCGTCGCAATCGGCTGCGTTGCGGCCGGAGATCACGGCCTCGATCTCGGCGCCGGAAAGCACTTCGTCGTCCATCCGCGCTTCGGCCAGAACGCTCAGGGTCTCGATTGCGGCGGCGGTCAGTTTGAATTCGAAATTGTTGAGGTAGACCGTGTTCTGATCGCGGCTGATCAGGAGTGAATTCACTTCGATCCCCTTGCGCTCGATATGGCCCATGCGCCGGTTCATGGCGATTAGCATGACGAGGAAGGCGACCGCAGCGATCAACATGGCGGTTGCGAAAACCAAGAGCACGAAGATCACGAAGCGATAGCTATCAAGCGTTTCGGAGAAGGCCGTGCCCGATTGGGCGAGGATCTCGAGCAGCTTGATCTCGGCTTGCGTGGTCAGATCGGTGTTCTCGACGAAAAGCTGTTCGACCCGCGCGTTGAAAGCGTTGGCATCGGGCAGGTTGGCGAAGAGGACGATCGCGGCAATCAGAAGAATCAAAACGATAGCCGCAATCCCTGCGACGACGATCTTGTTTCCGGCCTGACGCGTTTCAGTAGCGGAGGTAGAATTCACCGGCACTCTCAATCCTTTCGGCCAATCCCGACTCGTCGAAGAGCTCGAGCACAATCAGCAGCGTCCAGCCATTGTCGGCCAGCCGCACTGCCAATTGGGCATAGGCATCCTCTATTGTGCAAGCCTCAATGATTTCGGCCACGCCATAGTGGAGGCGCAAAGGATCGTCCTGCTTTGCCTTGTAGTCGACATAGCAGGCCGCCTCGGCCGCGGATGCGGCAAGGAAGAGAGCGAAGGCGGTTGAGAGAATCCGTTTTATCATGGGGCCGAAGTGAGCAGAGCGTCGCGCGTTATTCAATAACCATGAAGGTTATCAGCCCGGGCTAGGCGACAACAGCGGGCCGTTATTGCCTGATCTCGTCCCTTCCGCCGAAATCCAGACACGCGGGCAAGCCGCCTTTTGATTTCGAGCAGAAGCGCCCCCCACCCCCACTTTGGGGGCGCCACCTTGCGGGAGGGGTTCGCCCCTCCCGCTTTTTTCTTGAAGATCGCTTCCGGCTCTGGTCACTGGAGGCATGGTCAAGACCTTTCCCGACATGAGCTTTGAAGAGGCCGCCCGCGCGCGGGGGTTCGGTTTGATCGTGGGTGTCGATGAGGTGGGTCGCGGGCCGCTCGCTGGGCCTGTTACTGCGGCGGCGGTGATCCTTGATCCGTCGCGGGTTCCCGAGGGGCTCGCCGACAGCAAGCAGCTGACCGAAAAGCGGCGCAACGCTCTTTATGACGAAATCTTCGCTGTGGCGACGGTGTCTATCGCCCATGCCTCGGTCGAAGAGATCGACCGGATCAACATCCTGCGCGCCTCGCATCTGGCGATGGAGCGGGCGGTCGCGGGGCTCTCCCTTGCACCCGATCACCTTCTTATCGACGGCAATATGATCCCGCGTGGCCTAGCTGTTTCTGCCGAGGCGATCGTCAAGGGCGACGCGCGGTCATTGTCGATTGCGGCGGCCTCAATTGTGGCAAAAGTGTGCCGCGACCGGCTGATGGTGGATTTGGCGCAACAGCACCCCGGCTATGGCTGGGAGAAAAACGCAGGATACCCCTCTCCGGCGCATAAAGAGGCGCTCCGAAATCTAGGGGTGACCCCACATCATAGACGTTCGTTCAAGCCAGTGCACAACATCTTGTATCAAGAATAATTCGTAACCCATTGATTCAAAAAAACTTTTGACAGCGAATCGCCTCTGACTCACATTGGGGTCAATAAGCGAGCGGGCTAACCCGCCGTCAAAGAGGCAGACATGACGACCAAAACCAAGATCAAGAGCGCGGCGGCGCTCCCTCTGAATTCGATTCTCGATGGCGATTGCATCGAGGTGATGAACAGTCTTCCGGCCGAATCCGTCGATCTTATCTTCGCGGATCCGCCCTATAACCTGCAGCTGCGCGGCGATCTGCACCGACCCGATAATTCCAAGGTCGATGCCGTTGACGATCATTGGGATCAGTTCGACAGCTTCAAGGTCTATGACAAATTCACCCGCGATTGGCTTGCGGCGGCCCGCCGTCTTCTGAAGCCCAACGGCGCGATCTGGGTGATCGGCAGCTATCACAACGTTTTCCGCATGGGCGCCGAACTTCAGAACCAAGGCTTCTGGATCCTCAACGACGTGGTTTGGCGCAAGTCGAACCCGATGCCGAATTTCCGTGGCAAGCGTCTGACCAATGCGCACGAGACGCTGATCTGGGCCTCCAAGCAGGAAGCCAGCAAATACACCTTCAACTATGAAGCGCTGAAGGCGATGAACGATGGCGTTCAGATGCGGTCGGACTGGGTGATCCCGCTCTGCACCGGCCACGAACGCCTCAAGGACGAGGCCGGCGACAAGGCGCATCCGACGCAAAAGCCCGAGGCGCTGTTGCACCGCGTTCTGGTTGCCACGACCAATCCGGGCGACGTGGTCCTCGATCCCTTCTTCGGAACCGGCACGACCGGCGCGGTTGCCAAGATGCTCGGCCGCGAGTTTATCGGGATCGAGCGCGAGGCGGCCTATCGCAAGGTGGCCGAGAAGCGCATCGCCAATACCCGCAAGTTCGACAAAGAGGCGCTCGAGGTCTCGACCTCCAAGCGCGCCGAGCCGCGCGTCGCCTTTGGCGTTCTGGTCGAGCGCGGGATGCTGCGCCCGGGTGAAGAGCTCTGGTCGATCAACGGCCGCCACAAGGCCAAGGTCCGCGCCGACGGCACGCTCATCGGCTCCGACATCAAGGGCTCTATCCATCAGGTCGGCGCCTTCCTCGAAGGCGCGCCCAGCTGCAACGGCTGGACTTACTGGCACTTCAAGCGCGAGGGTCAGAAAGTCCCGATCGACCTGCTCCGCCAGCAGATCCGAGCGGAAATGCAGGAACACTAATTAAAAGTTACCGCCGGTGCCTGTGGCCAAATCCACGGCACGAACTACCCCGCCCTTGTGGCGGGGTTTTTTTTGTGGCGCCATCGGCCCATGAAAATTCTGCTTCAGACCCTTGGCTCGCGCGGTGATGTTCAGCCCTTCGTAGTACTTGGGCAGGAGCTGCAAAAGCGCGGGCACGATGTCGTTGTCTTCGCCACCGCCGAATTTGCGGCGATGATCGAAGCGGCGGGCCTCAGAACCAGTTGCCTGTCGATTTCCTATGAAGCCCTGATCAACACGCCCGAGATGAAGGCCGCGCTCGGGGGCTTTTCGGGGCGAATGCGCGCCTATCGCGAAATGCAGGACATGATGCGCCGCCAGACACAGGAAATGTGGGATGTCGGCCTTGCGGAGCGGGCCGAGCTCATCTTCTACCATCCCAAGGGGTTTCTTTCGCCCTATCTGGCGAGGGAAACGGGCGGCAAGGCGGTTCCGGTCTTTCTCCAGCCTGGCTTCGCCGTGACCGGCGCCTACCCCAACTTCCTCCTCGGCGCGCGCGATATGGGGACGGCACTCAACCGCCTATCACATCGGTTTCTTCTGGGTGCGACCCGCTGGGGAACTGGCCTATTGGCAAAGTCATGGTCGAAGAAAGCGGGCGTGCGGCTGGGCGCCAAACTTGAGCCGCTGGCGGGTTACGGCGCGGGCGGGCTCCGGCTCCATGCCTTCAGCTCGACCCTGTTCCCGCCTCCCGCCGACTGGCCAGCAAGCAACCAGACCACAGGCTATTTCTTCACTGATCCCGAACCCTTCAACCCGCCGCAGGACCTCGCCGCATTTCTCGATGCTGGCCCGCCGCCAATCTATGCAGGTTTCGGCTCGATGCCTGGTATGGACCCCGAGCGGCAGACAAGGGCCGTGGTTGATGCGCTGAAGGCAACGGGTCAACGCGGGATCATTGCGACCGGCTGGGGTGGGCTTGCGGCAGAGGCAGCCGGCCCAGAAATTCATGTTCTCAAGTCGGCCCCGCACACTTGGCTCTTCCCCCGCGTCCGTGCGGTCATCCATCACGGCGGATCGGGAACCACGCATGAGGGGCTGCGTTGGGGCAAGCCGACGATTGTATGCCCGCTGATGGGCGATCAGCCGTTCTTTGGGGAACTGGTCGCTCGTATCGGTGCTGGGCCAAAGCCAATCCCGCAAAAGCGGCTGACCGGTGAGGCGCTGGCATCGGCGATCCAGATGGCGATCGATCCCCAGACTGAGGCAAAGGCCGACGAAATCGGACGGCGCATCAGGGCTGAGCCAAACGGCTGCGCGGTAGTGGCAGACTTGATCGAACGACTGGCCCGCTAGCGAGGCATGGGATTGGACGCCGCCTTGTAGGGCGCCCAGTCGGTGATCTCGGGGTAATACATCGCCCGCCATTTGCGAACTCTGGGGTTCATCAAACGCCGCCATGCCGGCGGAACAAGGGCGATAGCGGCGATGAGGGGATAGCCGCTCGGCAGCTGTGGCGCGTCTTGCGGACCGTAGGTCTGCAAAAGCGGAAAGCGGCGATCGGGTTTGTAGTGATGGTCCGAGTGACGCTGCAAATTGATGAGGAGCCAGTTCGAGACCTTGTAATCCGAGTTCCAGCTATGGCGCGGTTTGACGTGCTCGTATTTGCCGTCGCCCAGATGCTTTCGCGTCAGTCCGTAATGTTCGACATAGTTGATGAGCTCGAGATAGAAGACCGCAACAAAGGCCTGCGTGGCAAAGAGCCAAAGCCCCATCCAGCCGCCGATCAGAGCCGCGAGGATCAAGAAAGCGGTCTGGAAGGTCCAGTAGGTCCAGAACGGGTTGCGGCTGCTCCACCATGGCAGGCCCGCGCGGACGAGCTTTTCGCGCTCGGCTTGGAAGGCCGAGAAGAGCGAGCCGGGTAGAACCCTCAGGAAGAAGCGGTAGAAATTTTCGTTATAGCGGGCGGTTACGGCATCGCGGGGCGTGCCGACATAGCGATGATGGACCAGAAGATGTTCGGTGCGGAAATGGCCGTATAGGACCATGCACATCAGAACATCCCCCATAAGCCGTTCAATCTTTGGCTTCTGGTGCATCAGCTCATGCGCGTAGACGATTCCGATTGCACCCGCGACGAACCCAACGCCAACGAAGATGCCCCATTTCTCGAAGGTGCTGAGTGTGTCGGATGATACGACAAGACCAAGCGCACCAAAGGTCATCAAGAATTGTAGCGGCGCCCAGATCAGCGTGATGAGGCGATACCAGAATAGATCGGCCTCGTCAGTTTCGAGATCAAGGCTCTCTTGCGTGGCGCCCGCGATCGCATCGATCAAAACGAAAAGAGCCATAGCTCCGGCGGGCAAACTGAGGATCGCCAAACCTCCGGTTTGACAAACCCACCACACCACCGGGAGAAAAAGGAGCGAGATCCAAAACGGCAACGCCTTGGCGAGAGATGCTTTCGAATTGGTTTGCATGAACGATGCTCCGGCTTGAGCGGAAACTAGCGGTTTGTCGAAGTGTTCTCAATCGGCTGGAACGCAGTCGACGCGAGATCAAAGACCTTTCGCATCACGGTCGGCAGGGCCGAGGGCCGGAACTCTCGAGCCAAAAGAAATTCGCCCGCCGCAGGTTTGGCCGAGGGCGGAAGTTCGGCTGTCAATATCTGAAGCCTGAGGTGGAAATGGGTGAAGGTATGCCGCGCCTCGGCCCCAAGAAGGCGCCACTCCGCCTCGGCAGGCGGGGCGGGATCAGGGGCGTCGCCCCACTCCGATCCCGGCCAGCCAAGCATTCCGCCGAGTAGCCCACGCTCGGGGCGTGTCTCCAGAAGCCAGGCGCCATCCGCGCGGCGCCCGACATAGGCGTAGCCAAATCGAACCGGTTTGGCCTTCTTAGGCTCTTTTTTCGGGAGGGTTGCGGCTGTTCCCCTTTGCCTTGCAAGGCAGGGATTGCGCCACGGGCAGATGCCGCAGGCCGGGCTGCGCGGGGTGCAGATCGTCGCGCCAAGGTCCATCACCGCCTGTGCATAGTCGCCCGCACGTTCAGGCGGGGTCAGGTTGGCGGCATGGGCGGTGAGGATCGGCTTGGCTTTGGGCAACGGCATGTGTTCATCGAAGAGCCGCGCCATCACCCGCTCGACATTGCCATCAACAACCGTTGCCTGCGCGCCAAAGGCAATCGCGGCGATGGCGGCGGCGGTATAAGGGCCGATGCCCGGAAGCTGGCGCAGGCCCTCGGCGGTCGGTGGGAAGGCCCCGCCATGTTCACCGGCCACCACCCGCGCACATTTCAGAAGATTGCGGGCGCGGGCGTAATATCCGAGGCCGGCCCATTCGGCCATCACAGCGGCATCTTCGGCGCGGGCCAGATCGCTTACCGTGGGCCAAAGCCGGATAAAACGCTCAAAGTAGGCTTTGACAGCGGCCACGGTCGTCTGCTGGAGCATCACTTCCGAAAGCCAGACCCGATAGGGATCGGGCCGGATGCCCGCACGCGAGGCATCGGGCGAAATCCGCCACGGCAGATCGCGGGCATGGCGATCATACCAGTCGAGCAGGATCTGGCTCATCTCGGCGTCACGCAATGTTTATGGCCTCGGTCTTCGGTTTCTCTGGCGCGTGGCGCCTGCTGATCTAGAATAGCTCGTGACGATGAAAGAGCCACGCCATAACGGAACTACGCGCGGATTCTCCCGCGCCTCAAGCCTGATGCAGACCAGCATCCGCGAGGCATCGGAATCGCGCGGCTTTGCGGTGAGCCGACTTCTGACGCATTGGTCCGAGGTCGTGGGTGAGACGGTTGCCGCCGTAACGCGCCCTGTCGAGGTCAGCTATGGCAAGGGCGGTATGGGCGCGACCCTGACGATCCTCACCACCGGCCCCCACGCGCCGATGATCGAGATGCAGAAAGAGCAGATCTGCGAGCGGGTCAATGCCTGCTACGGCTATCGCGCGATTGCACGGCTGAGGATCACCCAGACAGCGCCTACAGGCTTTGCCGAGGGGCAGGCTGTTTTCGCACCGGCTATGAAAACAGCCATGCCCGCCAAGGATCCAGAGATCGAGGCAAGCTCTGCGAGCATGTCGAAAGATGTTACAAACGATGAATTGCGTCTTGCGCTTCAGGCGCTGGGCGCCAATGTCTTGATGAAATCACGAAACGGAAAGAACCAGCGATGATGAACAGACGCAGCCTATTCCTTGCCGCCACCGCCATGTCCTTCGGGGTGGCGTTCGCGGGCCTTCCAGCTATCGCTCAGGAAGCGGCGACAGAAGAAGGCGCCGGCGTTTTCGAGATGGTCCTCGGCAATCCCGAGGCCAAGGTCGAGGTGATCGAATACGCCTCGTTCACCTGCCCGCACTGCGCGGCCTTCGCCCAAGACCAGTTTGTGTCGATCAAGGCCAACTATATCGACACGGACCTCATCAAGTTCGTCTACCGCGATGTCTATTTCGATCGTTTTGGCCTGTGGGCCGCGATGATCGCCCGTTGTGGCAACAACACAGAGCGGTTCTTCGGCCTGACCGAAATGCTTTACGAGACCCAGCGCGATTGGCTCGCTGGCGGTGACCCCGCAACGATCGCGGAAAACCTCAAGAAGATGGGCAAGGTCGCGGGGCTGGATGATGCGGCGATCGGGGCCTGCACGACCGATGCCGCCTATGCGCAGGGCCTTGTCGATTGGTACACCGAGAACGCAGAGCGTGATGGGATCACCTCGACCCCGTCCTTCCTGATCAACGGTGTCAAATACACCAACATGACCTACGAAGACTTCGCCGCGATTCTAGATACGGAGCTTGCGAAGTAAATGACCCCTCTTGCCGGGCTGAAAGTCGTCGAACTGGCGCGGATTCTGGCTGGGCCATGGGCCGGCCAGATCTTGGCCGACCTTGGTGCCGAGGTGATCAAGGTCGAAAGCCCTGAAGGCGACGACACCCGCAAATGGGGCCCGCCTTTCATCGAAAACGAGGGCGAGAAAACCGCCGCCTATTTCCACGGCTGCAACCGCGGCAAGAAATCGGTGACGGTCGATTTCCGCACAGAAGAGGGCATTGCTGCCGTGCATCGCCTTCTGGCCGACGCGGATGTGGTGATCGAGAATTTCAAGGTCGGCGGGCTTGCCCGCTTCGGCCTCGATTTCGCAAGCCTGCACGCCCGCTATCCCCGCCTCATCTATTGCTCGATTACCGGCTTCGGCCAGACCGGCCCCTATGCCTCGCGCGCAGGATACGACTATATCGTGCAGGGGATGTCGGGGCTGATGTCTGTTACCGGCGAGCCCACGACCCAGCCGCAAAAGGTCGGCGTGGCGGTCACTGATATCTATACCGGCATCTATGCCTCGACCGGCATCCTCGCTGCGCTGCACCAGCGGGAAAAGACCGGCAAGGGCCAGATGGTCGATATGGCGCTTTTCGATGTGGCGGTGGCGACGATGGCCAATCAGGCGATGAACTTTCTCGCCTCGGGCAAGGCGCCGAGCCGGATGGGCAACGCGCATCCCAATATCGTGCCCTATCAGGTTTTCGATTGCTCGGACGGCTACATCATCATCGCCTCGGGCAACGATAGCCAGTATCGCAAGCTCTGCGCTGTGCTCGGCCAGCCCGAGCTTGGCACTGATCCCAAATACGCAACCAATGCCGACCGCCTCGCCCACCGCGACGAGATCGTCGGCAAGATCATGGCGCTGACAGTGGGTTGGACCAAGGCCGACCTCCTCGCCGCCTGCGAGCGCGAGGGGATTCCTGCCGGTCCGATCAACGATGTGGGCGAGGCTTTTGCCGATCCCCAGATCGTTGCGCGGGGGCTCAGGATCGATCTGAACGGCATTCCGTCGGTGCGGACGCCGATCGTGTTCTCAGATGCCGAACTGGCGCTGGATCGCCCCTCGCCCCGCCTAGGACAGGATCAGGAGATTATCGGGGACTAAGCCCGATTTTCGCCAGCGCCGCGTCGAGCGGCGTCCAATCCTCAAGATCAAGCCTGACGGGCAGGGTCAGAACCTTGGCGCGGAAGCTGTCAGGCAGGCGCACGGCGTCTTTCTCGGTGGTCACAAGCTGTGCGCCGCGGGCCATAGCCTCGACCTCGAGCCGCTTCATCAATGCCTCGGTCAGGGGCTGGTGATCCTCAAGCGCCTCGCTGCGGATCACCTCGGCGCCCAATGCCCGAAGCGTGGCAAAGAATTTCTCGGGGTTGCCGATACCGGCAAAGGCCAAAACGCGCATCCCTTCCCACGGCATCCCTGTGGGCAACGGCACCAATTGGCCGCGCAGGTGCGGACCCGCGAAATCGAGTGTTCCTGCGAAAGCCGCCTGATCCTGATCTGCACCGATCGACAGGACAAGATCGGCGCGTTCAAGCCCCTTTGCAGCCGGTTCTCTTAGCGGGCCGGCGGGCAGGACGCGGCCATTGCCAAAGCCGCGCCGCGCATCGACGACGACAAGCGAAAGATCTTTGGCGACTGAGGGGTTCTGAAAGCCATCGTCCAAAAGAATGACATTTGCTCCGGCGTCGACGGCTCTTTTTGCCCCCGCGGCTCTGTTGCGGTCGACCCATGTGGGAACGAAGGCAGCAAGAAGCAGAGGCTCGTCTCCGACATCTGCTGCGATGTGCTTACGTTCCTCGACCTGAAGCGGGCCGATGGTAGAGCCACCATAGCCGCGCGTTACGACGTGCGGTGAATATCCCGCCGCGACAAGGCGCTGCGCCAGCGCAATGACGGTCGGAGTCTTTCCGGTGCCGCCGACGTTGATGTTGCCCACGCAGATGACCGGAACCGGTGCCTTCCACGGCTTGCCGCTCTGAATACGCCGGGCGGTCGCCGCGCCGTATATCCAACCAAGCGGCGCCAGGAGGCGTGCGGCGATTGCGGGCTTATCGGCTGGGGTAAACCAGAAACGCGGCGCTGCCATCCTAGTATCCTGCCTTTTCAAGTGCCCTGCGAAGTGTCTCGGACACTCGGTTTGCCACGGCCGCGCTTTTTGAGGTTACATCCCAGGCGGCCACAATGACTTGAGCAGACCTGTCTGCCGCGAGCAACTCATCTAGAGACGTCGCGAGGTCGTCTGCTTTTTCTATTTGCACTGAAGCACCTGCAGAAAGCAGTTGCTCGAAGGCTTCTGCATACTCGCCTGTCCTTGGGCCATGAATGAGTGCGGAGCCAAGCGATGCGATCTCGAATGGGTGGCGGGAGGGGCCAACCTCGAGTGTTCCGCATAGAAAGGTTACAGGTGACAAACGAGCCCAAAGCCCCGGTTCATCGACCCCTTGAGCGACAACGACTTGTGTCGCGTTCGTCGGCGCATTTCCGTCGCTCTGCAGCAGCGTGTCAAATCCTGCTTCTCGCATCCTTGCGCCAAGCTGGGCCGGGTCGGTCTGAGCGTCCGGCACAAGAAGCAGGACCAACCGATGCGCGCGCCGGCTAACCTTCTTGTGGGCGGCGGTGATCAGCGGGGCTTTCTCCATCGAGACATCAAGCGCGCACCAGACAGGACGCGTCGCCAGTGCCGCCGAAAACTTGGCGCGGGAAACCTCGCTATAGGGCAGAATTGAAATCGCGTCCTGAATTGGCCCGAGAACCTCGATCTGAGCCTCGGCATAGCCCGCGCAGATTGCCGCCGCCTTTGCGGCGTCGTCAGCAGCAAAGATACGGTCGATCTTGGAAATCAGGGGCCGGATCAGCCTCGGAATCCAGCCCCCCCGTCCCGGTTTGATCCCGCTTGCCCGCGCGTCGATCAAGATGCGCTGGATGCCAAGCGTGTCGGTCTCGACCAAGGTCTTTGGGTCCAACCGGCCCCTCACCCACAGCAGTGCGTCAGGCATCCAGTGATCCAGAAAAGAGCGCAGCAAAAGCCGCCCCGGCCGTGGCAGGCTCACCAGGATTTCGTTGCTGGCGGGTTCTAGCCCAACGGTTGAAGGAAAGGTGATCAGAAAGATGGCCTCTTCGTCATCGGCTCTGAACTGGCCGGAAACGTTTCGAGCCAAGGCAAGGTCATCCGCCGAGTTGCACCAGATCCAGATGACCGGGCCGCTTGGCCGTTCGCCCCACTGGCCCGGAAGTGCCGGAGCTTCCCCGAACGACGTCAGAGCCAGATAGGCGGAAAGCCCGAACGATCCTGACATCGCGGCCCTCCTGGCTTGGACCTCAGTCGCCAAGCTCTTCGGTGGTTGAGGCTTCAGCGTCTTCATCGCGCAGGCGGTGGAGATGGGCGATAAAATACCGCGTGTGTGCATCGTCGACAGTGCGTTGCGCTTCGGCCTTCCATGCGGCGTGGGCTGAATCATAGTCGGGGAACATCCCGACGATATGGATATTGTTGATGTCCTTAAATTTGGTTTTGGACGGATCGACCAGTTCACCGCCAAAGACAAGATGAAGACGCTGGCTCATGATCAACTCCGTTTTCTGAAAGGTTGGCGCCAAACTACGCAAAAGCGTTGGGGGGTCAAGCCAAGGTGGGGCGCGCCAGAAGGTCGATCAGTTTGGGTTGGGCTGGGCCGCCCGCAACAAGCCCGTCAACCTGTGCGCCCTGCGAGTTGAATATCAGCGGCCGCCCCACGCGGTCGGTTGCCTTTCCTTGGGCCTCGGTGACGATCAGGCTCCCTGCCGCAATGTCCCATTCCCAAGCAGGGCGCAGAGTCAGCATCGCGTCATAGCGGCCTTCGGCAACAAGGCAGAGCCGATAGGCCAGCGAGGAACGGAACGAGCGACGCGCGGGGGGTGGGCTGCCGGATATCCAATGCTCGGGTGCAAAATTTGGCCGGGTGGTGAGGATGTCTGCCGCCTCGAGGGGGCGATCATCGGCAACACAGATCGGTTTGCCATTCAGGGTCGCGCCACCGCCGCGATGCGCTGCAAACATCAGCTTGCGGGCCGGAAGATAGACAACGCCAGCGGTGATCCGCCCGGCCCGCGCCGTTGCAAGCGAGATCGCCCAATCTTCTGATCCCTCAAGGAAGGCGCGGGTGCCGTCAATCGGATCGATGATAAAGAGGCGCTCTGTCCCAAGGCGCGCCCTATCGTCGTCGGTCTCTTCGGACAGCCAGCCATAGCCCTGGCGTGCGGCCAAAAGCTCGTGCCGGAGCATCCGATCGACCTCGAGATCGGCCTCCGAGACTGGTCCTGCGCCGCCCGGCTTGTCCCAGACTTCGGGCGATGCCCGAAAATGGCGCAGGGCTATGACGCCCGCCTCGCGGGCGGCTTCTTTCAGAAGGGCGAGATCACTCGCCGGCAAGGGTCAGCCCTTCGACCAGCAGGGATGGGACGACCCGCGAGAGGTGGGCGCGGCCATCGTTGGCAGGCGTGATCCGCATCAGCATATCGCGCAGGTTTCCGGCCACGGTGCATTCGTTGACGGGATAGGCGATCTCGCCATTTTCAACCCAGAAACCCGAGGCGCCGCGCGAATAATCGCCTGTGTTGGGATTGATGGTCGAGCCGATCATCGAGGTAATGAGAAGGCCGGTTCCCATCTCGGAAATGAGCTGATGTCGCGTCTTGTCGCCCTGCGTCAGCGCGATGTTGGTGGCGGCGGGCGAAGGCGGGGCTGAAGTGCCGCGCGCGGCGTTGGCTGTGCTTTGAAGGCCCAGCTTGCGGGCTGTCGCAAGATCAAGCGTCCAGGTCTTGAGGATGCCATCCTCGACAATGGCGCGGCAGGTGGTCGGCAGGCCTTCGGCATCGAAGAGACGCGAGGCCGAGGTGCGCGGACGGTGCGGATCCTCGTTGATCGAAAGCCCCTTGGGCAGGATCTGTTCGCCCATCGTGTTCCGAAGCCACGACGAGCCACGCCCGATCATCGCGCCATTGATGGCCTGAAGGATATGGCCGATCAGCGAATTGGCGATCCGCTCGTCGAACAGAACCGGATAGGCGCCCGTCTTGGGCTTGCGCGGCGCGGCGCGGGCGATGGCGCGTTCGGCGGCGGAGGCTCCGATATCCTCGGGTGAACGCAGGTCGGCCTGAAAGATGCGGCTGTCGAAATCGTAGTCGCGCTCCATGCCGGTGCCGGAGCCGGTAATGGCAACGCAGGAAATGCTCCGGTCACTGCGCTCGTATCCCGCCGAAAAGCCGTTGCTCGCCGCAAGCCAGACCGAGCGGCGGCCAAAGGCAGCGGAGGCAGATTGAACCTGACTAACCCCTTCGACCGCAAGCGCCGCCGCCTCGGCGCGGGCGGCGTCATCCTGAAGCTGGGCCGGATCGGGATCGGCGCCGGGATCGCACAGATTGAGGCGCGACATATCGCAGTCGGTCGCCAGATCCGAAGCCTCGGCAAGGCCGGTCGTCGGATCTTCGGGCGCGAGCCGCGCCATGGCCACGGCCCTCTCGGCCATCTGGTC
Organism: Marivivens sp.; assembly: GCA_023254495.1. GTDB lineage: Bacteria > Pseudomonadota > Alphaproteobacteria > Rhodobacterales > Rhodobacteraceae > RFZI01. The sequence continues at coordinate 5,355 of JALRLK010000155.1, read as the reverse complement.
GATGGTTTCGGGCCGGACGTCCGACGAGGATACACAGGCCTGCCGCTTGCCGATGATGACCCGTAGGCCAATATCGGTGCCTTCCGAACGTTCGGCGTGCTCGAGCTTGCCCGAGCGCACGTCGATGCTAACCGAAGTCCCTTCGACCGCCAGCGCATCGGCAGCCTCGGCCCCGGCCTTGCGGGCGGCGGCAAGCATCATTTCGGTCAGATGGGCGAGCGTCTGGGTCATGCGGGGTCCTTTCTAGGCCTCCGAGGTAGAGCCTGCGGGTGTTGCCCGCAAGCCCGTCAGCGAAGCCGTTGGCCGTTCAAGAGGATCTGGCCCAATGGCGTGATCTCGATCTGGGAAACAAGGTGATCGTCTCCGACCACATCGGCGAACATTCCCAGCATCAGACGGAAGCCCATAAGCTCTTCCTCGGGCAAGAGACCCACAGTGGCGAGCCGGTCGAACATGGTGTTCAGGCCGACCGCTTCGAGCCGCGACCGGCCTTCTGGCCTTGGCATTCCGGGGAAGGTCTCGGTGTCGGAATTGTCAAAGGTGAATGCGCCCTCTCCGGTAAGCTCGGCACCGGCAAAAGCCAGTCTGAGCCCGGATATGTTGGCCGACTGAATCTCGAGCGGGCTTTCACCGGCTGCGATCTTCTCGTCCCCGTCGGGATCATCGAGGTCGAACAACAGGCGGCCGGTGCCATCGATCCCGAATTGCAGCGTCAGCGGCTCATGCGGCACAGCTCCGAAAGGATCGAGCATACCCCAAATCTGATCATCCAGAGAGAGGTCGCTGATATTCAGCGTCATTCCGATGCGCATTGGCTCATCGGTCGAGACGACCGGAAAAGAGAACGACTGGCCGAGGGCCCGTGCGGTCAAGGATATCGGGAATGGCATTTCGTCGCCGGAAAGGCTGATGGCGACGTCGGAGCTTAAGGACTCCACCGATATCGAGTCGGCCGCGATCGCCATGTCGAAACTGGTGCTTCCGGTCCCAAGAACGATTTTGGTTGCGCCACCAACTTCGTCGACCGACAAGACGAAGGTTCCCGGACCGCTTTGGTAGCTTGCGTTCAGGTAGCCGTCGATGTCGCGCAGGTCTGTGATATTCTGGATGGCTCCGGCGCCGAGCCGGGCATCGGATGTGGCGGTGACATTCGTGGCTCTGCCGCTCAGATCGACCCGGCTTGCCCCATCGTCAAACCCGATCAGAACATCGACCGAGCTTGCCGCAAACGAGGAGGCAAGATCCCGCACGTCACCCGCGGTCTGGCGTGATTGCCCCTGCAAACCATTGGCATTGAGAAGAATGTCGGCAGGCACCTCCTCGCCGTCTTCTATGATCCGCGTGGCCGACAGGGTCATCCGGTCGGCGCTATAGTCATAGACCATCGCCTCGGGCGAACCACTGACCACAACCGTGCCGTTGACCAGTTGCAGAACCATCTCGACAAGATTTTCGCGATCGGGGCCATCGGGACGGAAGGTGATCGGGATATTCGGCGCAAGGGCGACCGTCACGGTCCCATCGCCGTTTTCAGTGAGGATGATCTGCGGAATAGCTATGGTTGAGGTGCTGCCATTCGTTTCGGCACTGATCGTGATCCCGTCGACCGTCAAGCTTTTGCCGGAGTAGGTTTCCCCCCCGATTGTAATCTGGCCATCGCCATATGCCGAAAGCTGTTCCTGCCAGTTGGCCCAGACATCGCTCGCGCTCACATCGGCCAGAGCGGTGCCGGCAAGGGCGGTGAGGGAGGTCGTCGCCAGAAGGCGGAAAAAGGGGGAGCGGCGCATGAATGACCTTTCTGCAAACTTTGCCGCAGGTTCCAATGCCTTGCCCCCGGGGTCAAGCTGAGGAAATGTGGCGGGCAAGGGTTCGCTGATGCCGGAAGGGAAAGAGATGAAGCTGACAGGACAGAGCGTATTGATCACGGGGGCCAGCCGAGGCATCGGCGAGGCGGCGGCGCGGGCCTTTGCCAAGGCGGGGGCCAAGGTGATGCTGGCCGCGCGGAGCACCACAGAGATCGAGCGCATCGCGGCCGAGATCGGCGGCCGCGCACAGGCCATCGCCTGCGACGTGGCCGATTTTTCGCAGGTCAAGGCGGCGGTCGAGGCGACCGTGGCAGCCTTCGGGCGGCTTGATGTGTTTATCGGCAATGCCGGCGTCATCGGCCCGCTTGGTCCCTTGGAAGAGGCTGATCCCGAAGAGTGGGGGCAGGTGATCGACATCAACCTCAAGGGCGTTTTCAACGGGATGAAAGCCGCCGCGCCGGTGATGCTGGCGCAAGGCAGTGGCACGATCATCACCGTGTCCTCGGGGGCGGCGCATAATGCAGTTGACGGCTGGTCGGCCTATTGTTCGTCCAAGGCGGGCGCCTATATGCTGACCCGCTGCGGCCATGTGGAATATGGGCCCAAGGGCCTTCGCATCGTCGGCCTGTCGCCGGGAACGGTGGCGACCGACATGCAGCGCACCATCAAGGACAGCGGCGTGAGCCATGTGGCGCGGCTCGACTGGTCAGTGCATATCCCGCCGGAATGGCCGGCCGAGGCGCTTCTGTGGATGTGCGGGCCGGATGCGGACGAGTTTCTCGGCAAAGACGTGTCGCTGCGGGAAGAGGGCATCCGCAAACGGGTCGGACTCATATGATCGAGCTTGAGAAAGAGGGCGGCCTCTGGACCCTTACGATCAACCGCCCCGAAAAGGCGAACTCCCTGACGCGCGAGATGCTGGTGCGGCTGGCGGAGGTTGCCGAGGAGGCTGTTGAAGCAAAGGTGCTGATCCTGACCGGCAAGGGCAAGGTTTTCAGCGCCGGAGCCGATCTTGACGAGGCCCGCGCCGGCCTTGCCACCGATCCGGTGTGGGAGCGTCTTTCGGGCGCTTTGGCTGCCCTCCCGGCGCTGACCATCGCCGCCCTGAACGGAACGCTGGCAGGCGGCGCATTCGGCATGGCTCTGGCTTGCGATTTGCGGGTCTCGGTGCCCGGCGCCAAGTTCTTCTATCCGGTGATGAAGCTCGGTTTCCTGCCACAGCCGAGCGATCCCGCGCGCCTCGCTGCCCTTGTTGGCCCCGCGCGGGCCAAGCTGATCCTGATGGCGGGGCAGAAGATCGAAAGCGCTGAAGCGCTGGCGATGGGCCTGATCGATCGGGTATGTGACGAGCCGCTCGACGAGGCGCGTATCCTCGCCACCGATGCGCTTGGGGCCAAGCCCTTGCATATCGCGGGCATCAAGGGGCTCGTCGGCTGAATGGACACGCCCGATGCCCTTGTGATCGGTGCAGGCCCAGCGGGGCTCATGGCGGCCGAGGTCTTGGCGGAGGCGGGGCATAGTGTGCTGATCGCGGATGCCATGCCCTCGCCCGCGCGGAAATTTCTGATGGCGGGGAAATCGGGGCTTAATCTGACCAAGCACGAGCCGCTGCCCGAGTTCCTGTCGCATTATCACCCCCAAGCCCCCCAGCTGATCGCAGCGGTTTCCGATTTTGGCCCGCAGAAGGTGATCTCTTGGGCAAAGGGTTTGGGGCAGGATGTCTTCACCGGCTCGACGGGCCGCGTCTTTCCGGTGGCGATGAAGGCCTCGCCGCTTCTGCGGGCATGGCTTGCACAGCTGGAGGCCAAAGGCGTGCGACTGACGCGGCGCTGGCGCTGGACGTGCTGGGATGGCGAAGCTGCGGTATTCGCGACACCCGAGAGCGAGACCCGAATCGCGACGAAAGTCACCATCCTCGCCCTCGGTGGTGCAAGCTGGGCGCGGCTCGGCTCGGATGGGCGCTGGGCCGCGTTGTTCGAGGGCCAAACCGCGCCATTTGCCCCTGCCAATATGGGCCAGATCGTCGATTGGGCGCCACAAATGGCCCAGTATTTCGGAACGCCCGTCAAGGGCGCGGCATTAATTGCCGGCGATCTTTCTTCGCGCGGCGAGTTTGTCGTCTCGGCGCGTGGGCTTGAGGGTGGCGGGGTCTACTCCGTATCGCGGGCCGTGCGGGAAGGTGCCCCGCTGTTGATCGACCTCTTCCCCGACAAAAGCCCCGAGCAGCTGCGCATCGCCCTATCCCGCTCGCGTGGCAAGGCAACGCTCGCCAAACATCTCAGGCAGACCCTCGGCCTCGACCCCATCCGTTGGGCGCTTCTCAACGAGTTCGGCCGCCCCCTGCCCGACGACCTCACACCTCTCCTCAAGGCGCTGCCTGTGCGCCATTCCGGCCCCCGCCCGATGGACGAGGCTATCTCGACCGCAGGCGGCCTGCGCTTCGACGCGCTCGACGAAGGGCTGATGCTGAAGGAGCGCCCTGGCGTTTTCGCGGCGGGCGAGATGCTCGACTGGGAGGCGCCGACGGGCGGTTATCTCTTGACCGGTTGCCTCGCCACTGGCCGCATGGCGGGCCTCGCCGCGGCCAAGCGGCTTCAGACGCCGTAATACTCGCGGAACCACGCCACAAACCGCGCGATGCCTTCCTGAACCGAGGTGGTCGGGGCATAGCCTGTGAGATCAACCAGAAGCCGGTTGTCGGCCCATGTGGCGGGCACATCGCCGGGCAGCATCGGCATCAGGTTGCGGATCGCCTCGCGGCCACAGGCGGCCTCGATCGCGACGATGAAATCGGCGAGCTGAACAGTCGCGCCATTGCCGATGTTGACGATCCGGTAGGGCGCGACGGGCGAGAGGCTGTCCTGCGGCGATTGCGCCTTGCCGTCCGTAGGCGGCACCGCGTCGATCAACAGCCGGATGCCGTTCACCAGATCGTCGATATAGGTGAAATCCCGCTGCATGACGCCGTGGTTGTAGATGTCTATCGGCTCACCGGCGAGGATCGCGCGGGTAAACTTGAAATGCGCCATGTCGGGGCGGCCCCAAGGCCCATAGACGGTGAAGAACCGGAACATGGTGATCGGCAGGCCGTAGAGATGGGCATAGGAATGCGCCATCGCCTCGTTGGCCTTCTTGGTTGCCGCATAGAACGACATCTGCGTATCGGCCTTGTCGGTCTAGGCATAGGGCATATCCGTGTTGGCGCCATAGACCGACGAGGTCGAGGCCATCAGGAGATGGGTGCAAGGCGTGGCGCGGACGGCTTCAAGAAGGTTGAAGGTGCCGATCAGGTTGGCCTCGACATAGGAGCGCGGCGCGTCGATGGAATAGCGCACGCCCGCTTACGCGGCGAGGTGGACGATCACATCGGGTCGCTCGGCGGCGATGAGGTCGTGCAGAACGCCGTCTTCCTCGATCCTCCGATTGACGGCGCGAAAGGCGGGCGATTGCAGCAGCATCGCTTGCCGCCGTTCCTTGAGGCGAACGTCGTAATAGTCGGTCATCGCATCGAGGCCGATCACTTCATAGCCATGCGCCAGAAGGTCTTGAG
>JALRLK010000038.1 GCA_023254495.1 Marivivens sp. | reverse complement strand
TCCAGATGTCGTCGGTATCCGCCATTATCCGCGCCCCATGAAGGCCAGCCTGTCGAGTAGCCCCTGCAGGATATACCCCGCCGCCACATGGTCGATCACCTCATCGCGACGTTTGCGTGACGTATCCGCCTCGAGAAGCGCCCGCTCGGCGGCAACGGTCGAGAGGCGCTCGTCCCAAAAGGCGATGGGCAGGTCGGTGAGCCGCTCGAGATTGCGTGCAAAGGCGCGGGTCGCCTGACAGCGCGGGCCTTCGGAGCCGTCCATGTTCATCGGCAGGCCGAGGACGATGCCCTTCAGGTCGCGCGCTTTGGTGATTTCGTGAAGGCGGGCGGCGTCGAGGGTGAATTTCTTGCGCTTGATGGTCTCAAGCGGGGTCGCGACCGAGCGCATACTGTCGGACACAGCCACACCAATGGTCATAGTGCCGAGGTCGAGCCCGCAGATCGCGCCGAAAGAGGGCAGGGCGGCGGCAAACTCCTCGGCGGAGGCGCAGATCATTCAGCGACCCCGGCCGCGGCCCCGGCCTCGCGGATCTTGGCGAGGTCGCCCGCCGATCCGCCAAAGACCAGCTCGGCCTCTTGATAGATCGCCCGCGCCCTGTCGGTCTGCCCGAGCACCCCATAGGCATTGATGAGCCGCGCCCATTCGTCCGAGGTGCCGCCATCGCTCGCCAGACGGGCCGAGAGCTGGGCGACCATCCCTTCGATCATCGCGGTGCGATCTTCCTCGCTCATGTTGGCGGCATCCGCCATCTGGGCGGCATTCGGGCCACGTTCGGACGGCAGGGCATAGTCGTCGATCCCGGCGCGGAAGGCCGCTTCTTCGATCTGGCCGCGGGCCAGCTGGACGTGGATCACATCGTTCTGGCCGCTTTCGACCACCACCCGCCAAAGGCGGAAGGCGACGTCGGGCCGGTCGGTCTGGGCGTAGAGCAGGCCGAGGTAATAGCGGGCGGCAAGGTTTTCGGGGTCGCGGCGCAGGATCTCGCGCAGGACGGTTTCGGCCTCGGGCGAAACCTCGCCTGCGGTCGCAGCCACCATCATATCGGCAAGGTTCGCCAGATCCTCGACGCTGGCCGCGGGGCCACGCAGTTCGATCAGGTGCGATTGCGCGCGGGCGGCGGCGGCATAGTTGGCAAGCGAAGCCTCGTGGTGGGCCAGAAGCTCCCAGCCCTGCTGGTCGTCGGGGCGGGTCATCACGATGGCGCGCAGCTGGTCGACCATGGTGATATAGTCTTCTGTCGCGCCGACATCGGGCTTGGGAAGCGCGGCGGCAGCGGCTTCGCCCTCAAGCTGCGAGGAGCGGTTGGCGCGCATTTCGTCTGCTGCGGCAAGACGTTCGGCCAGCGGCAGGTCGGGATAGCCGGGAACGCCGAGGCTCGAATAAAGCGCCAGAGCGCCAAGGCCCACTACCAACACGACCACCACGGCCAGAACCCGGCTCGTACGTTCGGGGCCGGTTGTCGAGGCGCCATGCCCGGCCTTATCGGCGGCAAGCAGGCGGCGGGCAATCTCGGTGCGGGTCCGCTCGGCTTCGTCTTTGCTCAGAACGCCGCGCTCAAGGTCGCGGGCGACCTCCGCCAGCTGATCACGATAGATAGCCATGTTGGTACGGGCCTCGCCGCTCCCCCACAAGCCGCGCCAAAGCGGCATGGCGAGAAAGACGGTGGTGATCACCGCAAGGATCAGGCTGATGGACCAAAAGAGCATGGGGCCTCCGCAAAACTTGGCTATACCTAACGATGCGGGGGCCGAGGGGAAAGGGGGCTGCGGCGCCATGACCGGCGGTTTCCGACCTTACGACGCCCTCATGTCGCTATTTCGCGAATTTGCGGCGTTGCCAGTCGCCTTTGATTGGGCTGAGAAGGACAGTAAGACCACGCGGGGACACCCGCGCCAAAGAAGAGGGATTCGGCCCGACATGAAACGCTATTCCGCCTTTGCCATCGCCCGCGAAGCCTTGCGCCACCACACCGGTTGGGAACGCGCCTGGAGAAGCCCCGAGCCCAAGAAGAAATACGACGCGATCATCGTCGGCGCCGGTGGCCACGGATTGGCCACGGCCTATTATCTTGGCAAGAACTACGGCATCAAAAACGTCGCCATCCTTGAAAAGGGCTGGCTTGGTGGCGGCAACACGGGCCGCAACACGACGATCATCCGCTCGAATTATCTTCAAGACCCCTCTGCCGCGATCTATGAGAAGGCCCGCTCGCTTTACGAGACGATGAGCCAAGATCTGAACTATAACGTGATGTTCAGCCCGCGCGGCGTGATGATGCTGGCCCAGACCCAGCACGAGATCCGCGGCTATAAGCGCACCGCACATGCCAACAAGCTGCAGGGCGTGGCGACCGAGTTCATCTCGCCCCAGCGGGTGAAAGAGCTGGTGCCGATCATCAATATCGATGGGCCGCGTTATCCGGTCTTGGGCGCGCTCTGGCAGCCACGCGGCGGCACGGCGCGGCACGATGCGGTGGCCTGGGGCTATGCGCGGGCCTGTTCGGCAATGGGCATGGACGTGATCCAGCAATGCGAAGTGACCGGCGTGCGCACCGAGGGCGGCAAGGTGATCGGCGTCGATACCACCAAGGGCGCGATCGATTGCGACAAGCTCGGCCTCGTCGTGGCGGGCCACTCGGGCGTTCTGGCCGAGAAGGCGGGCTTCCGCCTGCCGATCGAGTCGCTGGCGCTTCAGGCGCTGGTATCCGAGCCGATCAAGCCTTGCATGAATGTGGTCGTCATGGCCAACACGGTGCACGGCTACATGAGCCAGTCCGACAAGGGCGAGATGGTCATCGGCGGCGGCACCGACGGGTTCAACAACTATACCCAGCGCGGCAGCTTCCATCACATCGAGGAAACCGTCCGCGCGCTCAACGAGACCTTCCCGATCATCTCGCGCCTGAAAATGCTGCGCCAATGGGGCGGGATCGTGGATATGACCGGCGACCGCTCGCCCATCCTGTCGAAAACCCCGGTCGAGGGGATCTTCGTCAACTGCGGCTGGGGCACCGGCGGCTTCAAGGCGATCCCCGGCTCGGGCTGGGCGATGGCCGAGCTGATGGCCAAGGGCTATTCGCCGCTCACCGACGAGTTTTCCATGTGGCGCTTCCGCGAGGGCAAGTTCATCGACGAGAGCGTGGCCGCCGGTGTGGCGCACTGAGGAGATAGGGATATGCTGACACTTCAATGCCCCTATTGCGGCGTGAATGCTGAAGAGACCGAGCTGACCGCGGGTGGCGAGGCGCATCTCAAGCGCGAGACGGTGGGATCGTCGGACGACGATTTCGAGGGCTATCTCTTCATGCGGGAAAACCCCAAGGGCGTACATTTCGAGCGCTGGCGCCACAGCTATGGCTGCGGCAAGTGGTTCCTTGCGGCGCGGGATACCAACACGCTCGAAGTGTTCGGCACCTATTCGGCGCAATCGAAAGAGCCGCCCAAAGAGTTGCGAGACAAGATCAGCGCCAAAAGGCCCGGCTGGTCGTGGAGGGAATTTAAATGAGCACGCGTCTTGCCTCCGGTGGCCGCCTTCTCAACCGTGGCCGCGCCCTTGAGTTCCAGTTCAACGGCAAGCGCCTGAAGGGCTTTGAGGGCGATACGCTCGCCTCCGCACTTCTGGCGAACGATCAGATGATGGTTGGCCGGTCGTTCAAATACCACCGCCCGCGCGGCGTGGTGGCGAGCGGCGCGGAAGAGCCCAACGCGCTCGTCAACCTCGGCAAGGGCGGCAAGTTCGAGCCGAACCAGCGCACCACGACGACCGAGCTTTTCGACGGGCTTTATGCCACGAGCCAGAACCACTGGCCGACGCTCGAGTTCGATATCGGCGCGATCAACGCGGTTTTCGCGCGGTTCCTGCCGGCGGGTTTCTATTATAAGACCTTCCTCTTCCCGCGTCCGTTCTGGAAGCACATCTACGAGCCCTTCATCCGCCAGTCGGCCGGCCTCGGCAAAGCGCCGAAGGATCGCGACGCGGATACATATGAGCATTTCTACTTCTACGCCGATGTCGTGGTGATCGGCGGCGGCATCGCGGGGCTTCAGGCGGCACTTGAGGCCGGCAAGTCCGGCGCGCGCGTAATGGTTATGGAGCAGACCGCCGAGTGGGGAGGGCGTGCTGTTGTCGATGGTGTCGAGATCGCCGGTCGGCCCGCGGCCGAGTGGGTGACAGCCGCCGTCCAAACGCTTGAAAAGATGGAGAATGTGACGCTCCGCACCCGCTGCATGGGCGCGGGCGTCTATGATCACGGCTATATCCTCGGCTACGAGCGGCTGACCGATCACGATCCCGAGCTCAAGGGCCCGCGCCACCGCCTGTGGCGCATCCGCGCCAAGCAGACGATCACCGCCACGGGTGCGATCGAGCGGCCTTTGTCGTTTGCAGGCAACGACTTGCCGGGCGTTCTTCTGGCCGGCGCCGTGCGCGATTACCTCGTGAACTGGGGCGTTTCCGTGGGCGACCGCACCGTGGTTGTCACCAACAACGACGATGCCTATCGCACCGCGATTGCGCTGGTGAATGCGGGGCTTTCCGTTCCTGCAATCATCGATGCCCGCCCCGAAGGCGCAGGCGCTTTGGGGGCCGAGGCCAAGGCCAAGGGCATCCGCGTTGAGGAAGGCAAGGCCATCGCTAAGGTCAAGGGCAAGACCCGCGTGACCGGCGTGGCGCTTTGCCTGCAGGCGGGCGAAGGCGCGGTGATCGACGAGATTGCCTGCGATTGCGTGGCCATGTCGGGCGGCTGGTCGCCGGTGGTGCACCTCTGGTCGCACTGCGGCGGCAAGCTCAAGTGGGACGAGGCGCAAGCGATGTTCCGCCCCGATCCCGCCCGCGCGCCCACCGGTGCGGATGGCGAGGGCTTTGTCCTGACCGCCGGCACCGCGAGCGGCGAGCTGGCCACTACCGCTGTTCTAGCTGACGCAACCGCCGCTGGCCGCGCCGCCGCCAAGGCCGCGGGCCTCAAGCCCAAGAACGGCAAGGCGCCGGTGGCGAATGACGCTGAAGAGGCGCCGATGGCGGCCGTCTGGCTCATGCCGCAGGGGGCTGGGGCCGAGTTGAAGATGAAGGCCTGGCTCGATTATCAGAACGACGTGAAGGTTTCCGACGTGCAACTCGCCGCCCGCGAGGGGTTCGAGAGCGTAGAGCATACCAAGCGCTATACCACGCTCGGCATGGCGACCGATCAGGGCAAGTTGAGCAATATCAACGGCCTCGCGATTCTGTCGCAATCGCTCAATCAGGCGATCCCGCAGACTGGCACCACGACGTTCCGCCCGCCCTATACCCCCATCTCGATGGGTGCGATTGGCGGCTCGGCGCGTGACGAGATGTTCCAGCCCATCCGCAAGACGCCGATGCATGGCTGGCACGTCGAGAACGGCGCTGATTTCGAGCCCGTTGGCCATTGGCGCCGCCCCTACAGCTTCCCGCAAAAGGGCGAGGGGCTGCATGACGCGGTCAACCGCGAGATCGTCAACACCCGCACGAATGTGGGCCTGCTTGACGCCTCGACGCTGGGCAAGCTGATCGTCAAAGGGCCGGACGCAGGCAAGTTCCTCGACATGCTCTATACGAACATGATGTCGAACCTTGCCATCGGCAAATGCCGCTATGGCCTGATGTGCACCGAGAACGGCTTCCTCACCGACGACGGCGTTGTGGCGCGGATCGACGAGGATACTTGGCTTTGCCATACCACCACTGGCGGTGCGGACCGGATCCATGCGTGGATGGAGGACTGGCTCCAGTGCGAATGGTGGGACTGGAAGGTCTATGTCGCCAACGTGACCGAGCAATATGCCCAAGTCGCCGTTGTTGGCCCCAAGGCACGGCAGCTTCTGGAAAAGCTCGGCGGTATGGACGTCTCGAAAGAGACCTTGCCCTTCATGCAATGGGCCGACGGGACGCTCGGCGGCTTTCCGGTGCGGGTCTATCGCATCTCGTTCTCGGGCGAGCTGAGCTATGAGATTGCCGTTGCCGCAAGCCAAGGTCGCGCCTTCTGGGACAGGCTCCTCAAAGATGGCGAAGAGTTCGGGATCATGCCCTATGGCACCGAAGGCCTGCACGTCATGCGGGCCGAGAAGGGCTTTATCATGATCGGCGACGAGACCGACGGGACGGTGATCCCGCAGGACCTCGGCCTTGGCTGGGCGATTTCCAAGAAGAAGGACGACTATCTCGGCAAGCGGGCGCAGGAGCGCAGCCATATGGCCGATCCCGAGCGCTGGAAGCTCGTGGGCCTTGAGACGTTGGATGGTTCGGTCATCCCCGATGGCGCCTATGCGGTGGGCGAGGGCTATAACGCCAATGGCCAGCGGCAGACCCAAGGCCGTGTGACCTCGACCTATTATTCGCCGACCCTCAAGCGCGGCATCGCCATGGGCCTTGTCTATCGCGGGCCGGAACGGATGGGCGAGATCATCGAGTTTCCGAAGGTCGATGGCACCTCGGTGAAGGCCAAGATCGTCGATCAGGTCTTCTATGACAAAGCAGGGGAGAAGCAGGATGTCTGAGCCGGTGAGCTTCCTTGGCGGCCGAGTGGCCGAAGGCGCGGTGACGGTGCGCGATGCGGGCCTGCGGGGGATGATCACCCTGCGCGGCGATCTTGCGGCGACCAAGGTGAAGAACGTGGTCAAGAAGATCACCGGTCAGGCCATTCCGGCACAGCGCAAGGCGTCGGTGGCGGAAGGGCGCGGGGCGGTCTGGATGTCGCCCGATGAGCTTCTGTTGCTGGTGCCCTATGCCGAGGCCGAAGAGGCTGTGGCGACAATGGCGAAGGCGCTGAAGGGCGTCCATCATCTGGCGGTGAATGTGTCCGATGCGCGGGCCCATATTACCGTTGAAGGTACAGGCGCTGCCGAGGTGATGGCCAAGAACGCCCCTGTCGATTTCTCCTCCGCCGCTTTCGGGGCAGGCGATTTCCGCCGTTCGCGCGTGGGGCAGGTGGCCGCGGCCTTCTGGAAAGACGAGGCGGGCGCATTCCACGTCGTCTCGTTCCGGTCGGTCGGCGATTATGTCTTCGACCTCCTCCGCGTCAGCGCCGAGGCGGGGCCGGTGGGCGCGCTCAGCTAGGCTCGGGCGCGTTCAGCCGCTTGATATTCCGCTCTAGAGCCTCGCGGCTTGGCGGGGTGCTCTCGGCAAGAAGCATCATGTGCCAGAGGAGGCGGGCGTTTGCTGGCTCGGCGAGCAAGCGGGCGATCTGGGCTTTGTGCCAGTCCCTTGCGTGCGCGATGGCGTGAATCACGCCTGACAGGGCCAAAAGTTCGGCGAGTTTCTCTTTCATCGCGGGCAAATGCGGGGCGAAGCTCAGGTTTTCCTGTGTGTTGAAATTCCGCTCTGCCCAATATCCCAAATCGACCGGCTTTCCCTTCTGGTTCGGCAACCCTCGCGCGCGTTTGGCGAGGAATTCCTCTGCCGAGCGAACGGAATAGTGGTTGAGCCGCGCCTTGGCGGTGGGGGTGTCGTAGCCGAAGAGGTTGATCCGGCTGTCGTCGGCGGCTACGGCACGGTCGAGGGGCGAAGCGCCGCCGAGGCTCCAGCGGGGGGCTGCATCCTTTTTGTTCTTGGGCCGGTGCACGCCGAGTTTCTGGAAGGCGCGGGGGCGGATCAGGGATTTGAAGAAATGCGCGGCGGGGAGAGCACATCGTCGGGCGCTGCGCGGGTGAAGCGTTCGGGCGTAAGGCCCTCGTCGAACTCTTCCTTCCCTGCGCCGCCGAAAAGGCGCCAGTGCAGGGCCACGGCATCGGTTCCTTCGGGGAGAGCTGCGATCAAGTCGGGGAAGCCGGAGAGAGGGGCGTCGAAAACCGGATATTCGTCGGCATAAAGGAAAATTACCCAGTCAGCGGCTTTCACCAGCGGGTGCTTGTCGGCAAGCCGCAGCACCTGCCATTGGACCGATTTGTTGCCCTCGGGCGCGAAGGCCGCATGGGTCACGCGGCCCGATGCGGCCAAGAGATCGAGCAGGAGATCCGTCCCGTCGGCGCAGTCGTGGCTATAGACCAGCACATGATCCACGCCCACGGCCAGAAGATGCGCGATCCATTCGGCCGCACGGGGCCTTCGTCGCGCATACAGGTGACGGCGAGGATTTGCGTCATGGGCTGCCCATTTCTGCCTAGCTTTTACGGTGGCAGGATAGAGAGGCCGGATGAAATGTGCATTCTGTCGGCTCTAGCGCTTTCACCCCGCGCCCT
>JALRLK010000172.1 GCA_023254495.1 Marivivens sp. | reverse complement strand
AGGCTATCCACTCCTGCAGTCGGTCAAGGCGACTGACAACCCCGTGGCCCCCGGCCAGCTCGAGTCGCACTACGCTCCGAAGGGCCGGGTTCGGCTCAATGCCGAGATCGTCGAGCCGGGCGAGATTCTATTGGGCTTTGGTCACGTTGATGCGCCGATTAACCTCTCGCCCTCCGGTGATCTGGTCGAGGCGGCAGCGCGGCTTTTTGGCTGCCTCCACGAGCTTGACGCAATGGGGGCAGAGCGGATTGCCGTCTCCCCAATTCCCGATTACGGCCTGGGGCGAGCGATCAACGACCGCCTGCGCCGCGCCGCTGCGCCGCGCCCCTGATCACACGTTCTTGCGTTCGATGTAGGAGCGAAGCTCTTCAGCTTCGCGCCGCGCCTCACGCAGGCCATCCATGGCCGCACGAAGCTCGGCTTCGGTCTGCGAAAGCTGATTGGTCATCTCGGCTTCGCGCTGCTGCAGATAGGTGATTGCTTGGTCGCGCGTTTCTTCGGCCTCATGCAGGGATTGGGCCATGCGTTCAAGCTCGCCGATGTCGGCCTTAGTCACGCGGGTAAAGCGGTTGACGAGCCAGCTGGCAAACCAACCGAGGCAGAAAGCGACAAACAGGATGACCGCGGTCGCCAGAATGAATTCGGATCTGTTCATGGGGCTGGTGTTCCTATCCTTCGGTGCCTGCGGCGCTATCGTCGGCTGGTGTCTCGGCTTGCGGGGCCTCCTCGGCCGGCGGTTCGCCGGTCGTAGTGGCATCTTCTTCGAGCGCATAAACTCTGAATTCGATCCTGCGATTGGCCTCGCGACCCTCTTCGGTATCGTTGTCGGCAATCGGGTCGGCCTCGCCATAGCCAACGGCGCGAAAGCTGCCAGTGGGAACCCGGCGAGAGCGCAGCGCGCTCAGAACCGCCTCGGCCCGCGATTGGCTTAGGTTCTTGTTCATTTCTTCGCGGCCCTGACTGTCGGTGTAGCCCGCGACCTCAATCGGCGCGTCCATGCAATCGCGCAGGACAACGGAGATATCGTCAAGGATCAGCCGGGATTCGGCTGTCAGAGTTGCAGAGCCGGGATCGAATATGATCTTACGGTCGCCAGTGACTGCAAGAATTTCGGCGACGCAGGCTTCGGGCGTGGGTCCGGTTTCGACCTCGACGACCTTCTCTACAACGTTCAGATCCACGGTAAACTCGGCCGACTGCCCTAGCTTTTCGATAAAGAGGCGCGAGATTTCCGACGTGGTATCGGCACTGGTGGTGTTGCCGCGGACCGCCACGAGATCGGGCTGAACGATGACCGAGCCATTGGTCAGCATCGAGAGCGCCTCAAGTCCGGCAAGAACTCTGACCGACCAGCCCCTCGGCAGCCCTTCAACAACCCGCGTTCCCATCGTCAGGTTGGATTGGCCGAACCGTGCCTTGGCATAATTCTCGACCATCATGTTGGTCAGATCATCCGGAACCCGCCCGCGCAGCTGCGCGTGGCCCTCGGGGCTGAGGGTTGCGCTAAATTGCGGCACGCCCTCTGGGGCGGCTTCAGGCGCGACCGGCAGCGCCGCAGTCAAAGAGAAGATGTCGGGCAAGGCATTCTCAAACTCGCCCACTACTGTGTCGAAAAGGTCTTGAGGTGTGCCCTCGAGCGCAACAAGCGAGATATCCGCGTCTGAAAGGGTCAAGGTGCCGCCGCCAAGGCGATAGACCGACTGGATCGACATCTCGACGGCATCCGCCCAGAACCCGGACGGGACACCCAGCGCGATCGTGCAGTCAAAATCATCCTCAAGCCCCGCCGCGCGGGCAGCGGCCTCGATCTGCGCGGCAGCCTCGGTCGTGTCGGCGGCGCAAGCGTCGAACTTCGCGCCTTCGGCATCCAGCGAAAAGCGGGTCGTGAACGGGGTGATTACAGGGCGCGGCGAACTGATCGACATGGTCAGCTCGACTGCCGCAGGCGCCAAAGCGCGGAGGTTGGATTCAAGCTCCAGCTTCTGCTCTGGACTGTCGCTGATTGCCGTAACCTCGACCAGACCCGGAGCGACCGATATCTTGGAGCGCGGCAAAATCGCCAAGGCGCGGATGGCAAAGGTCAGTGCCTGCCTCCAGCCCTCGGGCATCGGAAAATCCGCGATTTCCAGCAGATCATTGACCGGTTTGCCGCTGGCAATTTCTGCAATCCGTTCCGAGATATCTGCCCGGTCTGAAGCGGAGGGAATAAGCCCGATCAGCGAAACACCGGAATCGTTTCGCAGGATTTCGATGGCAAATTCCGGTGCGGTGATCCCTTCATTATCGGCGATCGACATATTGTCGATTACGCGGCTGGCATCGACGATGCTGCCGGCGATCGAGATTGAGCGGAAGCGCGCCGCTTCGCTGGGAGCGCGACCCTCAATAATGACCTGAAGGCCGTCGCCCAGAACTGTGGCCCAGCTTTGATCGTCGTCGATGAGCGCTTCCTGGACCGAAATCACCGACCGGTTTTCGACGACAGCCACCACAGCGAGAGCGGCAAAATACGACAGAAGCGCCGCAACGACGAAACTGGCAACCCGGATCAGAACGGTAGAGAGGCGAAGCGGCATCGGTTTTCCAAGTGGTTCCGGAATGTCTAGGCGCACATTGGCGCGGGTTCAATCACACGAACCAAGCAACGGCGAAAAACAGCACAGGGATCAGACCAGCATTACGGTTGGACCTGAAGAGCATCAAGAGACGCTCGGGCGAGTCGGGGTCAAAGCGGCCAAGTTGCCATGCAAGATGCCAGCCAAAGGCCCAGGCCCCGCCAAGAGCCAGCACCAGCGAAAGGACAGAGCGATCGATCACCGCAAGAAGGATCGCACCGCCCAGAAGGGCCACAGTTGCGACCAGAAACCGCCGGAGCCAGCGCGGCGAGGCCTCGCCGAAAAGGCGGGCCGTGGACTTGACGCCAATGAGCGCGTCGTCCTCGGTGTCTTGGTGGGCGTAGATCGTGTCATAGAACAGCGTCCAGGCGATGCCGGCGACATAGAGAATGATCGGGGAAAGCGAGAGGCTGCCCGTGTGCGCCACCCAAGCCAGAAGCGCGCCCCAGTTGAAGGCGATGCCCAGAAAGACTTGCGGCCACCAGGTGAACCGCTTTGCAAAGGGATAGACGGCGACCGGCAGGAGCGAGATCACCCCGAGGATAATGGCGTTTGAATTGAAGGTCAGGAGAATCGCGAAGGCGATCAGGGCTTGAGCGATCATCCAGACCGCCGCGCCTTTGGCGCTGACTTGCCCCGAGGGGATCGGGCGCGAGCGGGTCCGCGCCACCTGCGCATCAAACTCGCGGTCGGTGATGTCGTTCCAGGTACAGCCCGCGCCGCGCATGAGGAAGGCTCCAGCAGCGCAGCCGAGGCCGATCCAAAGGTCGGTCAGCCCGAAGCGGCCATCCGACAGGGCGGCAAGGCCAAGCCCCCACCAGCACGGCAGAAGCAGAAGCCAAGTACCGATCGGCCGGTCGGCGCGGCTCAGGCGCAGGAAGGGGCGGGTAGCCTTGGGCGCGATCCGATCGACCCAGTTGCCCCTTACGGCGTCAGATACTTGTCCCTCTGGCGCTCCGCTGGTCCCGGTCATAAGTTCGTCCCATGGCTTCGAAAGTTCGGCTCTATGTAGATCAGCCCTTGGGCAAAGGGCAAACCGTCTCTCTCACAAAAGAGCAGGCGCATTACCTCTTCGGCGTCATGCGGCTTGCGGCGGGTGCCGTTCTGTCGCTCTTGAATGGCCGCGATGGCGAGTGGGACGCCGAGGTGGCCGAGGCGGGCAAGAAGGGCGGGAGCCTTCTGTGCACCGAACTAACTCGCCCTTTGCAGATGCCTCCGGACCTTTGGCTGCTCTTCGCGCCGATAAAGAAGGAGCGGACCGATTTCATCGTTGAGAAGGCGGTGGAGCTTGGCGCTGGGCGGATCGTGCCGGTGCAGACCGAGTTCACCAACTCAGGCCGTGTGAAGCAGGACCGCCTGCAGGCCCACGCTGTCGAGGCCGCCGAGCAATGCGGTGGGACGTTTGTGCCAGAGGTCGCCGAGATGGAACGGCTTGGCCGGCTCCTTGATGCCTGGCCCGAGGGGCGGCGGCTGATGTTCTGCGACGAGACCATGCTCGACGCGGCGACCGCGCTCGCCGGTCAATCCAGAGGCCCGTGGGCCATCCTCATCGGCCCCGAGGGCGGGTTTTCCGAGGCGGAGCGCACGCGGTTGAGGGCGCTCCCATTTGCCCTTCCTGTTAGCCTCGGCCCCCGCATCCTGCGCGCCGATACAGCGGCCGTCGCGGCCCTCACCCTCTGGCAATCGGCGCTGGGCGACTGGGCATGATCCGCGCCCGCCCCGATGACTGGCCAGAGATCGAGGCCTTTCTGACGCCTCGCGCAGACTTTGCGATGTTTCCGCTCAACAACGCGCGGTTCTATGGCGTCGACGGCGAGGATCCCTATTCCCTTCGGGTCTGGATTGCTCGGGATGCGAAGGGAGGCATCAGCGAAGTTCTCAGCATGACCAAGAAGGGCATGATCATGCCCTATCTGCCCTCGGGCGATTTTGGCGCTGCCGCCAAGGCCATCGCTGGCCGCGCTGCCGAGGGCATCATCGGCCCGGGCGATCATGCACGCGGCTTGAAGCAGGCGCTTGGCCTTGCGCATGTGCCTGTCATGCTTGACGACGACGACCCCCACTTCTCACTAGAACTCGACGATCTCGTGATCCCTGACGGTGCAGGCGAACTTGTCGCGCTTGCCGCCGCTGATCCCGAGACCATTATCCGCTGGCGCATCGACTATTCCATTGAGGCGATCCAACTGCCCCCGGATCGGGCCGAGGAAGATGGCCGCCGGGCCTATCACAGCTATATCGAGCGCGACTCGCATCGGGCCTTGATGATCGATGGTCGGCCGGTGGCGACCACGGGGATCAATGCCCGCCTGCCGCAGATTGTGCAGGTTGGTGGCGTCTACACCCCACTGCCGCTCCGCGGTCGCGGCTATGCCCGCCGCGCTGTCGCGCTCCATTTGGCCGAGGCGCGGGCGGCAGGCGCGTCAAGAGCCACGCTCTTCGCCGGTTCGGAAATGGCCACCTGCGCCTATCAGGCGATCGGTTTTCGGCGGATCGGCGATTGGAGCATCATTCTCTTCAAGGAGCCTGTGACGCTGAATGTCTGATTTCCTCCGCCCCGAAGCCCGCGCCTTCCTCTGGCGCTGGCGCGACGTCTGGATTGCCCTCGCGCTGGGCGCGTTCGGGCTGCGCTGGGGGGTGTGGTCGTTCGGCATCCTTCAATGGCTTGGTTGGGCAATGGTCGCCGCCGCTTTGGCTTTCCTCGTCTCCGGTATTCAGCGGGCGCGGTTCCGCAAGGGCTCGGGCGGGTCTGGTGTCGTTCAGGTCGATGAGCGTCGCCTCTCTTATTTCGGTCCCGTGACTGGCGGGGTCATTTCGGCAGAGGAAATCTCCCGAGTCGTGCTCGGCCCCGCGCCGGAGGGCGGCAACGAGTGGCGCTTTGCCACCCGCGGCGGTGAGCGGCTTCACATTCCGGTGAATGCCGAAGGCTCGGACGCACTCTTCGATCTATTCGCCACGCTCCCGGGCCTGCGTACACAGGCGATGATCGACGCGCTCGACAAACCGCTCGACGAAGCGGTGGAAATTTGGCGGCGTTAGTCGGTTTCGGCGGATTGACTTCGGCCGCCCAAGCCTACACCTGTGGCATCAGGAAAACGTGATGAAAGAAGCCGACCCATGTCCATCCCCCAGTCCGGCGGCGGCCTGATCGAGCGGCACGAACAGCTCGCGGAATATCTGGCCAGCGGCTGCAAGCCCAAGAGTGATTGGCGGATCGGCACCGAGCACGAGAAATTCGGCTATCTCGAGGATACGCTGGGGCCGCTGCCCTATGACGGGCCACGCTCGATCAAGGCGATGTTGGAAGGGCTGCAAAAGCGGTTTGGCTGGGATCCGGTTTTCGAGGGCGACAATATAATCGGCCTGACCAAGGGCGGGGCAAACGTCAGCCTCGAGCCGGGCGGGCAGCTCGAGCTTTCGGGTGCGCCTTTGGAGACCATTCACCAAACCTGCGACGAGGTGAACAGCCACCTGCGCGAGGTCCACGAGATTGCCGACGAGATCGGCGCACGGTTCATCGGCCTTGGCGCGGCGCCGATCTGGAGGCATGAGGATATGCCCCTCATGCCGAAGGGCCGCTACAAGCTGATGGACAGCTATATGAAGACCGTCGGCACCCACGGCACCGAGATGATGCGGCGGACCTGCACGGTGCAGGTCAACCTCGATTTTTCATCCGAGGCCGATTTGGTTCAGAAGCTGCGCGTTGCCTTGGCGCTTCAGCCAGTGGCGACGGCACTTTTCGCCAGCTCGCCCTTCCTTGAGGGCAAGCTCAACGGCCACAAAAGCTGGCGCAGGTATGGAAAGACAATGGTTATGACGAGGTAGTTATGGAGGAGATTAGTAAATGATTACCGCAGAACAAATTATGACGGCTCAATTTTGGACAAAGGTAGAGGGCGAGAGGGAGAAAGTACGAACCTTTGCCCTAATCCCTGATGAGTTTGAGGGAGAGACGGAGGACTTACCGCTAGACGACCAAGTTTTTT
>JALRLK010000147.1 GCA_023254495.1 Marivivens sp. | reverse complement strand
CCCAGAAGCCGGTGAGCGTATCCAGCTTGTCCGCGAGCGCCACGGCGACCGAGACGGGCGCGGTCGGCACGTCGTCGGACGGGCCCAAGGGCGAATAGTGATCGCGGGCGGCGTCGGCCACCTCGGGCGCGCGGCCCGCGGTCAGCGCATAGTAGCGGCCCATGACGCCCTGAAGCTCAGGGAATTCGCCGACCATGGCCGAGCGCAGATCGGCCTTGGCAATCCGCGCCGCCTCTTTCGCCTGTGCCGCATCGGCGCCAACCTTGGGCGCAATCTCGCGGGCGAGGGCTGCGATACGGTTGATCCGGTCGCGCTGCGAGCCGAGCTTGTTATGGAAGGTCACATTGGCTAGGCCGTCGAGCCACTCGCCCATGCCCGCCTTGGCCACGCGCAGATCGTTCTCATAGAAGAACCGCGCATCCGACAGGCGCGCCGAAAGGACCTTCTGGTTGCCCTTCAGGATCGTCGCGCCGTGATCGGCGGTTTCGGTATTGGCGACGGTGACAAAGCCCTCGATCCGGCCCGAGCGGGGATTGCGGACGGAGAAGAACTTCTGGTGTTCCTTCATCGAGGTCTGGAGTACCTCGGGCGGCAGGCCGAGGAAAGCCTCGCCGATCTTGCCCGAAAGCACCACCGGCCATTCGACAAGGCCCGCGACCTCGGCCAAAAGCCCTTTGTCCTCAACGACTTCGAGGCCAGAGGCAAAAGCCTGATTTGTGGCGTCATGCCAGATCGTCTCGGCGCGCTCATCGGCGCGGAGGATCACATGAGCCTTCTTGAGCTTGGCCTCATAGTCCTCGAACCCCGAGACCTTGATATCCCCTTTGGAAAGGAACCGATGCCCACGGGTCGTGTTGCCCGCCGTAATCCCGTCGATCTCGAGCGGAACGACTGTGGCCCCCGCTTCGTCGGTAAGAAGGCAGATGATCGAATGCAAGGGGCGCACCCAGCGCAAGCTGCCCGCGCCCCAGCGCATGGATTTGGGCCATGGGAAATTGCGGATCGTCTGTTCGAGCACTTCGGATATGATCTCGGCCGCCGCACGGCCCGGTTTCTCGATCACCGCGAAATAGGCTTGGCCCTTGCCTGCCTCGCGCACTTCAAGCTGGTCGCGGGTGAGGCCCGTCGAACGCAGAAAGCCCTCGACCGCCTGATCCGGCGCGGTGGTCGCCGGCCCTCTGCGCTCTTCGCGCACAGCCTTGCTCGCACCCGAGAGCCCCTCGACCGACAGCGACAGACGGCGCGGCGTGGCAAAGGCGGCCGCACCCGAATAGGTCAGCCCGGCCTCGACAAGCCCGTTGGTCACGAGGGCCTTGAGATCCTCCGCCGCCCGCGCCTGCATCCGGGCGGGGATTTCTTCGGAGAAAAGTTCAATCAGAAGATTGGGCATTATTGCAGTCCTTCCGGGACAGGCGGGCAGCCTTCGGGCGCGGGGTTGCCGTCAAAGACGACCTCGCCGCAGTGGTTGATCTGGTGCCATGCAAAGCCGCGACCATCGGGCAAAACAGCCACGACGCGGTCAAAGCCGTAGCGGACGTTCTCCTCGCCCAAGAAGGCAACAGCGGTGCCCTCTTCGAGGGCCGCGCCCACCGCCTTGGCATCGAAACAGTCGAACCAGCCCGGCGCCATGTTCGGGACGGGGTTGCCATAGACGCGGAAATTCTCGGTCAGCATTCCGATGCTGTTCTTCACAGAAAAACAGGCGCGGAAACGCAGGGGCGAGCTGTCGGAATCGATTGCCTGAAAATCGTCGTAGACGATCTTGACCGGTTTGCCGATTGCATTGGCGACAAGCATCACACCGCCCGCTTGTTCCTCGGTCACCTCGTCGTAATAGGCATAGACCTGAAGATAATAGAGCGAACCGCCAGCTATCGCGGCAACGAGGACTAGGAACAGGGCGAGGATCTTGCCGGTCATACCGAGGCCCCCGCGTCCGTCATCACGAAGGCATCGGCGCATTTCTTGGCGAGCGTGCGAACGCGGCCGATATAGGCTTGGCGTTCGGTGACAGAGATCACGCCGCGCGCGTCGAGCAGATTGAAGAGGTGCGAGGCCTTGATGCACTGGTCATAGGCGGGATGCGCGAGGATGATCCGCTTGCCGGTTTTGGGATCGTCGGCGGGCATCTCGAGAAGGCGGCCGCATTCGGCCTCGGCATCCTCGAAATGGCGCAGGAGCATCTCGGTCGTGGCGCCGTCGAAGTTGTGCCGGCTGTATTCTTCCTCGGTCTGGCGGAAGATATCCCTGTATTTCAACGGTATAGGCGATTGCGGATCGTTGAAGGGCATATCCATGACGTGGTCGATGCCAAGGACATACATGGCAAGGCGCTCGAGCCCATAGGTCAATTCGCCCGAGACCGGCTTGCAGTCATGCCCGCCGACCTGCTGGAAATAGGTAAACTGCGAGACCTCCATACCATCGCACCAGACCTCCCAGCCAAGGCCCCAGGCGCCCAGCGTCGGGCTTTCCCAGTCGTCCTCGACAAAGCGGATATCGTGCAGGCTGGCGTCAATGCCGATCGCGGCGAGCGAGCCGAGATAGAGATCCTGAAGATCAGGCGGGCTCGGTTTGATCAGCACCTGATACTGGTAATAGTGCTGAAGGCGGTTGGGGTTTTCGCCATAGCGCCCATCGGTCGGGCGGCGCGAGGGCTGGACATAGGCCGCGGCCCAGGACTTGTTGCCAAGGCTGCGCAGGGTCGTGGCCGGATGGAACGTCCCGGCGCCGACTTCCATGTCGTAGGGCTGGAGGACCGCGCAGCCCTTCGAGGCCCAATAGGCCTGAAGCCGCAGGATGATTTCCTGAAAGGAACGGGGTTTTTCGGCCATGATCGCGCTCGCTCTGGTTTGGCTGCCTCAATAGGCTGAGCGACCGTGAGGGTCAATCAGCCCAAAGCCATCAGAATTCGCCGCAATTGGCATATTTTCATGCTGCAGAGCGCGTTCTTCCTGCTAGGTTGCCCGCCAATGCCCGAAAGGGCCAAAATCAGTGACCCGAGCCAAATACCCATGATGAGACGATTTCTTTTTGTTCTAGCCCTTTTTTTTGTCCCTTTGTCCGTTGCCGCACAGGATCAGGCGTGGGTCCAGATTGCCGCCCGACCCACCTCTTCCGAAGCCGTCGAGCTCGCTGCGGCCTATTCCGGTAGCCTTGCCAATGTTGAAGGGTATGCTCTTGCCTCCGGCTGGTTTGCCATCGCCTTGGGCCCCTATGGACGGGGCGAGGCCGAGACAGTGCTTTCCCGGCTTCTCAACAGCGGCGCGGTGCCGGGCGATGCCTTTGTCTCGGACGGCGGCAACTATCAGGCTCGTATCTGGCCCGCCGCCGCGCCTGTTGTGGCCGCGGCGCCCACCGCACTGGCAGAGGCGGCCGGCCCGGCCGACGAGACCGTTCAGCAGGCGATTGCCTCCGAGGCCCTTTTGAACCAACGCGAAAAGGAAGCGCTGCAGATCGCTCTACGCTGGGCCGGTTTCTATAACTCGGGTATCGACGGGGCTTTTGGCCGTGGATCGCGGGCCGCGATGGAGGCCTGGCAGATCGCACGGGGCCATGAGGCGACCGGTGTTTTGACAACGGACCAACGAGCAGCGCTTTTGGCGGAATACAATGCGGTTTTTGAGGGACTGGGGCTCGAGACGGTCGCCAATGCCTCCGCTGGCATTTCGGTCAAGATCCCCATGGGTCTCGTTGCTTTTGACGGCTACGAGCCGCCTTTTGCGAAATACGGTACCGCAGGTGATTTTGCCGCTCAGGTGCTTTTGATCAGCCAGCCGGGCGATGAATGGCGCCTCCAGAGCCTTTATGACGTTCTCCAGACGCTGACGATCATTCCTCGTGACGGTTCGCGCCGTATCCGGGGCGGCTCTTTTGAAATCGAGGGACGGAGCGATGTGGTCCATACCTCTGTCTATGCACGGCTAGAGGGCGACGCCATCAAAGGCATCGCCCTTGTGTGGCCGTCGGGCGACGAAGAGCGCCGCAGCCGCCTTTGGACCGAGATGCGTGCCTCGTTCACCCCGACCCCCGGCGTGCTTGATCCCGAGATGGTGGCGCTTGACGAGAGCCAGTCGCCCGATCTGGTTTCGGGCATCGAGATCCGCCGCCCGAAATCCACGGCCTCCGGATTCTACATCGACACCTCCGGCGCGGTGCTGACCACTTCGACCGTGGCCGAAAATTGCGGTGCGTTGACGATTGAGGGCGAGGTGCCGGTGCGGCTTGCCCATAGCGATGGGGGGCTCGGTTTCGCAATCCTGACGCCCACCGTGCCGCAGGCACCGATTGCCTCGGCCCGCTTCCAGACGGCCGTTCCCAAGCTCGGATCCGAGATTGCCGTTGCCGGCTATTCCTATGGCGGTGTTCTGTCGATGCCGACGTTGAGCCTCGGCGCCCTGTCCGATCTGCGCGGGCTGAATGGCGAGGAGACGGTCAAGCGCCTCGAGATCGCCGTTCAGGCGGGCGACGCGGGCGGGCCGGTTCTTGACGCGGGCGGCGCGGTGCTAGGGATGCTTTTGCCTCGGCAAAGCGGCGGCCCGCAGTTTCCCGAAGGCGTCAACTTCGCGCTTGATACCGATGCCCTCTTGCCGGCCCTTTCCGCCGCCGGAATACGCGCAGGAACAACGGCTCTGAGCGGCAACTTAAGCGCCGAAGAGCTGACCCGCGCGGCGGCGGATATCACCGTTCTCGTCGGCTGCTGGAACTAGCTAAGGGCCACGTCCGAGGTCACACGGATGATGGTCGGGCCTTCTTCCTTGAGGGCGGCGGCCAGATCGCGTCTGAATTCGGCAAGGCTCGAGGGCTGGGCCGAGGCCGCGCCATAGGCCTCGGCCAGCTTGATGAAATCGGGGTTGCGCTGGATCACCGCATTCGGCGCGATTTGGGCGCGGACCATGCTGGCTTCGATCTCGCCCAGCTTGCCGTTGTCCCACAGAAGGATCGGCAGGCTGAGGCCCAGCTCGACCGCGACGCCTAGCTCCTGAATCGTGTATTGAAATCCATAGTCACCGGCGATGGCGATCACCGCCCGATCCCCCACGCCGATCTTGCCGCCGATGGCGGCGGGAAGGGCATAGCCGAGGGTGCCAAAGCCGTAGGGATGATGCCAGAGACCGGGGTGTTTGAGCGGATAGATCTCTTTCGTGGCATAGGCGAATTGGGTCATGTCGGAATAGATCAGCGCGTCCTCGGGCAATACCTCGCGCATCACGTCGGCCACGGGCAGGATGCCGGGGCGCTCGGCCTCGACCTGCGCGCGCCAGCGGCGGCGGGCGGCTTCGGCCTCGAGGGCCGTCCATGTCGATTGGATCGCGGCGCCTGAGAGGGCGGCGCTCAGAGCCTCGAGCGCGAGCCCAGCATCGGCGCGGATCGCCAGATCGACACGCGGATCGCGGGCAAGGACCGAAGGATCGATGTCAATCCGTATCACCTTGGCCCCCTCACAAAAGCCGGGGTTATCGCGCCAGATATCAACCTCAGCCAGAACCGAGCCGACAACCAGAACGCAGTCGGACGATGCGATCATCTCGGCGCTGTCGGGGCGGGCCAGGACCGAACCAAGATGGAGCGGATCGTCTGGATCGATGACACCTCTGCCAGCATAGCTGGCGAGGCTTGCGGCTTTTAGGTCGGCGGCCAATGCGCGTGCCGCCGGCGCTGCCGAGCGCGCGCCTCCACCAACGATCACCAACGGACGCCGGGCCGCGGCGAGCAGTTTCGCCGCCTCGTCTATCTGGCCCGCATAGGGCGCAAGCGGCGGCGCGGGCTGCTGGACCGGCTCGGCCGGAAATTCGGGCGCCGCGCCTTCCAGCATCGGAATCGGCACTTGCAAATGCTTGGGGCGCGGCCTGCGGTCGCGAAACTCCGCCAGAGCCTGATCGATGCGGGCATAGGCATCCTCGGGGCTTTCCGCCTCGTGCGACCAATCGCAAACCGCCGCTCCTGCCCCACGTTGATCGAGCATCTCGTGCAGGCGCCCGTCGTCTGTCCCGCCTTGCGGCAGGCAAGACGAGATCGCCAGAACCGAGATGCTATCCGAATAGGCCTGACCGAGCGGGGTCATGATGTTGCATAGGCCCGGACCGGTGATGATGTAGCAGATGCCAGGCCGCCCCGTGGCCCTCGCATAGCCATCGGCCATGAAGCCCGCACCCTGTTCGTGCCGCGTCAGGACATGGGTGATCCCGGCCTCTTCAATGCCGCGATACATCTCTTGGTTATGCACCCCTGGAATACCAAAGATCACATCAACCCCGCGCGCCCTGAGCATATGAGACAGCTGCGCGCCCAACGGGCGGCCGGAAGTCGGTTCAGACATCTAGGATCTCCAGAAACGAGGAAGGAAGAGAACGAATACCGCCACGATCTCGAGACGCCCCAGAAGCATCCCGAAGATCATCAGCCACTTGGCGGAATCGGGGAATGTATTGACGGCTCCGGAAAGGCCAACTTCCGAGCCAAAGACAGGGCCGATATTGAATACCGCGGTCCAGGCGCCGGTGATTGCCGCCATAAAGCTGATCCCGGTCATGCCCATAAGAACGGCGATGATCCCGAAGCTGAGGATAAAGCCGGTGAAGAGAAGCATGATCGACGCCATGACCTCATCCGTCACGGTGCGCCCCTCGAATTTGACCGACACGACCCGGCTCGGGCTATACATCCGTTTGATCTGGCCAAAGAGCGCCCGAAGCATGATCTGGAACCGGAAGACCTTGATCGCGCAGCCGGTCGATCCCGAACAGGCCCCGATCGTGCCGACACAGAACAGCACCGCGAAAGGGAATGGCCCCCAAGATTGCACATCCCCATCGCCGTAGCCGGTCCCGGAAAAGACCGAGACAACGTTGAAGAGGCTCGAGCGGAACAGCTCTTCCGAAAACGTCCCTTCTTCTATGATGCGGTAGAGAACGACCAACATGACCGCATAGCTCGACCAGACAACATAGGCCCGCACCTGCATATCGCGGAAGATGGGCCGGGCATCGCCGCGGACCAGCTGAATAAAGCGGACGAACGGAATGCCGGCAAAGATCATGAAAGCAACGGCGACATATTGCGGCGCGCCGGGGAACGCGGCGAATGAGGCATCGGTCGTCGAATATCCGCCCGTGGCGATCGTCGTGAAGGCATGAACGATCGAATCCTGAAGGTTCATGCCGGAAAGCACATAGGCCAAGGCACAAATCACCGTAAGCGTGATGTAGATGCTCAAAAGCCCCTTGGCGATATCCATCGCCCTTGGCAGCGCCTTGCCGAAAGTATCGAAACCTTCCGACTGAAAGAACTGCATCCCGCCCACCTTCATCACCGGCAGGAAGATCATCGCCACGATCACGATCCCGAGGCCGCCCAGCCATTGCAGGATGCCCCGCCACAGCAGGATGCCATAGGAATGGGTCTCGAGCCCCGCGATCGCTGTCGCGCCCGTGGTGGTCATGCCCGACACGGCCTCGAACATCGCATCGACGATCGAGAGATCGGTTTCGCCGAAAATGAAGGGGAGCGCCCCGAAAGCGGGCAGCGCGATCCAGACGAGCGTGGTCAGCAGAAACGACAGGCGGACATTGAGGCCCGCGCTCACCCCGTTGGCGCAGGCCAAGGCGACGATGGCGCCAATCGTTGTGGTAATCACGCTCGATTGCAGGAAGGTCTTCCACTCGGGATCGCCTTCATAAAGGTCGAACAGCAATGGCCCGACCATGGCAACGCCAATGACGGCGACCAGAAGGCCGATAACATATCCGACAGGGCGCAAATCCAGCATGACCGGAGGGTTGGCTTGCGCGGGTCAGAGTGTCAAGCCCGAGGGCGGTTAGCCGACGTGAAAGAGCGTGCTGAATAGCTTGGGGTCGAGGCTCTCGCTGGCGAAGGTATCGCCCTCGCTCAGAAGGCTCACCGCGTCGTGGCTGTGCAGGCTTTCTTGATGGCTCGCGATCACCCGGAAATCGCCGATGCGCGGGTCTTTCTGGAGCTGTTCTGCGAAAAGCCGCGCCGCATCCTCGACGAAGATCGGGTTGGCGGCGTTGAGTTCTGCAAATGCCTGCTCGTCCTCGCGCTTGACCATCACCTGCGTTTCGGTCGGAACAGCGGCGCGGGCCATGTCGATCAGGTCTTCGAACCACAGGCGCGGGCCCGGCTCGGTCACCACCGATATCCGGGCCACCGACCGCTGCGAATGCGGCGTAGCGAGCTGGCCGCGGAACTGGCGGGCGTGTTCGGACAATTCGAGCGAGCAAGGGCAGGTCGAGGAATAGACATAGTCGAGATGCATGATCTTCTTCGCCACGCCCTTGGTCTCGACCAGCTCGAGCACGATGTCGTAGTACTGATAGCCTGTGAGGCCGGACCTCAGCGATTGAACCTTCATCGGGAAGGAAAAGCGCATCTGGATGCGGGCGTCGAAGCTGTCGAGGTCGGCCTTGTAGCCGTAAAGAGCGCACTCGATCACGTCGAAAGAAAAGGTATCCTCGGCGTGTTTGTAAAACGACCGCATGATCCGGGACATGTTGATGCCCTTCTTCTCGGCCTCGAGGCTCACTGTGCCGGTGACCGAGGTTTCGAGCGTCACATCGCCGTTGTCGCGGGTATGAAAGCGGACCGGCAGGCGAAAATTCGAGATACCGACGTGTTCGATCTGGCGTTTTGCGCCGCGGATCAGGCTCGCGGGGCCATTTTGCAGATCGGGCATCGAGGCGCGATAGGCCTCGTCTACGACGAAATCCTCAGGGTAAGCGCGGGCAAGGGCGGGATAGTTCGAAACCTCCTGACCCGGGATCAACCGCGAGACCAAGGGATCGAGGGTCGCGACCTCTTCGGGCGACGCAACGCCTGCCCAGCGCCGCAGAACGGCGAGCGCCTCTTCGGCTTCGTCACGAGTAGGCTCTCGGTCGAAATCTTTCATCGGGATGTTCATGGATCCCCCCACGGGCAAGTCCTGTCAGGCTTGGTATATGGTCGCGTTCGGCCAGTTTACCAAATTTCAGAGATTAATACGCCCAAAACCGACGATTGGATCAAACCTGCGCCAAAGCCTGCAGAACATCGGCCAGAAGATCAGCCGGATCTTCGAGGCCGCAGGACAGACGGATGAGGCCCGGCGTGATACCGAGAAGGTCTTTCTGGGGCTGGGGCAGGCGTTGATGGGTTGTGGTCGCCGGATGGGTTACAATAGATTTGCTGTCGGCGAAGTTGTTGGAAATGGTGAAGATTTCCAATGCGTTGAGGAAGCGGAACGCCGCTTCCTTGCCGCCCTTGAGGTCGATCGCCATGACCGTGCCGCCGTTGCCGGCCTGATCCATTGCCAGCTTGTGCTGGGGGTGGCTCTTCAGCCCCGGATAGAGCACGCGGCCGACCGCCGCATGGCCTTCGATCCCTTCGGCAAGGGTCTGCGCGGTGGCCGACTGGGCGCGAACTCGAAGGTCCATCGTGTCGAGCGACTTGAGCATGACCCAAGCGTTGAACGGGCTCATCGCGCCGCCGGTGTGCTTGAGATAGGTCTCGACCGGCCCGCGCACGATCTCGCGTTTGCCGAGGATCACACCACCCAGACAGCGCCCCTGTCCGTCGATATGCTTGGTCGAGGAATAGACGATGAGATCGGCCCCCGCCTCTGCGGCATAGGAAAAGATCGGGGTCGCAAAAACGTTGTCGACCACCAGAAGCGCGCCGTTCGCATGGGCGATATCGGCCACGGCCTTGAGGTCGATCACTTCAAGCGTCGGGTTCGACACGGATTCGCAAAAGACGAGCTTGGTATCGGGGCGAATGGCGGCTTTCCAAGCCTCCAGATCGCGGCCATCGACAAGGGTGATTTCCACGCCAAAGCGGCCCAGCACATCCTCGAGGATGTAGAGGCAGGAACCGAAAAGAGCCCGCGACGAGACGATGTGATCGCCCGCCTTCAAAAGCGCCATCAGCGCACCGTTGACGGCGGCCATGCCCGAGGCGGTGGCGAAACCGGCCTCGACCCCCTCGAGGCTCGCGATCCGGTCTTCAAACATAGCCACGGTCGGGTTGCCGTAGCGGGCATAGATGAACTCGTCCTCGCCAGCTTTGACAAAGCGGGCCTCGGCCTGTTCGGCGCTGTCATAGACAAAGCCTTGGGTCAGGAAGATCGCTTCGCTTACCTCATTATACTGGCTCCGGCGGATGCCCGCGTGCACGGCGCGGGTGCGCTTCTTCCACTTGTCCATTTCGACCCCTCCGGCCAACAAAAAACCCCGACACCGGACAAGGTATCGGGGCCAAAGCCCGTTTCCTATTTAGCGGAATGTTTAACGTGGCCCGCAATCCGGTTCAAATCGCCACGGCTTGGGGCATACTCCTGCACTGGCCCAAGGTCAAGAAGATCACCGGATCGTGGGGCGGCCGCTCTTGCGATTTGCGGACGATGCGCCATGCTGCAAAAAGCCGATCGAGGAGACCAGAAGATGCCCGCGCCGATTGATCTCTATTACTGGGCCACGCCAAACGGCTGGAAGGTCTCGATCGCACTCGAGGAAATGGGTCTGCCCTACACCATCAAGCTGGTTGATATCGACAACGGCGAACAGAACAACCCCGAGTTTCTGGCACTGGCCCCCAATGCCAAGATCCCGATGATCGTTGACCCCGACGGGCCGGATGGCGCGCCCATTGCCGTCTTTGAAAGCGGCGCGATCCTGCAATACCTCGCCCGCAAAACGGGCCAATTCTATGGACCGACCGAGCGCGATCGTGTCGCGGTCGATATGTGGGTGATGTGGCAGATGAGCGGGCTTGGCCCGATCGCCGGACAGACCCATCATTTCCTGCGGGCGCTTGGCCGTAAGAACCCGCCCGTTGTCCACGAATACCCAAACGAGCGGTTCACCAAAGAAGTCTCACGCCTCTACAAGGTGCTCGACGAGCAACTGGCTCGCACCCGCTATGTCGCGGGCGATTTCTATTCCATCGCGGATATGTGCATCTGGCCCTGGGCCTCACAGTGGATGCGGCAGGGGCAGACAATGCACGACAAGCCCAATATGCGCCGCTGGCTGGTCGAGGTCGGCCACCGCCCCGCCGTCCGCAAGGGGCGGCTTATCGAGGCGCATCGGCGCGGCGAGGATCCCGACGAGATCGCGCATCGTGAAGAGTTGATGGGCGTGAGCGGGACCCACAAGGTTCCCTAGCTATCACCCTTCTTCTCGTCTTCCTCGTCCTTGCGATGGCGCGGGTCGTAATTAACGAGAAGCCCCGACTGCCCGATCAGGAAAACGAACAGCAGGATCGGCAGGCCGAAGGTCTTGAACGTCACCCACGAACCCGTTTCGAAATTACGCCAGACGTATTCGTTGGCAAGGGCGAGGAAGGCGAAGAACATGGCAAAACGGCGGGTGAGGATCATCCAGCCCTTTTCCTCGAGCGGCATCAGGTCTTCCATCACATAGGCCAGATAGGACTGGCCGCGCATGAGCCCGATCACCAGCATCACGGCAAAGAACAGATAGATCACCGTAGGCTTCATCTTGAAGAACCGCTCGTCGTTGAGCCAAACCGAAAGACCGCCAAAAACGAGAACCAGAACCATCGTCAGGATCTGCATCCGGCTGAGCTTGCCCGTCAGATACCAGAGCGCGCCGATCGAGGCGAAAAGGACGGGGATGAACATCGCGGTGACGACGATGAACTTGCCGTATTCGCGCCCGCTAATGGTGTAGCTGTCGGCCTTCAGGAAGAAGAAGGCCAGAAAGAACAGGACCACTGGGCCAAGATCGAGGGCCGATTTCAGGCCCGGGCTGATCTTCTTCTCGCTCATACTAACCTCCGGTTTCGACGATGATCGCACCTAAGGCGATCAGCGCCATCAAGACAAGCCTTCTCGGCCCCACACGCTCGCCCATGATGAACCAGCCGATGAGCGCGGCGAAAACGGGCGATGTCTCGCGCAGGACCGCGGCCTCGCCCACTTTGTCGAGCCGCGTCGCCATCATCACGCCGCCGAAGCTGACCCAAGCGATGAGCGCACCGGCAAGGCCCTTCCAGACAAGATCGCGCACTGGCCCGTCGCTGCCATAGCGGTGATAGCGATAGGCGGCGAGGATCGGGAAATCGAGGGCGGTGATCACGAAGAACCACGCGAGAAAGGTGAAGGGATTGGCCGACTGGCGGATGCCGTAGGCGTCGTAGACCGTATAGACCGCAACAAGGAGGCCACCTAGAAGCGCCCAGACGAGGCCCATCGCCAAGCCCCGCCGATCAATCGTTTCCTCGCCGAGATTTCTCAGCGCCAGCAAGAGCATAGCGCCAGAAAGACAAGCGACGCCCACCCATTGGGTCGCCGTGAAATGCTCCTGAAAGATCAAAGCCGCGCCAAAAACCGTCACCAAAGGGCCGGTGCCACGGATCACCGGATAGACGACCGTATAGGCCGCCCGCTGATAGGCGAAGGCCACGGTCGACTTGTAGGTGAAATGGATCACAACTGCGCCCGCGAGGATCAGAAAGGTCTGCGGCGTGGGCCACGGGACGAGGAATAGGGCGACCGGAAGCGTGATCACCACGAGCCAAGCGTCGATGGCGCCACGGATCAGGAAGGGATCATGCCGCCCCTTCTGCAACGCGCCAAAGGCCGCGTGGCAGACGGCCGAAAGAAGCGCGAGAAGCGTCGCTAGCCGCGCGCCCTCGGGCGTTCCGGCGATGGAGACAAGCCATTCCCCCACCCGCAGCCAACCCTAGGCAAGGCCGACGAGGGCGCGGGCGAAATCTTCGGGGTCGAAGGGGGCAAGATCGTCGATCTGCTCGCCGACGCCGATCGCATGGATCGGCAGGCCGAACTTGTCGGCCAGAGCGACAAGCACACCGCCCTTAGCAGTGCCGTCGAGTTTGGTCATCACGAGGCCCGAGACATCGGCCAGCTTCTGGAAGGTCTCGACTTGGCTCAGCGCGTTCTGGCCGGTGGTCGCATCGAGCACCAGAAGCGTGTTGTGCGGGGCCGAGGGATCTTTCTTGCGGATCACGCGGACGATCTTTGAAAGCTCTTCCATCAGATCCTGCCGGTTCTGCAACCGGCCCGCGGTGTCGATCATCAGAAGATCGGCCCCATCCTTGGCGGCGCGCTCCATCGCATCAAAAGCAAGGCTGGCGGGATCTGAGCCCTCCGGCGCCGTGAGGACGGGAACGCCCGCGCGATCACCCCAGACCTGAAGCTGCTCGACCGCCGCGGCGCGGAAGGTATCGCCCGCGGCGATCACAACCTTCTTGCCCGAGGCGCGGAACTGGCTGGCGAGCTTGCCAATCGTCGTCGTCTTGCCGGAGCCGTTGACGCCGACCACAAGCACGACCTGAGGCTTCGAGGGGTAAAGCGGCAGGGGCCGCGCGACCGGCTCCATGATCCGCGTGACCTCGGAAGCCAGAAGGCCCTTGATTTCGTCGACCGAGAGCTTCTTGCCCAGCCGCCCCTCGGCCATATTGGCCGTGACGCGCAGGGCCGTATCAACGCCCATATCGGCGGTGATCAACAGCTCCTCGAGCTGCTCTAGCATCTCGTCGTCGAGCGTCCGGCGCGGCGCGGCGGGGGCGGTGCGGCCAACTAGGCGGCCGAAGAA
Source organism: Marivivens sp. (assembly GCA_023254495.1). GTDB lineage: Bacteria > Pseudomonadota > Alphaproteobacteria > Rhodobacterales > Rhodobacteraceae > RFZI01. Next base: position 33,818 of record JALRLK010000147.1, on the reverse strand, counting down.
CCCCGGTTTGGCCTTCGCAGGCGCGGGTTCGGCTGCCGGTGCCGCCGCAGCGACCATAACCGGTATCTCCTGCGGCGCGGGCTCTGGCACAAGCTCTGGCTCGGCGGGAATTTCCGGCTGCGATTCCGGTTCAGCCTCTGGTTCGATATCCGGCGCAATCTCCGGGATCGGCTCGGGAGCAATCTCGGGCAAGGATTCGGGATTAGGCTCGGGAAGCTCGACCACCGACTCCTCGTCTTTCCCCTCCCCGACAATCGCCTCAAGCCCCTCGTCGATCTTGGACGACGACTTGAACATCCGATCTTTGAGCTTCTTGAAGAACGACATTCTGAAAGGCCTCTCAGGCGTTGTTACCTCCCACCTAATGCCATCAGCCGGAATTTGAAAGACCGACATCGCCTAGAGGATTCGGGCAATTCCGATGCAAAAGAAGAACTGGGCCAGCCAGTAGGTCAGCCAGATCGCAGGCGGTAGCCAGCGCGGCGCCGGGGTTGCTTTGATCAAGAAGCGCTCGGTCGCGATCAGGCTGTCGGACAACGCGAAAAGGAAGGCAGCGGCGATAACTGGGCGGGCATAGGGCTCGGGCACAAAAAGGGAACTGATCGCCATCGCGGCGATGATGCCCACTTAGCCAAGGACCGGCCAACGGAGCGGCCCGCTTCTGGGCCAGAGAAGGCGGGCCATAACTAAAGAGACCGTGGCGACTCCGAAACCTGCGCCGATCTGCCATTTCACAGCCAAGGCAGGAGCGCCCCCAAGGCCCAGAAACACCGCCACATAGACAAGATGTGCCAGCGCAAAAGCAGCAACTCCCGCCAGAAACGCGCGATCTCCATCCCGAGACAGCGCCAAATCCCCCAGCACACTGAGACCGAGCGCGAGAGCGAGAAGCGGGACCGGCAGCGCCGAAATCGCAAGAAGGGCCACAGCGCCGGTCTTGACCACAGAGCGAAGCGTAGACGGCGCCGCATCGGTAAGAAACAGAAGATAAACCAAGGCAAGCGTGGCCGAAGCGAGGAGCGGCACGATTTGAGACATATCTTTCCCCTCACTACGTTTCAGGGATAACAAGACAGCCAAGACCAAGACAGGCAAGAGCGTATGTTTCTCTTCACCTTCGCCACACTCGCGCCCCTACCCCTCCTCCTGATGGCATCCGTCACGGGCGGAATATGGGCGTTTGCGGCCCTCGCCTACATGACCGCCCTTGCCGCCGGCCTTGATGCGCTCGTCGCCCGTGTTTCGCCCTCTGCGATCGGCGAGGAGTTTCCAGCCGCCGATGCGCTTTCTGTTGTGCTCGCGATCGGGCATTTCATCGTCTTGGCCTCGGCCGTTGCAGGGCTTTCAAGCAGCGCATTGGGATGGGCAGAGAAGGCCGCTCTGTTTCTCTCGGCGGGGATGTTTCTGGGGCAGGTTGGCAATTCCAATGCCCACGAGCTTGTGCACCGCTCGAACCGAAGCCTGCGGCGGCTTGGCCGGCTTGTCTATCACAGCCACCTTTTCGGCCACCACGGCTCGGCGCATCTTCTGTTTCATCATGTGGCCGTGGCAACGCCTGCCGATCCCAACACGGCGCGGGCAGGTGAGAGCTTCTATCGTTTCGCCCCTCGAGCTTGGATCGGTTCCTTCCGCAAGGGCTTTCGCGCCGAAAGCGAACGTCGCGCCCGCCGGGGCGTCGGGTTTTGGCGGCACCCCTATTTTGGCGATCTGGTCGCAACATTGGCGCTTGTTCTTGGTGCGCTGGCCTATGGCGGACCTGCCGCCCTTGCCGCCTTTTTCGCCCTGTCGGCCTATGCGACGGTGCAGCTCTTGATGTCGGACTATGTCCAGCACTATGGCCTCGCCCGTGGCATAGAGGAGGATGGCAAGCCCGAACCTGTGGGGCCACAGCACAGCTGGCACAGCCCGCAATGGTTCACCTCGGGCCTGATGCTCAACGCGCCGCGCCATTCCGACCACCACCTGAACCCGCAAAAGCCCTATCCGACACTTGAGCTGACCAGCGCCCCGCGCCTGCCCTATTCCCTGCCGGTCATGGCCACGCTGGCCCTGATGCCGCGCCTGTGGCGGCGCGTGATGGATCCGCGCCTTGCCGCCCTAACCCGTTGATTTTGCGCCGATCCGCCCATCGGCAAACTGGATTTCAAGCGCTTTCGCAGCTGCGGCCTCGTCCTTTGTCGTCACGACACGGCCATCGCCCCAGACCACAGCATAGCCGCGCTTCAGGGTCGCCTCATATCCAAGTGTCTGCAAAAGCTGATCAAGCGACCGCAGGCGCGCCGCCCGTTCGCTTTCCCGGCGGGTCGCCAGATCGGACAGACGGCGCAAGCCGTGGTCAAGCCGCTCCTGCCCTCGTGCGACCAGCATCTTCAGCTCTCGCGGCCGAAGCCGCGCCGCACGCTCGGCCAGATGGCGACGTTCGCTGTCGATCATCCGCCGCAGAAGGCCGGGGCGCAGGCTTCCGGAAACTTCGCTGAGCTTGAGACGTTTGGAGCCAGTCGCCGCCCGAAGAGCGGCAGGCAGCCGTTCGGCCAGATGATCAAGCTGCTGGCGCGGCGTGGCGAGCAGGTCTTCCTGCCGCGGCAAGGCCCGCGCCAGATCGTTCAGGCGCTGACGGCGCAGCGCCACAGTCTGGGCCGCCCCATGCGTGAGCCGTGCCCCCTGCCCCTCGATCTGAGCCAAGAGTTCCGCCCTGACAGGCACCGCCCGCTCGGCCGCCGCCGTCGGCGTGGGTGCGCGATAGTCCGAGGCATAGTCGATCAGCGTCCTATCGGTCTCGTGCCCCACAGCCGAGATAAGCGGGATCTGCGAGGCCGCCGCCGCCCGAACCACGACCTCTTCGTTAAAGCCCCAGAGGTCTTCGATCGAGCCGCCGCCACGGGCGACGATGATGAGATCGGGCCGCGGCAAAGCCCCGCCCGGTGTCAGCCGGTTGAACCCTTCGATGGCCCGCGCCACCTCGGGCGCACAGGCCTGCCCCTGTACCGCCACCGGCCAAACCAAAACCTTGCGCGGAAACCGATCCCGCAACCGGTGCAGGATATCGCGGATCACTGCGCCAGAGGGCGATGTCACAACCCCAATGATTTCAGGAAGATAGGGGATCGGTTTCTTCCGCTCCGGCGCAAAAAGCCCCTCGGCCGCCAAGGCCGCCTTGCGCTTTTCCAGCATCGCCATGAGTGCACCCGCACCCGCCGGCGCCACATCCTCGACGTTCAGCTGATACTTCGATTGCGGCCCATAGGTGGTGATCTTGCCCGTGGCGATCACCTCCATCCCCTCTTCGGGCATATAGCTCAGCCGCGAGGCCTGCCCCTTCCAGCTCACCGCCGCCAGAACGCTGCGATCATCCTTCAGATCGAAATAAAGGTGCCCCGTCCGCGCCAGAACCACCCGGCCCACTTCGCCGCGCACCCGCACATGACCAAACTCGCCCTCCAGCGCCTTCTTGATCGCGCCGCTGATCTCGGAGACCGAAAGTTCGGGCGCATTGCCCGCCGGTTCCGGCCGCTCGTCGAAGAGGTCCATTTCGCACCCTTGTTATCCTTGCCCCCTGACCTTAGAACGCCGCCAAGCAGAGGCCAAGCGGGGGACGCGATGAATATCCTAATCCTGGGAAGCGGCGGGCGGGAACACGCCATCGCCTGGGCCGTGAAGCAAAATCCCAAATGCGACAGGCTGATCGTCGCCCCCGGCAACGCCGGGATTGCCGCCATCGCCGAATGCGCGGATATCGACATTCTCGACGGCGATGCGGTGGCGGTTTTCGCCGAGGAAAACGCGGTCGATTTCGTCATCGTCGGCCCCGAAGCGCCCCTCGCGGCCGGCGTAGCCGACCGTTTGCGCGATGCCGGACTTTCAGTTTTCGGACCTTCCGCCGCCGCCGCGCGCCTCGAAGCCTCGAAATCTTTCACAAAAGCGATCTGCGACGCCGCCAAAGCCCCAACCGCCGCCTATGCCCGCTTCACCGAGGCCGAAGGCGCCAAAGCCTATATCAAAGCCCAAGGCGCGCCCATCGTCGTCAAGGCCGATGGCCTCGCCGCGGGCAAAGGCGTCATCGTCGCCATCACCGAAGACGAAGCCCTCGACGCCATCGACGATATGTTCGGCGGCGAATTCGGCGCCGCGGGCGCCGAGGTGGTGATCGAAGAATTCATGGAGGGCGAAGAGGGCTCGCTCTTCGTCCTCGTCGATGGCGAAACAGTTGTCCCGATCGGCACCGCGCAGGATCACAAGCGTGTCGGCGATGGCGACACCGGCCCCAACACCGGCGGCATGGGCGCCTATTCCCCCGCCCCCGTGCTCAACGCCGACGTCGAGAAGCGCGCCCTAGATGAAATCGTCCGCCCCACCATGGCCGAGATGGCCCGCCGTGGAATGCCCTATCAGGGCGTTCTCTATGTTGGCCTGATGATCAAAGACGGCGCCCCGCGCCTCGTCGAATACAACGTCCGCTTCGGCGATCCCGAATGCCAGGTCCTCATGATGCGCCTCGGCGCCCAGGCGCTCGACCTCATGCAAGCCTGCGCCGAAGGCCGCCTCGCCGAAACCGCGCCCCACTGGGCCGACGACCACGCCATCACCGTCGTCATGGCCGCCAATGGCTATCCCGGCGCCTATCGGAAAGGCAGCGAAATCAAGGGCCTGGACGGAATCGAAGAAACCTCATCCCAGATCGTCTTCCACGCCGGCACCAGCGCCCAGAATGGCGCAATCCTCGCCACCGGTGGCCGTGTCCTCAACGTCACCGCCCGCGGCAAGACCCTGAAAGAGGCCCGCGACCGCGCCTACGCCCTCGTCGATCAGATCGACTGGCCTGTAGGCTTCTGCCGCCGCGACATCGGCTGGCGCGCCCTCTAATTCTTTTGGCCTGAAATACTCCGGGGGAGCGCCCATCGGGCGCGGGGGCAGAGCCCCAAACGAAAAGCCGCGCCCGAAGGCGCGGCTTTTCGTTTAACGTTAAACAACCTGATCAGGCCGCGCGGCCCATGAGGACCGAGTCGATCTCTTTCGCCGCCGCCATCTCGTCATTGCCAGCCACAGCCGCGATCTCGCGGGTCAGGCGCTCGAGCGCGGCTTCATAGAGCTGACGCTCCGAATAGCTCTGCTCGCGCTGATCGTCGGCGCGGTGAAGATCGCGCACCACCTCGGCAATCGCAATCAGATCGCCAGAGTTGATCTTCTGCTCATATTCCTGCGCCCGACGCGACCACATGGCCTTTTTGACCTTGGCCTTGCCTTTCAGAGTCTTCATCGCATGGGCCACAACATCGGGCGAGGAAAGACCACGCATCCCGATCTCGAGCGCCTTGTTGGTCGGCACGCGGAGGGTCATCTTGTCTTTCTCGAATGAGATCACAAACAACTCCAGCTCAAAGCCCGCAACTTCCTGCTTCTCGATCGACACGATCTTGCCGACCCCATGCGCGGGATAGACGACAAACTCGTTAGGGCTGAACTCGGCTCTCTTCTTGGTCATTTCATTCCTTTCAGGGCGCCTGAAGCCACCCGACAAAAGGACCGGCGGGGACGATCGCTTGTCTCCGTCGGGTCTGGACGTCAGGAAATTCAGGTCAGTTTTTCGGCAACATCACGAGGAGTATACCACAAAATTCAATATCTTGAAAGCGCCAGCCTCGGCTTCGCTGCAAGCGCGAAAACCTCTGTGAACATTGGGCTTCTTCGATAGTCACGAGCCCCGAGGAAGCCCGAATCACCGATGGCAACCAGAGCGATCTCAGCCGCCCTGCCCGGGCTTTTCCGAGAAGAGATCAATCTTGCCCGGCTTGCCGTCCATCTCTTCGGCATTGGGAAGCGGATCTTTGCGGGTGATGATCACAGGCCACATTTCCGCGTATTTGCGGTTGAACTCGACCCATTTCTCCATGTCCGGCTCGGTATCGGGGCGGATCGCGTCGGCGGGGCACTCGGGCTCGCAAACGCCGCAATCGATGCATTCGTCGGGATGGATCACCAGCATGTTCTCGCCTTCGTAGAAACAATCCACCGGGCATACCTCGACACAGTCGGTGTATTTGCAGGCGATGCAGGCGTCGTTGACGATATAGGTCATGGGATCGGGTCCAATTCGGCTGTCGCGCGACTAGCTAGGCCAAGAGCGGCCCTCATTCAAGATCGAAAGGGTGCCGGGCGGGATCAAATGCCGCGGCGTTTTCCCGATCCTTGCGGTTTGGCCGCCCCTTCCCCTCGTATCCGGGATTTGTCATAGGCCGCGGCTCTGGCTCGGGCGAGAGATCCTCATAGAGGCTTTGCGCCTCGGGCGCAGGCCCGCGCCTCTCTCCACAAGCGAGGATCCTGACCACTTTCGCTTCGCCCTCTTTGACGAAGGTCAGGACCATGTCGGGGCTCACCGCCCGCGAGGTCTTGCTGACGGGTGTGCCGTCAACCCGAACCTTGCCCGCCGCGACGACCGAGGCCGCCAGCGTGCGCGTTTTGAAGAAACGCGCATGCCAGAGCCATTTGTCAATGCGGATGCTTGGCCGGGCCGCGTCGGTCACTTCGTCTTGAAGCCGGCCAGCGCGGCGGCGAAGGGATTGTCGGGGTCGATCTTCTTCTCGCGCTGCGGCCGCGCCTCAAAGGCCTTGGGCTTTTGTCCGCCTTCGGGCTTCTTGCCCTTGTGGCGATCCTTCTTGCCGCCTTTGCCGCGCGCGCGCTCGCCACCCTCGGCAGGCTTGCCACCCTCGCGGCGCTTCTCACGCGGCGGACGGGCGGGGCGTTCGGGCCGTGCGGCACGGCCACCCCAAGTGAAGGTGTAGAACACCTCGACCTCGGGCGCGGCGTCCGCCTCGGGCGCGGCCTCGGGTGCGGCTTCCACGGGTTCAGCGCCTTCAGCAGGCGCCTCGACAACCGGCTTGGCCTTGGGCCGCTCGCCACGCTCGGCCTTGTAGCCAAGGCCCTGCATCAGGTCGGCGAACTGGTCGAGTGTCATGCCGGTGATCGAGAGCATATCGGGATTGGCTTCAAAGCCGCCCTTGCTGTCTTTGTCGCGCAGCATATCGGCGAGGCGCTCGAGCATATCAATACGGATCGACCGCGCGCCGGCGGCGCGATAGCCCGCCATCGCATAGGTGCCCGGCACGAGGCCCTCGACGGTCGGCACGGTCACAAGGCCCGGCGGCGGCGCCTCGGGAAATTCGGCCAAGCCTTTGGCAAGGCTCCACAAAACTAGGCGTAGACGGGTCGGCGCTGGCTTGAGGAGAAGCGGCATGAAAATGGTGAACTGACCAAAGCGGATGCCATGCTTGCGCAGCGCACCGCGGGCCTCCTGATCGAGCGCCTTCACATCCTCGGCCACCTCGCCGCGCGGGACGATGCCAAAGCCTTCGCCCAGACGGAAGGCAAAGCCCTTGGCCATGCCGCTCAGCGCCTCGTCGCGCTGCATGGCGATCATCGGCTCGAATAGGGCCGCGACCTTGCGGTCAATGAAATGCTGCAAGCGGCGCTGGACCTTCTGCGCCACATCCTCGCCTGCCTCGTCATCAACGAAAGCGACGGCAACGGGCTTGAGCGCGTCCGCACCGGCGGTCAACTTGCCCACCGCCTCGGTGCCCCACATCAGGCCGCCCTGTTCGGTGAAATCGATCTCGGTATCGGGCGCGTTATAGAAGCGGTCGGCGCGCAGATGGAAATGGGGCGCAAGGGCCTGAGCGCTTGCCTGCCGGAGGGTTTTGGCCTCGTCGGGGCTTCCGGCCTTGTCCATCCGGAAGCGGAACCCTTCAAGACGACCGACGAACTCGCCGTCAACCGTCACTTCACCCTTGTCGTTCACGTCGGCCACAAGGCCCTCCTTCTGCTTGAGCCGGCGAAGGAGAACACTCGTCCGCCGGTCCACAAATCTTTGGGTCAGCGCGGCATGAAGCGCGTCTGACAGTCGGTCTTCTACAGCGCGGGTTTCCTCGCGCCAATGGCTTTCGTCGGCCAGCCAGCCACGCCGCTGGGCCACATAGGTCCACGTCCGCACACAGGCCAGACGCTTGGAGAGGGTGTCAATGTCGCCATCTGTCCTGTCAATCCTGCGGACCTGTCTGGCAAACCAATCCTGCGGAACGTGGCCATATTGATGCAGGAAATTGTAGATTTCCCGCAGAAGCGCCGCGTGTTCGCCCCGGCTGATGCCGCGGAAATCGGGAATCCGGCAGACATCCCATAGAAGTTCGACCGATTTTCCATCGCTGGCGCGGGCGGCGACCTCGGCATCGGCGGCCAGCGTGCGAAGCGCGGCAAGATCGTCGGATTCGCGCACGCGGGTGAGCCAGCCGTTGTCGGTTTTGGCCTCGAGGCTTTGCAAGAGCCGCCCGATCGAGCCGAATTGCAGCGCCGAATTGCGCCACTGGAGCTTTTTGACGGGGGTGAATCGGTGGTTCTCGATGGCTTCGATCACGTCCGCATCAAGCTCGGGCGCCTCGCCGGTTACGCCAAAGGTGCCGTGGCTCATGTGCCGCCCTGCGCGGCCGGCAATCTGGGCCAGCTCGTCAGGTGCAAGCGGGCGCATCCGGTGGCCGTCGAACTTGGTCAGGGAGGAAAAGGCCACGTGCGTGACGTCGAGATTGAGGCCCATACCGATGGCATCTGTGGCGACGAGGAAATCCACATCGCCGTTTTGATACATGGCGACCTGCGCGTTGCGCGTTCGGGGGCTTAGGGCGCCCATAACCACCGCAGCGCCGCCCTTGGTGCGGCGTAGCAGTTCGGCGATCGCATAGACATTTTCAACAGAAAATCCGACAATTGCGGTTCTTCCGGGCATCCGGCTTATCTTTTTCGAACCTGAGTAGGTCAAAGTCGAAAATCGCTCGCGATGCAGGAATTGCACCCCCGGCACCAGCGCCGAAATCGCGCTGCGCATGGTTTCCGAGCCCATGAAAAGGGTCTCGTGCAGGCCACGGGCGTGCAAAAGGCGATCAGTGAAAACATGGCCGCGCTCGGGATCGGCGCAAAGCTGGATCTCGTCGACCGCAAGAAAATCACAGCCCATCCCCTGCGCCATCGCCTCGACCGTGCAGACCCAATACTGGACCCGATCCGGCACGATCCGCTCTTCGCCCGTCACCAGCGCGACAACAGACGGCCCGCGCAGCGCTACGATCCGGTCATAGACCTCGCGCGCCAAAAGCCGCAGCGGCAGGCCGATGATCCCGGTCCGGTGCGCGAGCATCCGCTCGATGGCGTAATGGGTCTTGCCGGTATTGGTCGGCCCCAGAACGGCAATTATCCGGGAAGGCGTGAGCATTTGTGGCCCAAGGTTGAAGGTGGCAGCGGCGCATTGGCCTCTGGAAGTCATTTAGGGACGAGGCGGAAAGGTCAAGGACCGCGACCTCTTTTCCGGGGAAATGCCTTCAAACGCCGAAGAATGTCGGAAATTTCCAATAATCCGCACAGTTTCCGCCACGGCAAATTTGAATCGATGATACGGTTTAGCCATATTTGGGGTGCAACCTCGTGGCGCCGGGTGCCGGCCCCGTTTCCCATTGAAAGGATACCCAATGAGCGCGACCCTAGACGAAGCCGTAAAAGCCCTGAACGAACGCCTTGGAGGCGCAGGCTTCGACGGCTCGGCAAAATTCGATATCGAAGGTGAAGGCGCGATCGTGATCGACGGTTCGGGCGCCCATATCAGTGATGATGATACCGACGTGACCCTCAGCGCCTCGGTCGATACCTTCCGGGCGATTCTTGAGGGCGAGCAAAACGCCACCGCGGCCTTTATGATGGGCAAATTGCGCGTCGAGGGTGATATGGGCATGGCGATGAAGCTGGCAGGCGTCCTTGCATGACCTATGAGGCGGCGCCACTCTTTGAGGACGTCGCCGAAGCGCCCGAGGGCGGCAAAGCCAACTGGTGCGTTGCCGCCGACGGCGTCAAGATCCGGGCGGCCCATTGGGCCACTGGCGGAGATCGTGGCACGATCTTCGTCTTTCCGGGGCGAACCGAATATATCGAGAAATACGGGCGAACGGTCTACGAACTGCGCAAAGCTGGATTTTCCGCTTTGGTGGTCGACTGGCGGGGCCAGGGCCTTGCCCAGCGCGTCTGCAAAGACCAGGCGGTCGGGCATATTCGCCACTTCTCCGACTATCAGCTCGATGTCGTGGCGTTGATCGCCTATGCACGCAGCCGAAACCTGCCAAAGCCGTGGTTTTTGCTCTCGCATTCTATGGGGGGCTGTATCGGCCTTCGGACGGTCATCGTCGCCGCACCCTTTAACGCCGTCGCCTTCTCGGCGCCGATGTGGCGCATCCAGATGTCGCGATCTTCGGCGATCATGGCACCCTTCGCGGCCAAGATTTCGACCCTGCTGGGCCGTCACGAATCCATTGCCCCGACCCAGTCACGGGTAACTTTTGTCGCTCGCAGCCATTTCTCCGGCAACGACCTTACGAGCGACCGCGAAATGTTTGCCTATATGCGCCTACAGCACGACGCGCACCCCGAATTGACCCTCGGCGGGCCAAGCATTGGCTGGTTTCTTGAGGCTGATCGCGAAAACGAAGCGATAGATCACCTCCCTTCGCCCGATCTCCCAGCAATTGCCTTTCTGGGCAGCGACGAGCGCATCGTTGATCCAGAGCGGATTAAATCTCGAATGTCCAGCTGGCCCAATGGCGAGCTGGTTCTTGTGCCGAAAGGCCGCCACGAATTGCTGATCGAGCAGCCCCATATCCGCGAGATGGTGCTGCAAAGGTCGCTTGCACTCTTTTCTGCCAACGTCTAAAGCGCCTTCCGGCCTTTTCCTCATTGCAAGGCACGATTATGTTCCTGCAAACATTGTTGAAAGGTTCCCCCCCAATGAAAGATCGCAGCCCGGTTTTCGACGCCAACGCAGCCGGTGGAAATTCGCTCGGGCCGCTGCCCGAATGGAACCTCGACGACCTTTACACCGGCGAGAAAGCGGCCGAGCTGCAAAAGGATATGGATTGGCTCGAGACCGCCTGCGCCGACTTCGCCGCGTCCTATGAGGGCAAGATGGCGGGGCTAGATGCCGCTGGCCTTTTGGAAGCGGTCAAGCGCTATGAGGCGATCGACGTGGCCGTCGGGCGCGTCATGTCCTTCGCGGGCCTGCGCTACTATCAGGAAACCACCAACGCCTCGCGGGCCAAGTTCATGTCCGACTGTCAGGACAAGATCACGACCTTCACGACGCCGCTGGTATTCTGGAGCCTCGAGTTCAACCGGCTCGACGATGCCCACCTCGAAGCGCTCTATGCCGCCAATGCCGATCTCGCCCGCTATCGCCCCGTGATGGACAGGATGCGGGCCATGAAGCCCTATCAACTCTCTGACGAGCTTGAGAAATTCCTGCACGATCAATCGACCGTCGGCGCCTCGGCCTGGAACAAGCTCTTCGACGAGACCCTCGCCGGCCTCGAATTTGATCTCGAGGGCGAGAAGGTCGGGATCGAGACGCTCCTGAACCAGCTGACCGAGCAGAAACGCGACAAGCGCGAGGCCGCCGCGCACGAGCTTGCCCGCATCTTCAAGGAAAACCTAAAGATCTTCGCCCGCGTCCACAACACGCTCGCCAAGGAAAAGGAAATCGAAGATCGCTGGCGCGGCTTCCCCACCGCCCAGACCGCGCGGCACCTGTCGAACCATGTCGAACCCGAGGTGGTCGAGGCGCTGCGCAACGCGGTCGTAGCCGCCTATCCGCGCCTGTCGCAGCGCTATTATCGGCTCAAGGCCAAATGGCTCGGCCTCGACAAACTTCAGGTCTGGGACCGCAACGCGCCCCTGCCGATGGAGAACGACCGGATCGTTGCCTGGGACGAGGCGCGCCAGATCGTGACCGACGCCTATGCCGCCTTCGATCCCGAGCTTGCCAAACTTACCGAGCCCTTCTTCGACAAGGGCTGGATCGACGCGGGCGTGAAGCCCGGCAAGGCCCCCGGCGCCTTTGCCCACCCGACTGTCACCACAGTCCATCCCTATGTGATGCTCAACTACCTCGGCAAACCGCGCGATGTGATGACGCTGGCGCACGAATTGGGCCACGGCGTGCATCAGGTCTTGGCGGCCGGTCAGGGCGAGCTTTTGTCCTCGACGCCGCTAACGCTGGCCGAAACCGCTTCGGTCTTTGGCGAGATGCTGACCTTCCGCAAGCTCCTTGCAGGCGCGAAAGACAAGATGGAGCGCAGGGTTCTCCTCGCCGGCAAGGTCGAGGACATGATCAACACGGTCGTCCGCCAGATCGCCTTCTATGATTTCGAATGCAAGCTCCACGCCGCCCGCCGCGAGGGCGAGCTGACGCCCGACGATATCAACGCGCTCTGGATGTCGGTTCAGGCCGAGTCTCTGGGCGATGCCTTTGAGTTCTTCGAGGGCTACAAGACCTATTGGGCCTATATCCCCCACTTCGTGCATTCGCCCTTCTACGTCTATGCCTATGCCTTCGGCGATGGCCTCGTGAACGCGCTCTATGCCGTCTATGAAGAGGGCGATGCCTCGTTCCAGGAGAAATACTTCGAGATGCTCCGCGCGGGTGGATCGAAGCACCACAAAGACCTGCTCGCGCCCTTCGGCCTCGATGCCTCGGACCCCGCCTTCTGGGACAAGGGCCTGTCGATGATCGAGGGTCTGATCGACGAGCTTGAGGCGCTCGAAGCCTGAGCGGCTATTTCAGCTGGCTGTCCTTTGAGCCGCGCCGGTTGATCCCGCCGCGGCTTTGAGGGCGGCCATCGCGCTCTTTCTGGCAATCAATGCACAGCTTGACACCCGGGATCGCCTCGCGCCGCGCCTGAGGGATCTCTTCCTCGCATTCGGCGCAGTGGCTCAGGCTCTCGCCGGTCGGACCTTTGCGGGCCTTCATGCGAGCAAGCTCATCGGCGATCGAGGCTTCGATTTGCTCGTTCACCGCCCCGTCCTGCGCCCAACCGCCCGCCATGGATCAGTCGAGATCCGTCCAGGGCCAGGGGCGGGTCTGGCTCGCGCCAGTCTGATAGCGCACCGCCTTGGCAATCCACAGCGCCAGCGCCGTGCCAAATTCGGCCAGCCGCGGATTGGGCCGCCCACTGTTGAACAGCATGATGACGAATTGCACGACCACGAGCAGAGCAAACACCGTATCCGACAGGCCCAGCAAGATCCCGATCAGGATCATCGAGACAAGCCGCGACAGTATATTCTTCTCCACAACCGGCAGCCCGCTCTCATCAATGGTAACCGGTTCGGTTCCGTTCGGATCAGGTATCGGCATTTTGTCCCTCAATTTTCAATAGGCCTGACGGAACAGACACTCAAAATTCAAATAGGCGTCCGCTGGCGGCGCTTAGACGGTCGCCAGCATTCCCTTTTCCTTGGCAAGCTCCTGCATACGCTGCTGCAGCTTATCAAAAGCCCGCACCTCGATCTGGCGGATCCGCTCACGGCTCACGTCATATTGGGACGACAAGTCCTCGAGCGTGATGGTCTCGTCCTGAAGGCGGCGCTGGATCAGGATATCACGTTCCCGCTCGTTGAGCACCTTCATCGCCTCGACCAAAAGCTCGCGCCGCGATTCAAGCTCGTTGCGTGCCTCATAAGCGCCCGCCTGATCGGCATCCTCATCCTCGAGCCAGTCCTGCCACTGGGTGACACTATCGCTGTCGCCACCGCCGCCCACCATCGCGTTGAGCGAAGCGTCGCCCCCGGAAAGGCGCCGGTTCATCGAAACAACCTCATCCTCGGTCACGCCAAGATCATGGGCGATCTGCGCCACGTTCTCGGGCAGAAGATCACCCTCCTCCAGCGCCCCAATCCGCGCCTTGGCTTTCCGCAGATTGAAGAACAGCTTCTTCTGCGCGCTGGTGGTGCCCAGCTTCACAAGGCTCCACGACCGCAGGATATACTCCTGGATCGAGGCGCGGATCCACCACATGGCGTAGGTCGCAAGCCGAAAGCCCTTCTCGGGATCAAACCGCTTCACCGCCTGCATCAGGCCCACATTCGCCTCGGAAATCACCTCGGCCTGCGGCAAACCATAGCCGCGATAGCCCATGGCGATCTTCGCCGCGAGCCGCAGATGGCTCGTCACCAGACGATGCGCGGCCCCACTGTCCTCATGGTCGACCCAGCGCTTGGCCAGCATGTATTCCTCTTCCGGCTCCAGCATCGGAAACTTGCGAATCTCCTGCAGATACCGGTTCAGCCCTTGTTCCGGCGACGGGGCCGGAAGATTGGCATAGGAACTCATCGAACACTCCCAATGTTTATACTCTTAACATCGATCTAGGCGCACTGTGATCCGATTCAAAGGGCGCTATTGCAAAATCCTTGCTAAAATATGAACCCGGTCGGCCCCAAAAGCGAGGGCCGAACCCCCGGCCTCGCAAAATTGCGAAAATTGTTTCAGGCTTCTTTTGGCCGAAAATACTCCGGGGTGAATGGCCGCAGACCAGAAGGGCAGAGCCCCTAAACCTCCGGAACCTCACCCCCCAGCGCCACCAGAAGATCGGCCATGTCCTGCGGCAAAGGTGCTGCAAAGCGCAGTTCCTCGGCCGTGACCGGATGTACAAACCCCAAGGTCGCAGCATGCAGCGCCTGCCGCGAAAACGCGAGCGCGGCTTCCTGCGCGACCTCCCCTACAGCCTTGGCATTCAGCTTGCGCCGCCCGCCATAAACCGGGTCGCCGATCAGCGCGTGGCCGACATGGGCCATATGCACGCGGATCTGGTGCGTGCGCCCTGTCTCCAGCCAACATTCGATCAGCGCCGCCACCGGCGGTTCGCCCAGCGCCTGCACGATCCGCGCCCGCGTCACCGCGTGCCGCCCGCCGTGAAAGCTCACCGCCTGTTTCTGCCTGTCGGTCTTGTGACGCCCCAGATGGGTCTGGATCTTCAGGATATTGCCCGGCTCGAAACTCGTCCCCTTCACGCCGTGCAGACGCGGGTCGTTTTGATCCGGCACGCCATAGCAGATCGCCAGATAATGCCGCTCGACGGTGTGCTTCTCGAATTGAGCAGCAAGCCCGTGATGCGCCCGATCGCTCTTGGCGGCCACGAGAAGCCCGCTCGTCTCCTTGTCGATCCGGTGCACAATCCCCGGCCGCTTCTCGCCGCCCACGCCCGAAAGCGTCTCGCCGCAATGGTGGATCATCGCATTCACGAGTGTCCCCCCCGACGATCCGGGCGCGGGATGGACAACCATGCCCGCAGGCTTGTTGACGACGATCAGATCGTCATCCTCGTAAAGCACCTCGAGAGGGATCTCTTCGGCGCCGATATGGCTCTCGTCCGCCTCTTCAACGCGGATCTCGATCTCGTCGCCCTCACTGGTCCGAAACCGCGGGTTGGTAATCGTCGCACCATTGACCGCAACCGCCCCCTCCTCGATCAGCTTGCCTAAGCGAGACCGCGACAGCGCCGCCTCGTCTGGCACATCGCGCGAAAGCGCCTTATCAAGGCGGGCAGGCGGATCCTCTTCGATCCGGAACGAGACAACGGACACGGCCATATGGAAACCTCTTCCGACAACGGCAGCCTGCCGCCGCAACTGATCTTTCTCAAGCGCCTCGTCACGGCGCTCGGGGTTGTGATGATTGCGGGTTTCCTAGTGCTTATCGCCGCCCTTGTCATCCGCCTCAATGCCGATCCCCTGCCGCTTCCCGATCGGATCTCCCTGCCCGAGGGCGTCACGGCCACCGCCTTTACCCAAGGCACCGACTGGTTCGCGGTCGTCACCTCCGATAACCGCATCCTGATCTACGACCGCACGACAAGCGCTCTGCGGCAGGAAGTGGCGATCGAGTAGCCTAGCGGCGCACCACGGCAGCAGTCCATTCGCTCAGGAATCGCTGCCGTTTCAACGGATCGACAAACACCAATAGCCCCGGATCAAGCCTGATCGGCCGCCGATGCCCCGCCGATGCCAAGGTGGCCGCATCGATCCGCGGCAGGCCGGCCTTTTCGTCGATCAAGGTCTGCCCTTCGGCAGACAAAAGAAAATCGAGAAAGGCCGCGCCCAATTCAGGGCGCTCCGCGTCGCGCGGGATCAGCGCGGTACGCAACAGCACATTGGTGAAATCCTCAAGCTCGATCAACGCGGCATTCGGATCACCGGCCAGCTGTGCCGCAGCATAGGAGCCAAGGACATTATAGGCCAAGACAAGGCGCCCCGCCTGAACATCCGCGATCATCGCGCCCGATCCGTCGTAGAGGCGCGGCGACAGGCCGCCCATCACTTCCGAAAGCCGCCAAAACGTGTCCGACTGCCGTGCATCCTGAGTGGCGAAGAGATAGCCCGCGCCCGACCGGTTGGGATCGTAGGTGCCTATGCGCCCTTCGAAGCGCTCCGGGTTGGCCCGCAAGAGGTCGATCAGATCCGCCCTGGTCTGTGGCAGACGAAGGCCATCAAAGGCCGGGCGAGAGAGGATCAAAACCACCGGCTCCTGCGCGAAGGCAAAGAGCTGATCCCGCCACCGCGCCCATGCTGGCAGAGCATCCGTCTCGATCGACCGGTGCTCGCGGGCATAGCCATCGTTGGCGAGCTTCATCTGAAGGTCCATGGCAGAGGAAATGACCAGATCAGAACCCCGCTCTCGGCCCGAAACCGCACGATAGACTTCGGTTGTGCTTGCGACGGTGTACTGAACGGCAATCCCCGGATTGGCTGCCTGAAAAGCCACAACCAGAGGCTCGAAGATATCGATATCCGTCGTCGAAAGGATGCTGACGACCGATATTTCCTGTCCAGATCCGAAAAAACGTTCTTCTTCGATGTCAAAAGCCTTGGCGCCCGCGGCCGAAAGGATCAACCCAAGGGCAAGGATAAGTTTGCGCAAGCGCCGCCTCCTTCGCGTTCCGTCAATCTGAAATCCCCACCGTGGGCGGCGGCGACCTCGCGTACAATGGTCAGACCAAGACCGGACCCAATCACATCGGCAACATTCTCGCCCCGCCTGAATCTGCCGGTCAGCGTCGCACTCTTGGCGCCCGAAAGGCCGCGACCCCAGTCGCAAACGGCGAGACGGGCCTGATCGCCCTCAACCGCGAGCGACACAGAAATCAGACCTTCGAGCGCCGAGTATTTGACAGCATTGTCGAGCAGGTTGCGGATTGCACTCTCAAGCAGCAGGCGGTCTGCCGTCATCTTGACCGGTTTATCTGGAATCTCTAGTTCAAACCCGATGTCGCGCAGCTCGGCGGCTGGGCCGAAAACAGCAACCATATCGCGCGTCAGCGCGGCAAGATCGATCTCTTCGTCGGTGCGCTGGTCGGTGCGATAGACCACCGCCGCATGGTCGAGAAGCTGCCCTACAGAGCGGGCGGAATCGTCGACCGACCGGATCATCCCGCGGATCGCGGCCCGTGCCGCCTCGTCCTGCGACTGGCGCAGCGCGATCTCGGCTTGTGCCCTCAGCGTCGCAAGGGGTGTTCGAATGTGATGCGCCGCCTCCGTGATGAAGGTTTCGGTACGGATCAGCGCTCCCGAAAGACGGGCGATGAATTGATTGAGGGCCGCCACCAGAGGTGCAAGTTCGGACGGCACCGGCCGCTCGACAGGGCGAAGATCCTGCGGTCCCCTCCGCCCCACCGCTTCGGCAAGGTTATTGACCGGCTGGAGAACCGAGCGCGCCGTCAGAAGCGACAAGAGAGCAGCAATGGCAAAGAACCCAAGGCCAAGTGCCGCCGCACGGTTTGCCATTTGGGCCACGATTGCATCCTGTGCCGAGCGGGTCTGTGCCACGATCACCTCGACCCTGACGGGCCTGCTGCCGACAATGACCGAACGTTCCACAGCGGCGATGCGAACGGTGTCGGACTGATATTCGCGCGTGTAGAAAAAGGGCGAAAGGCCTCCGAGCGGCTGATCCGCCAAAGGCAAATCCTCATAGCCGGTCACTGTCGCACCATCGACGAGGATCCGATAAAAGACCCGGTCCTCGCCGGTCGCACCAAGCATTGAAAATGCGGTGTAGGGAATATCGATTGCCACACCATCGACGCCGCCACGCAACTCTTCTGCGATGGCAATGGTGGCAGAGCCGAGGATGGCGTCCTGAGTCGTTTCGACCGCAGCGCCAGCAACTGTGCGAACCGAAAGATACAGCAACCAAGACAGGACCGCGACCAATACAAGAAGCTGCAGGATCAGCCGCTGGCGAATCGAACCGGGCGAGGAAAATCGGGGCCGCATCATGGCGTCGTCAGCCTGTAGCCGACACCACGAACGGTCTCGATCCGCACCGTGCTCCCCTCGAGTTTTTTCCTCAGACGTCCGACATAGACCTCGATTGCGTTGTCGCTGACGGCCTCGGCGGCCGAGAACAGCCGGTCGCAAAGCTGGCCTTTGGAAAAGATGCGATCAGGTCCGGCGAGGAGGATCTCGAAAAGCCGCAGTTCGCGGTTGCGCAATTCACGCGCCTCTCCGGCGATCGTAATCGTTGCGGCCAGTGGATCGAAGGTCAGATCGGCATAGGTGCGAAGTGATTGGGCGGCGCCCATCCTGCGTCGCAGAACGGCCCGCACCCGTGCCTCCAACTCTGCGAAATCAAAGGGTTTTGTGATGTAGTCGTCGGCCCCGGTATCCAGTAGCGCAACCCTGTCCGACACGGCCGACCGGGCGGTCATCACGATCACCGGAGTGTCTCGTTTTGCGCGGCGGTGGGCGGCCAGAAAGTCGCGCCCGTCGCCATCGGGCAGCATGATGTCGAGAAGGATGAGATCATAGCTCGCGGTGGCCAGATGATCCTCGGCATCGGCCAGACAGGCCGCCCAATCGACGCCATGCCCGTCGAGCGACAGGCGCGTCTGAACCGATCGGGCCAGATCGGGATTATCCTCGACCAGCAGAAACCGCACGCTCCCCCCTTTTCGATTTTTCGCATCGTGACAGGTTCGTGTCAGGTTGTCCGCGAACACTCGCGCTTGCAAGAGGCGGGTCGGCCACGGGTCGGCGCGCCTCCGCATTCGACAAACAGGGAGATTTTCATGAACAAGACCCTCAAGGTGCTTTTGACCAGCGCCGCCCTCACCTTCTCGGCCGGCACAGCCTTCGCCACCGAGTGTATCGCCCCCGCCAATCCCGGCGGCGGCTGGGACTTCACCTGCCGCCAGATCGGCAAGATCCTGTTCGACCTCGGCCTCGTCGCCGATCCGGTTCAGGTCACCAACATGGCTGGAGCCGGCGGCGGCCTCGCCTATTCCTATGTCGTCACCGAGCGCAACACCGACGAAGACCTTATCGTTGCCGCCTCCTCGGCCACGACCACACGCCTTGCCCAGAACGCCTTTGGCGGCATGACCGCCGATCAGGTGCGCTTTGTCGGTGCCATTGGCGCTGATCCGGGCGTGATCGTCGTGGCTGCCGACAGCCCGTTCCAGTCGCTGACCGACCTTGTCGAGGCGATCAAAGCCGATCCGGGTTCGGTGGCTTTCGCCGGTGGTTCGGCTGCCGGTGGCTTTGACCACATGAAGCCGCTGCAGGTTCTCAAGGCCGCAGGCTTTACCGACATCACCAGCGTCAAGTACATCGGCGTTGACGGTGGCGCGGATGCGATCACCCAGACCATCGGTGGCTTCACCCAGGCGATGACCGGCGACATGTCGGAAATCGTGGGCTTCATCAACTCGGGCGAAGTGCGTGCCCTTGCGGTCCTGACCGAAGAGCGGGTGCCGGGCTTTGACGCCATACCGACCGCCCGCGAGCAGGGCTATGACGTGGTCGCCGTGAACTGGCGCGGCCTCTATGTGCCCAAGGGCATCTCGGACGACGCCTTCAACGCCTGGGGCGAAAAGCTTGCCGCCGTGGCCGCTTCGGCCGAGTGGCAGGAAGCTATGGCCGCCAACGGCCTTGCGCCCTTCACCAAGGTGGGTGGCGATTTCCAGAGCTGGATCGATGGCGTTGTGGCCAGCACGGTTGAGCTCAGCAAAGAGATCGGCGTCATCCAATGATCCGGTCCGACCGCATCCTCGGTGTGGTTGTGGTCATTGTGGCGCTCGTGTTCATCACGAGCGCCTACAATCTGCCCGCTGGCAACCTCTTCGACAAACTCGGCCCCAAGGCCTTCCCGATCATCGTCGCCATCGGCATGATCGTCAGCGCGGCCGGATTGATCCTGCGCCCCGATCCCGAGGCCGATTGGCCCGAAATGCCGAGCCTTCTGTCCATCGGCTTCGCCACACTCGTCTTGATCGGCTATGCCTATTCTCTCAAGCCGTTTGGCTTTCTCGCCCCGACCGCAATCGCCGCGGCAATCCTGAGCTACCAGATTTCGCCGCGCCCTGTGCCCGCGGTTCTGACCGGCATCGGGCTTTCGGTGGGCCTATTCGTGATTTTCAAATACGCGCTGGGGCTTGGCCTCTTCGCCCTGCCGCGCAGCCTCATGGGCTAGGGATCTGACCATGGACATACTTTCCAACCTCGCCCTCGGCTTCGAGGTCGCGCTTTCGCCCATGACGCTCTTTCTGGCTGTTATCGGCTGCTTTCTCGGGACTATCATCGGCGCGCTTCCGGGCCTCGGGCCCTCGAATGGCGTGGCGATCCTTATCCCGATCACCTTCACCATGGGGCTTGATGCCACCGCCGCGCTCGTCCTGCTGACTTCGGTCTATTACGGGGCGATGTATGGCGGGCGGATCTCGTCGATCCTTCTCAACATCCCCGGCGACGAGCCGGCGATGATGACCACGCTCGACGGCTATCCGATGGCCAAGAACGGCCGCGCAGGCGACGCGCTTGTGATCTCGGGGGTGGCCTCCTTCGTGGGCGCGCTCCTTGCGACCATCGCCCTTGCCCTCGTCGCCCCGTTTCTTGCGCGCATCGCTTATAAATTCGGGCCCGCCGAATACTTCGCCCTCTACGCCCTCGCCTTCGCAACCCTTGGCGGCATGGCCTCGAACAATCAGGCGAAATCGGCGCTCGCGTCGTTCATTGGCCTTGGCATCGCGCTCATTGGCATCGACAACAACTCGGGCTTTACCCGCTTTACCGGCGGCAATCTGCACCTCGCGGACGGGATTGATTTCCTCGTCGCCATTGTCGGCCTTTTTGCGGTGTCGGAGGTGTTCTTCTTCATCGATAGCCACGGCAAAGGCAGCGCCGTGGGTGTCGTCCTTGGCAAGGTCACGGTGCCGTGGCGCGAGATCTGGTCGACCCGCTGGACCATGCTGCGCTCGTCTGCTGTGGGCTTTGTCGCGGGCGTTCTGCCCGGCGCGGGGGCCTCGTTGGGATCATTCATGACCTACATGATGGAGAAATCCCTCGCCGGCAAAAAGGGCGGTTTCGGGACCGGTGTCGCCAAGGGCGTGGCCGCGCCCGAGGCTGGCAACAACGCCGCCGCAGGCGGGGCGCTGGTGCCGATGCTGACGCTGGGCGTTCCCGGCTCGGGCACCACGGCGGTTCTTCTGGCGGTTCTGATGACGCTGAACATCACCCCCGGCCCGACCCTTTTTGCCGACCGGCCCGAAGTCGTCTGGGGCCTGATCGCGGCGCTTCTCATCGCCAACTTCGTCCTGCTGGCAATGAACGTGCCGATGGTGAAGGTTTTCGTGCGCATCCTTCAGGTGCCGCCCGCGATCCTGCTGCCGGGGGTGACGATGATCTCTTTCGTCGGCATCTATTCCCTCTCGGGCAGCTACTTCGATCTTCTCCTGATGGTGGGCTTTGGCGTCATGGGCTATGTCTTCCGCAAGATGGATATCCCGACCGTGCCGGTCATTCTCGGCATCCTTCTGGGCTATCAGATGGAAAACAACCTGCGCCACGCGATGACCCTTTCGGGCGGTGAATGGACCTATCTCCTGTCGTCCCCGATCTCGATCGGCCTATGGGTCGCCGCGGCTCTTGGGTTCATCGCGCCGATGTTCTTGCGCCGCTATCTGCGCAAGCCGCAGATGGTAACCGAATGAGATGACCCGCATCCTCATCCCCTCGGGCGCCTTGGGCCTCGGCTATGATGCCGACGCCTTGGCCCGGGGGGTTGCCGCAAAACCCGATCTGATCGCGATTGACGGAGGGTCCACCGACAGTGGGCCCTCTTATCTTGGGCGGGGTGTCTCGAAATATTCCCGCGCCGGGACCAAGGCCGAATGGAAGGGCCTCATCGCCGCGCGGGTCGAGGCGGGTTGCCCGCTGGTGATCGGCACGGCAGGCACCTGCGGCGCCGATAGCACGGTTGAGTGGCTCTATGAGATCACCGTCGAAGTGCTGGCCGAGCTTGGGCTTTCGGCCAAGATCGCTGTTTTGAAGTCTGAACAGCCGAAGGAGCGGGTCACAGACGCGCTGACGGAAGGCCGGGTGACGCCCCTGCCCCACGCGCCCGAGATCAGCGCCGACCTGATCGGATCTACCACCCATATCGTCGCCCTCGCTGGGGCCGAACAGATCGCCGAAGCGCTCAGGACAGGCGCCGATATCGTCATCGCGGGGCGAACGACCGACACCGCGATCATCGCGGCCCTGCCCCTCATGCGGGGCGATCACGCGGGCGCGGCTTGGCACGCGGCCAAGATCGGAGAATGCGGGGCGCTTTGCGCGACCAACCCGCAATCGGGCGTGATCCAGATTGATATCGACGCGGAAGGCTTCACCGTCACGCCGCTTGCAGACGGGGCGCATTGCTCGCCCCACACCGTTTCGGCGCATATGCTTTACGAGAATTCCGACCCGTTCATGCTCTATGAACCGGGTGGGCACCTCGACGTGACCGCCGCCAAATACACCGCGTTAGACGACACGAGCGTGCGCGTCACCGGCTCTGTCTGGGTTCCGTCTGATCGCTATACCGTCAAACTCGAAGGCGCGCGGGTGGCGGGTTATCAGACGCTCCTTCTCGCCACCGTGCGCGACCGCCGCTATGTCGAGAACATCCGCGCTTGGGTCGACGATATCGCTCGCCGCCATGCCCAGCGCGTGGCCAATCGCATGGGGCTTGGGCCCGAGGAGTATTCCTGCGAGCTAAGGATCATCGGCGTCGAAGCCACCCTCGGGACGCTCGAGACGCGGCGCGAAGCCCCTGCCGAGGCGGGTGTCATGGGCATCATCACCGCGGCCACGCAGCAACGCGCCAACGAAATCGGCAAACTTCTCAATCCCTTCCTGCTGCATCACCCGCTGACCCGCGAGGAAGAGCAGCCGACCTTCGCCTTCCCCTTCTCGCCCGCCGAGATCGACCGTGGCGCGATCTATGAATTCTGCCTCAACCATGTGATAGAGTTGGACAATCCGATGGACGCCTTCAGCCTCGAGGTGCGCGATGCCTGAGCTTGGCTCCATCGTCGAAAAGGTCCGCTCCAAGAACGCGGGCCCCTTCTGGCTCACCGTTGATATCTTCTGCGGCTCGCCCGAGGCCTATGCGCGGGTCGTGAACGGGCTTTCGACCGACCGCGTGGCGCGGCTTTTCAAGGTCGAGGAAGCCACGCTCAAACGCTTCGACATCGCCGATCTGAACGTGGTCAAATTCAGCCTGCCCCGCCCAGCAATCCAAGGCACAGCGCATGACAGGGATATGCACGGCGCGGGATGGGCGCCGCTTCTTGCGGAGATCGAGATCAACTAGGGGGAGATGGTACCGCCTCCCTGGCTTGAACAGGGGACCTCTGGATCCACAATCCAGCGCTCTAACCAACTGAGCTAAGGCGGCACTGGCAGGCGATGTAGCGCCATCGCCCCCCTATTGCAAGAGCGTCAGAACTCAATTTCCCAGCTTTGTTCGACAAGTTGGACGCCGAAACTTTTTACGGCTTCCGACCGCACGATATGCCAGCCATGCGCCGCATAAAGCGCACAGGCCGCTTCATGGCTTTCATGGGTCCAAAGCTCCATCCGGCCATAGCCCTGCGCCTTGGCCCAATCCATGCAAGCGGCGATCAGACGGTGGCCGAGGCCATGACCGCGAGCCTCCGGCACGACGAGAAACAGGCGCAGCTTGGCTGTCCGTTCGTCCTTGCCCACGCAGAAGATACAGCCAAGCCGTTCGTCGCCCTTTGCCGCGATAAAGGCGCGGTCGCGGGCGGGATCGCGGCGGCGGATGAAATCGGCCATGATCTCGGCCACGAGTGCCTCGAAACTCATGTCGAAGCCCTCGTCGCGGGCATAAAGCTCGGCGTGTTGCTGGATGATCCAGCCGGCATCGCCGCTTTCCAGATCGCGGAGAATGATGTTGTCGGTCATGGACCTATCTGACGATGCGGGCCCGCCTATCGCAAGAGGAAGGTTCCCCTGCCCGCGATCCGGCGCTATAGGGGCGCAAGGCACAATCCTTGGAGGCCCGTCATGGGGATCAACACCGAACGCGACATCGAAGCCAATCTTCAGATCGGCCCGACCGATAGCGGCATGGTCCGGCTTTTCATCGAGGCGGGCGGGCTGGAAGTCCCGATGGACTTTGACCCCGAGGAAGCCGAGGAAATCGCCGAGGAAATCCGCGCCGCCGCTCAGGCCGCGCGCAGCCTTACCAAGCGGAAGTAAAGCGGAAGGCCGGATCGCGGGCGGCGTGCTGGCGCAGGGCCGCGTGGCGGGCGAATTTCTGCAACATCACCTTGCGCCGCGCCCCGGCGAGTGGCGTTTCCGGCCCCATACGCAGGATTTCGGCCCCATAGCCATCGGCCATGATTAGGCCCGTGGCATCGGGGAGGAGGTCGGTCGGGAAATCTGCATCCACCGCCCAGAAGAAGCGGTCGCACCATTCGAGATAGCCCTGCCACTTGTTGTCCGACTGGAAATCGGCGCGGCTTGATTTGCACTCGATCACCCAGATCTCGCCTTTTGGGCCAAGGCCCATCACGTCGACACGCAGGCCAGTGGTCGGCACCAATTCTTCCACCGTCACGAAATCATGGCTCAGAAGATGCCGGCACACCCCACGCGCCAAGAGCTGGCCGGGGCGCAGGGCTTCGGTATCGGGCACATCGGACATGGCCCAGATATGAACATTTCGTGAACATCGGTCAAGCTCGATCAAAGTACCGCCAAAGCCCCCACAATCGGCCGCGGTTTTGCCAAAGACTGGAGCGATAGGGGAAACAGAGGCGCCGCAGATGTGGCCGCATAGTTCTATTGTTCCTATTCTAGAACTAAAGCTCTATTTTTGGTGGCCGCCAATATTGATCCATTATGGAGCACATGCTCTATTATTTTCGTGCCATTGAGACAGAAATCCATCTTGCAGCAGAGATAGCGCGGCCCTACCTATGGCGATGGCGGGTTTCTGCCCCTCTCGTGCCAAGCGTTGCATTCCAGTGGCCTTAAGCAAATCCGAGGGAGCTGGCTCTGTTCTGGCCCTGGCCTGATTATCTGGCGCCCACCTGTAAACACAGGTCCTCGGGAATAAAACGTCCACGGTTGCCGCGGTTCCCGCCACCTCATCCCCCGCGGCGAGAGGGAAAATGGATTACGACACGATTTCCGCCCCCGATTTCGGGCGTTCGCTTTCCGGCCTTGGCCTCAATCTTCTGGTGCGGGATGTGCCGCGGATGGTGGCCTTCCTGAACGACATCTTTGGAATGACCGCCCATCAGGCCAGCCGCGATTTCGCGATCCTGCGCTATGGCGGGCAGGTCTTTCAGCTGCATTCCGACCCGACCTTCGCCAATCACCCCCTCGCCGCGCTCCTGCCCGAAGCAGGGCCACGCGGCGCGGGGATCGAGCTTCGGCTCTACGAAACCGACCCAGATACAGCGGCGGCGGCTGCCGAGGCCCACGCCCATGAGACGACGATCCTTCAGGCGGCAGCAAACAAGCCGCACGGGCTGCGCGAGGCGGTGATCCTTTGCGAAAACGGCTATGCTTGGGTGCCCTCACGCGGGCTGACGGCCGAGGAAGAAGCGGCGCTGGCCTAGTCTTTCCGAACGGCAACCCGTTTCAGCACCGGCAGGCGCAGCCCGCCGCGCGGCTCGTCGTCTTCTGCCATGTTCATGATGGCGATGGCAAATTGCACGCCGGCAAACACGATCCCGTTGAAAAACCACAAGAGGAACAGTGCCATAGCGCCTTGATCGCTTGTCGTCACAAGGTGCCGAAGATGCGCCACGTCAAGCCAGAGGATTGCCCCAACAAGCAGCGCGGCAAGGTCGAAACCGGTGATGACGTTAACGATGTAAAGGCGGATGAGCTTGGGCATTTGATCCTCGCTTTCGCCTCAAAGCTAGGATCGCGCGGGCCGCGCTTCAATGCCCGAAATGCCGCAGGCTAGAAGGCCTCGGGCTGCGCCTCGCGGGCCATGTGATCGAGGACGGCGTTGACGAATTTGGGCTCTTTGCCGCCATCGAAAAAGGCCTCGGCCACCTGCACGAACTCGGTAATCACCACCTTGGGCGGCGTATCCTTGGCGATAAGCTCGGCCCCAGCCGCGCGGAACAGCGCCCGCAGGGTCGGGTCGATCCGCGCTATCGGCCATTTGGCGACAAGTGCGCGGTCGGTCATCTGGTCGATCTTGGCCTGCTCGTTCACAGCGCCTTCCATCAACCCGCGGAAAGTATCCACATCGCCTTCCTGCATCTCGTCGCCCTCATAGACAGCGCCAAAGCGGAAGGTCTCGAACTCGCGCATGACGGAATCGACGGTCTGGCCCGAGGCCTCCATCTGAAAAAGCGCCTGAACGGCGTAGAGCCGCGAGGCGGATTTCATCTTGCGATGTTCGGTCTTGGATTTGGTCATGCGTTCGTCTGCCCCTCGCGTGCGAGGAGGATCTCTCCGGTAAAGCCAACACCTTTGCTGGCGCGGCCCCACTTACGGCTGAGCGCGATCAGGTGCAAGGCCGCAGCCGCAGCCCCGCCGCCTTTGTTTTGCCCCTTGGGCTCGGCACGCACGGCGGCTTGTTCGTGGTTTTCCACGGTCAGAATGCCGTTGCCGATGCACAGGCCCTGCAGGCCGAGCATCGTCAAAGCGCGGCTCGAGTCGTTACAAACGGTGTCGTAATGCGTGGTCTCGCCGCGGATCACGCAGCCGAGGGCGACATAGCCATCAAAGTTGGACATCCGCGCAGCGATGCCGATGGCGGTGGGCACTTCAAGCGCCCCCGGAACCTCGACCAAATCCCAAGTCCCGCCCGCGGCCTCGATCTCGGCCTTGGCGCCGGCGATCAGCTCGTCGGCGATATCCTTGTAATAGGGCGCGACGACGATGAGGAGCTTGACCGGCTTGTCAAACTCGGGGCGCGGCAGGGTGTAGTGCGAAGCTCCAGCCATCTTCTATGCCCCCTCAACCTTGCGGGTATCAACGATTTCAATGCCATAGGCATCAAGGCCGATCACCTTGGGCTTGGGCGAATTGGTCAGAAGCACAATCCGCGACAGGCCCAACGACGACAGGATCTGCGCCCCCACGCCATATTGGCGGAGGGTCTGGGGCGAGGCGAAATCATGGGCGTGCAGCTTCATGTGCAGATCGCGCAGCAGGATCACCGCGCCGCGGCCTTCCTTGGCAATCATGGTCATCGCATCGCCAAATTCGCGGGTGCGGCCTGCGGGGCCGGTGCCGATCACGTCGAGCATCGGATCAAGCGCGTGCATCCGCACCAGAACCGGCTCGTCGCCCGACAGATCGCCCTTGGTCAGCGCGATATGCTCGGCGCCCTGAATTTCGTCGGTGAAGATCCGCATCGACCAGTCGCCGCCAAATTCGCTTTGTATCGTGTCGGCTTCGGTCATCCGCACGAGATTGTCGTAGCGGCGGCGATAGGCGATCAAGTCGGAGATGGTGCCGATCTTGAGGTTGTGCCGCTGGGCGAAGGCGATGAGATCGGGCAGGCGGGCCATTGTCCCGTCTTCCTTCATGATCTCGCAGATCACGCCCGAGGGGTTGAGGCCGGCAAGGCGGCTGATATCCACCGCGGCCTCGGTATGGCCCGCGCGGACGAGCACGCCGCCATCGCGGGCGCGCAGCGGAAAGACGTGGCCGGGGGTGGCGATATCGGTCGCGCTTTTGGAGGCGTCGATCGCCACGGAAACGGTGCGGGCGCGGTCATGGGCGGAAATGCCTGTGCTGACGCCTTCGCGGGCCTCGATGGAAACGGTGAAGGCGGTCTCGTGACGCGAGGAGTTCTGCGAGGCCATGAGCGGCAGGCCAAGCTGATCAATCCGGGTGCTGGTGAGCGACAGGCAGATCAGGCCGCGCCCGTGGGTTGCCATGAAGTTGATTGCGTCCGGAGTTGCCATCTGGGCGGGGATCACCAGATCGCCTTCGTTCTCGCGATCCTCGTGATCGACAAGGATAAACATCCGGCCGTTGCGGGCATCGTTGATGATCTCTTCGATCGGGCTGATCGCATCGGACCAGTCTTTCTCGACAGGGCCCGGCTCTTCAAAAGGCAGCGACATGGTATTCCCCTTCAGTCTTCGTCCGGCAAATAGCCCTAGTTGGCCCCCGTTTAAAGGGGAAAAGCCCCGTGACATTGGGTCATTGCGGTGGAACGAGCGCGGGCTGAAACGACAGGTTTCGGCGGTTTTCGCCGTGGGCTATGGCCGCGCTTCGAAGAACCTGTCACCGGCCAAGAAGCCCGCCGTCTGGCCGGTATAGGCCCAGTCTTCTTCGAGCGCAGTCTCGCCCACCAGAACGAACTGGGCTGACTTATGCCCTTGGGCACGGGCCATGGCCTTGATCGCCTCACGGGTCTCGCGCCATGTCATCGACAGGGTGGGCGCTCTGTGCGCCGCGTCGATGCCGGTCAGACGGGCCACCGCTTCGGGGCGCAAGGGCGGCAGGACGACCGCCAAACGGGTCGCCGAGATCGCCTCGATCCGGCCAAGTCGCGCCGCACCCTCTGCGCCGCGCTCCAGCCACAAGGCATTGGACGAAAATAGAAATCCAACAAGGTCATGGCCCGTCGCCGCGCGAAAACTGGCATAGGTCTTGTAAGGAAGGCCAAGCTCTTTGGCACGGTTGACCCTCAGGCGGACGACCTCGATCGGCAGGGTCGGGAGCAGCTCTTCACGCGCCTTCTTCCAAGCGATGCGCCGCCACGCGCCGCCGCTTTCCAGCGTCGGCCCGCCGTTATGGCCGATGCCCGCCCCTAGGCCCATTCCTGCAGCCGCGCCACATAGCGCGCCATGGTATCGACCTCGAGGTTGATCTTGTCACCCACCTTGGCCGCGCCCCACGTGGTCACGTCCTTGGTGTGCGGGATCACATTGATGCCGAAGGTCGCGCCGTTCACCTCGTTGACGGTGAGGGAAGTACCGTTCAAGGCGACCGACCCCTTGGGCGCGATGAACTTCGCCAGATGCTCGGGCGCGCGGAAGGTCATGCGCGTGCTGTCGCCTTCGTCATGCATTTCGATCAGATCCGCCACGCCATCGACATGGCCGGAAACGATATGCCCCCCGAGCTCGTCGCCCACCTTGAGCGCCCGCTCGAGGTTGATGCGCTGTCCGACCTTCCAGCCGCCCACATTGGTCAGATTGACCGTCTCGGCGCTGATCTCGACGTCGAACCAGTTCTTCGGAGTTGATCCAAGGGCCACTACCGTCAGGCAAACGCCGCTGCAGGCAATCGAGGCGCCGATGTCGATGCCGGAGACATCATAGCTCGTGCCGATCCGCGCCCGAAGGTCGCCCCGCTGCTCAAGCTCGAGGATCTCGCCCATGTCGGTTACAATGCCGGTAAACATCTTCGCTCCTTCTGCCTTGCCTTTGCCTAGCGCCTCGCCCGCAGGCAAGCAAGACAAGCCTCGCATTCCGGGCAAAGCCCCTGATATGCTGCGCTGAACCACCAAGAGCGCCATGAGCAGCACAGTCACCCGCCACGTCCTGTTCCTGCAAGGCCCACACGGGCCGTTTTTCCGGCAGCTGGGCCGGATGCTGATCGCGGCGGGAGCAAAGGTTTGGCGGGTCGGCTTCAACGCAGGAGACCGGGCCTTTTGGCCCAAGGATCAAAGTTTTATCGCCTTCACTGGTACGCAGGAAAGTTGGCCCGCGCCTGGCGTGACGATCATCAGGGCTGGACCGCGATCGGCATGAGCCGCTGGAAGCACCCGCACCTGCGGGCGATGTTCGGTGGCGCCAAAGGGATCACCTTTCGCAATAACCCGCCAACCGATGGCCCGCCGCTCCTGGCTTGGGCCGGACGGATGGATGAGGCGGCGAAGGCGGCGGGCGCGGTGCGGGTCGAGGACGGGTTCCTGCGCTCACGCGGCCTTGGCGCGCGGCTCGTCCCGCCCCTGAGCCTCGTTCTGGACCGGAAGGGAATCTACTACGACCCGACCGCCCCGAGTGATCTTGAAGACCTCATCAATGCCAGCGAGATCCTGCCCGAGGCCGATCGGACAAGGGCAGAGCGTCTAATCGCGCGGCTCACCCGCCAACGGATCAGCAAATACAACACCGGCGCAGGGGCGCTCCCCCAAGGCCTGCCTGCGGGGCGGCGCATCCTCGTGGTGGGTCAGGTCGAGGACGATGCCTCGGTCCTGCTCGGCGCGGGTGAGGTTCGCACCAACGCAGCCCTTCTCGCCAAGGCTCGGGCCGCAAATCCCGCCGCTGTTATCCTCTACAAACCGCATCCCGATGTAGTGGCGGGGCTACGCAAGGGGGCTGTTTCTGATCCCCTCGCCTTTGCCGATGCCGTGCTCGACGATGTCTCCGCCGCCGACGCCATTGATCTGGCCGACGATGTCAGGACCATCACCTCGACCCTCGGCTTCGAGGCGCTCCTGCGCGGCAGGCGCGTCACCTGTCTCGGCCAGCCCTTCTATGCAGGCTGGGGCCTGACCGACGATCGCGCCCGCCCGATCCCGCGCCGTCAGGTACGGCCTGATATCGTGGCGCTCGCCCATGCCGCCCTGATCGCCTATCCGCGCTATTTCGACCCCGTGACGGGAATGGCCTGTCCGGTCGAGGTCGCGCTCGAGCGGCTCGAGAGCGGAGAGATGCCGGAGATGCCGCTTAGAACACGGATAGCCTAGGAAATTCAGGATCTTATAGCGATTCTCAGGCTGCGCCGCTAGGCCTTGCGCCGCCAGATACTTTGCACGTCGGCACCAAGCGGTTTTGCCTCGACAAGGTCAAACCGTGGTGCATTCGCAAGCCGGTCGATGCCCATCGCCCCAAGCGAAGGGGTGCCTTCGGCGCCAATTGCAAGGCCCGCGGAATGGACGATCAGCTCGTCCACCAACCCCTCGCGAAGAAGGCTCGCCGCCAGCGCCCCACCGCCCTCGCACAGAATGCGGGTCAGGCCCTTGTTGGCCAGCGCAGCTACGGCCGACGCCGGCGAGACTTGACCACCCGAGACCTCGCAAAGAAGACATACTGCCCCGAGCCCCTGCCATTCCGCACGCCGCGCTTTGGCCTCGGGGCCGTGACAAAGCCAGAGCGGTTGGCTTTTCGCTGTCTGCGCCAGCCTCCCGGTGATCGGCAGATCAAGCCGGCGACTGACAACGACGCGCACTGGCTGGCGCGTAATCCCAAGGTCGCGGATATCGAGCATCGGATCGTCGGCCCGCGCCGTGCCGCCGCCGATCATCACCGCATCGTGGCGCGCCCTGAGGGCATGGACCGCCCGCCGCGCCTCGGGGCCAGTGATCCAGCGGCTCTCGCCGGTGGCCGTGGCAATGCGGCCGTCGAGGCTCGAGGCGATCTTGAGGGTGACAAATGGGTGGCCCTTGGTAATACGCCTGAGGAACCCGGTGTAATCCGCCTCGGCTTCGGCCTGCATCAAGCCTGTCTCGACCTCGATCCCCGCCTTGCGCAGAATTTCAACGCCCCGCCCCGCCACACGCGGATCGGGATCGCACGCGGCAATCACAACCCGCGCCACCCCAGCGGCCACCAGTGCCTCGGCGCAAGGCGGCGTTTGTCCATGATGGGCGCAAGGTTCGAGCGTGACATAAGCTGTGGCGCCACGCGCCGCCGTGCCCGCCTCAGCCAGCGCCTGCGGCTCGGCATGGGGGCGTCCACCATCGGCCGTCCAGCCACGGCCGACAATCCGGCCCTCTTTGACGATCACACAGCCGACCGCGGGATTGGGCCACACACGCCCCATCCCGCGCCGGCCAAGGCTTAGGGCCAGCGCCATGAAACGGCGGTCGGCCCCGGCGCTCACGTGTCGGATTTTTGGTTCGGGCGCAGCTCATTGACGAATTTGTCGAAGTCGCCCGCAGCCTGGAAGTTCTTGTAAACGCTGGCAAAACGGACATAGGCGACAGTGTCGATCCGAGCCAAAGTCTCCATCACGATCTCGCCTATGGTCTTTGACGGAATGTCTGTCTCACCAAGGCTTTCGAGTCGGCGAACTATGCCTGAGATCATCTGGTCTATGCGCTCGGGTTCGACTGGGCGCTTCTGCAAAGCGATCCGCACCGACCGTTCAAGCTTGTCCCGATCGAAATCCTCGCGCCGCCCGTTCGATTTAATTACCACGAGATCGCGCAGCTGCACCCGCTCGTAGGTGGTGAAGCGGCCGCCGCAAGCTGGGCAAAAGCGTCGGCGCCGGATCGCAACATGATCCTCGGCGGGGCGTGAATCTTTTACTTGGGTATCGACGTTTCCACAGAACGGGCAACGCATGGTCTGTCCTCTTTTTGCCTGTTGGGTGTTGGTCCCCAGTTATCCACAGGCACTATAGGAGGGCCGGCACAGTTTGGGTAGCCCGATTTCCCGACCCCTAGATGGAGGGGGCGCTCGAGTGAATCATTTGCGCCACAACCTCGCGCTGGTGCGGACGGGTCCGATGTTCGAAAAAGTAAATTCTTTGCCAATTTCCCAGCACCATCTTCCCGCCAACAACAGGAATCGACAAGCTAACCGGCAAGAGCGCGGCCTTGATATGGGCCGGGATATCGTCGGGGCCCTCGTAGGAATGGGTCAGATAGGCCATCTTGGGGTCGGTCGAGGGCGGCACGAGCCTGTGGAAAAACTCAGTTAGATCGCTCTGAACCTCGGGATCGGCATTCTCTTGGATGAGGAGCGAACAAGAGGTGTGCCGGACGAAAAGCGTCAGCACGCCGTCGCCCGAAACCCATCGCGCTACGTTTTGGGTGAACTCGTAAAGGCCGGGGCCGGAGGTGGGAATGGTGAAGGTGGTGTACATCGCAAACTTCTTGCCAGAACCATGCGGTCAATCAAGAGTCGTTACAGTTCTTTCTGGTGGGGGCCAAAATGACAATCTTCAACTTTCTTCTCGCCCTGGGAATGGGCGCCGCGATTTCGATCTATCTTCCCATGATCTCTCAATCGGCACGCATTCTGGGTGCACCCGTTCTTGGCAACGTTCCGTTCTTTGCGATTGCCTTTCTGTCGTCTGTTGTTCTGGTTTTTGTGACCGGTCACAAACTTCCGACAATGGCCAAACTTGCCGAGGTTCCGGCTTGACTTTTCATTGCCGGGGTTGTGAGCGCCCTGATGATTTTCGGATCATCCTATCTGGTGCCGCGTATCGGGACAGGGGCGCTCTTTGTGCTTCTGGTCACCGGCCAAATCATCATCGGGGCGGTTATCAACCACTACGGCCTATTGGGCGTTCCAGAGCAATCGATCTCGACCGTCAAGTTTTCAGGGACAGTATTGGTCTTGGCTGGCGCCGTTCTGGTCAGCTTTGGCGACCAGCTTTTCGCCAAATGAAAAGGCGCCCCAAAGGGCGCCTTATACTTACTGATCCAAGAAACTCCGCAGCTTCCTGCTGCGGCTCGGGTGTTTCAGCTTTCTCAAGGCCTTGGCCTCGATCTGGCGGATCCGTTCGCGGGTCACGCTGAACTGTTGGCCGACCTCTTCAAGGGTGTGGTCGGTGTTCATGCCGATGCCGAAACGCATCCGCAACACGCGCTCTTCGCGGGGGGTGAGCGAGGCGAGAACGCGGGTCGTGGTTTCCTTCAGGTTCTCCTGAATGGCGGAATCCAGCGGCAGGATCGCGTTCTTGTCTTCGATGAAATCGCCAAGCTGTGAATCCTCTTCGTCGCCAAT
>JALRLK010000067.1 GCA_023254495.1 Marivivens sp. | reverse complement strand
CGGCATCCGCCGCGCCACCGACACCATGATGGCCGGCAAGGTCGCCGTGGTCTGCGGCTATGGCGACGTGGGCAAAGGCTCGGCCGCCTCGCTCCGCGGCGCGGGTGCCCGCGTGAAGGTGACCGAGGTCGATCCGATCTGCGCGCTTCAGGCCGCGATGGACGGCTTTGAGGTCACGCTCCTCGAAGACGAGGTCGCTTCGGCAGATATCTTCATCACCACCACCGGCAACAAAGATGTGATCCGCATCGAGCATATGCGCGAGATGAAGAACATGGCCATCGTCGGCAACATCGGCCACTTCGACAACGAGATTCAGGTCGCCGCGCTCAAGAACCACAAGTGGACCAACATCAAGGAACAGGTCGACATGATCGAGATGCCCTCGGGCAGCAAGATCATCCTTCTGTCCGAAGGCCGCCTCTTGAACCTTGGCAACGCCACCGGCCATCCGTCGTTCGTCATGTCGGCTTCGTTCACAAATCAGGTTTTGGCGCAGGTCGAGCTTTGGACCAAGGGCGGTGAATACACGCCCGGCGTTTACATCCTGCCGAAGCATCTGGACGAGAAAGTGGCCCGCCTGCACCTCGCGCGGATCGGTGCCAAGCTGACCACGCTCAAGAAAGATCAGGCCGACTACATCGGCGTGACGGTCGAAGGCCCGTTCAAGCCCGAGCATTATCGCTACTAGGCTTGCGTCGATCAGCCACTCGACTAGCATGAACCCGGTGCCGCTTCGGTGCCGGGTTTTGCTTTTTGGGGGTGAAATGGGTAGGCGGTACGATCTGATCGAGGCTTGCGCGAAGGATCTTGAGGTTAAGTGCGGGATGCTGCCCGAGCCTGACCTTCTGGATCGTGTCATCAAGGCCTGCGGCCCCGCGGCATTTGCCGCGGAGGGCGCCACCATAGATCCAGAAGACCCGGCGGAACGAGAGAGCATCCGCAGTCATTTCCTGGTTCGCAAGCTCGGCCTCAGGTAAAGCCCCGAACTTGCCGAGGCGGTCAACGCCGCGCTCGAGGCCTATCCGGGGAAGGGCGAGCAGCGCTACAGGCCCGTCAACTATTATCTTCTTGTGAAGTATTTCGGTCGCGAAGATTCCCTTTGATACCAACGCATTGAACTAAATCCTCAGGACTATGTGCTAGGAGTATCTGCGACGATGGCGTAAAAGGTCTTACGGTCAGGATGGCCGGGACCCAGAATTCAAATCGCGTCTGGTGCTTGGGGAGCGCGCGGGGTGAGAGGGGGTCCCGTGCGTCGGGGCCCCCATACTTTCAGAACAGCGTCAGCACCGCTCCGATCAGCAGACAGCCGATCGCCGAATAGCCTCCGTCGATCAACGTCAGCTTGAAGGGGCGCATCCCGTAGGCATTGTTGATCATCGTCCATGGCGCGATGAAGAAGAGCCCGATTCCAAGGCCCGCATAGGCGCCTTTTGCCACCGACTCGATTCCTGACATGGCGAAGATGTGCCGCATCATGCCTGCCGCCAGAAGCATACAGATCGCAGAGAGAATAAAGGGCACCGGGCTTCCGCCACCCTTCGGGTTGCCGTTCTCGTCGCATTCGATGCCCGAGGCTTCGATCCACGGGTTCCGCAGCGTCGAATACCAGATGGCCCCCAAGATCCACGAGGCCCCTGCTGCGGCGATGACGTTGAGATATTCCATGATGAACTCCCTGTTCGCTATGGGTGGGAGTATGGGGGTCGCCTAGGATTTTGTCTCGCCCAATTCGCAGATACGCGCCCACTCTGCCGAGGTGACCGGTTGAACCGAAAGGCGGGAGTTTTTCACGAGAATCATTTCGGAAAGGGCAGAATCGGCCTTGATAGACTCTAAAGTTACAGGCCTCGCCAATGGTTTGACGGCACAGATATCGACGCATTCCCAACGTGGGTCGTCGGTCGTGCTGTCGGGATGCGCCAGCGCCGAAACTTCGACGATCCCGACAATCTCGAGCCCTTGCCGAGAATGATAGAAGAAGCCGAGATCACCGAGCTTCATGGCCCGCATATTGTTGCGGGCCTGATAGTTGCGAACCCCGTGCCATTCCTCGCCCGCCGCACCTTTGGCAGCCTGATCATCCCAGCTCCAAGTATCGGGCTCGGATTTGAACAGCCAATAGGCCATTAGCCGATCACCTTTTTCCATTCCTGAATGCGGAAGTCCGCGAAAAGGCCCGCCTTGTTATAGGGATCGTTTTCGGCCCAAGCACGGGCGGCGGCGAGGTCGGCCACATCGAGCACAATCATCGAACCGCACATCTGGCCCGACTCATCAAGGAAGGGGCCAGCCATCTCAACAACTCCTGTCTCTTTAATATAGGCCAGATGCGCCTCGCGCGTATCAAGACGGATTTGTAGGGCGCCGGGCTTGTCCCGGGTCATGAGGGCGACGCGCATGGATTACTCCTCTTTCAAAGGCCGCGACAGAAGGGCCTTCATCGCTTGTGGAACGGTAAGTTTGGCTTCGACCAAAGCCGCGACGACCGAGCTGATCGGCAGGTCGATTTCGCGCTCTTTGGCCAATTTAGTGACTGCTATCGCGGTTTTTGCGCCTTCGACCGTGACCGAAGGATCAAACCCCTCCCCGCGCCCGAGGGCAAGGCCATAGCGATAGTTGCGGGAAAGCTCTGACGTGCAGGTCAGCGCCAGATCGCCAATGCCCGAGAGGCCAGAAAGGGTCTCGGGCCTGGCGCCAAGGTGGGTCGCAAAGCGAACCATCTCGCCAAAGCCGCGGGTCAGAAGCGCGGCGCGCGCGCTATCGCCGAGGCCAGTCCCAATGCAAGCACCGCATGCGATGGCGATCACGTTCTTCAGCGCTCCGCCAAACTCGGCACCAAGGATATCGGCGGTGCGGTAGAGTCGAAGGCTTTGCGTCGAAAGAAGTTCCTGCAACTCCTGCCCTTTTTCGGTGTCTTCGCAAGCGAGGGTCAGGGCGGTCGGCAGGCCGCCGGCGATATCGGCGGCAAAGCTCGGGCCGGTCAGGGCAGCAACCGTCGCATCCGATACATGGTTGGCTATGGTCATCGACGGGCTTTGCAGCGAGTAGACGTCGATCCCTTTGCAACAGGCGACCAATCGCTTTCCGGCAAGCGCCTTCCCATAGTGGCCGAGAAAGCCGTCGAGCGCCTGTGCCGGAACGGCGAGGAGGATCACATCGGCCTGCAAAACTGTGTCTATATTGGCTGAAACGGGCAATCCTATCGGCAGGGTCACACCCGGAAGGCGCGGCGAGATGCGGGTCTCAAGAAGCGCATCCATCGCTTCGCTCTGCCGCCCCCAAAGCGACACATCGCGCCCACCCGCCTTGAGGGCGATGGCGAGCGCGGTTCCGAAAGCGCCTGCTCCGGCGACTGCGATCTTCATGCCTTGGCTCCCTTTTTCCCCGAGCCGAGCATTGCGGGGCTTTGGTCGTCAAGGGGCCAGCGCGGCAGGGCGCTCAAATCGAGGCCGTCTGTCTCGCCTGCGGCGAAGCGTTCGAGCCCCGCATAGGCGATCATCGCGGCGTTATCGGTGCAAAGGGAAAGGGGCGGCGCAACGAAGGCGACGCCCTCGTCTTTGCAAAGCCCCACCAGAGCGGCGCGGATCTGGCCGTTGGCCGCGACGCCACCGGCGATGGCGAAGGTCGGCGTTTCAGGTGCCAGAGCGCGGTATTCAGCCAGCGCCCGCTTGGTCTTTTCATGCAGGATATCGGTCACGGCCGACTGAAATCCGGCGGCGAGGTCGGCCTGATCCTGCCGCGTCAGCCCGCCCTTTTCAGCCACCACGCCATCGCGGGCCCGAAGAAGCGCGGTCTTGAGCCCCGAGAACGACATATCGCAGCCTGGCCGGTCGAGAAGCGGCCGGGGCAACGCAAACCGGGTTGGATCGCCGGATTTGGCGGCGGCTTCGATGGCCGGGCCGCCCGGTTGGCTCAGGCCCAAAAGGCGGGCGGCCTTGTCAAAGGCCTCGCCGGGGGCGTCGTCGATGGTGCCGCCGATGCGACGATAGCTGTCGGGCGATGCCACGATCAGAAACTGGCAATGCCCACCCGAGACGAGGAGCATGAGATAGGGAAAGGCCACGGCATCGGTGAGCCGCGGCGTCAGGGCGTGGCCGGCGAGGTGATTGACGCCCACCAGCGGCAGGCCTGTCGCCGCGGCTATCCCCTTGGCGCACATGACGCCGGAGAGAACCCCGCCGATCAGGCCCGGACCGGCTGTCACGGCGATGGCGTCTATCTGGGCAAGTCCGATCCCCGCCTGTCCGAGCGCCTCTTCCACGCAAATGTCGATCTTTTCGGCATGGGCCCGCGCCGCAATCTCGGGGACGACGCCGCCATATTGGCCCGTCGCCTGGGGAAATGCGGGAAATGCTGGCCGAGCTGGGCGTCGCAAACTTGGACGAGCTCATTGAACAAACCGTGCCGGCTGATCTCCGCCAAGACGCTCCGCTGGATTTCGGCGCGACGCTTGGCCGTGGATGACACCGTGATTGTTGCGACCGGGCAGGCTCTGCCGGCCGACGGCGTCGCTTTGGACGATGACGTCACCCTCGATGAATCCCTGCTCACCGGTGAGTCACGGCCCGTGCACC
>JALRLK010000088.1 GCA_023254495.1 Marivivens sp. | reverse complement strand
GGTATTTGGCTGGTCGATAACTACCGCACCCAGTTCTCGCAAGAAATCAACGCCAAGGGCATCGATGGCTTGATCGCCACGCTGAGCGAGCGCAACAAATCCAACAACCGCAAATGACCCCTGCAACCACCATGGCGTTGCCCTGCCCGCCCGAACGGATCTGGAAGAAGCGCTTGACCATGCGGTCCTCGACAGAGTGGAAAGTCACCACCGCGAGAAGCCCACCCGGCTTCAAAGCCCGCTCGGCGGCCATCAGCCCCTCGGCCAACTGCCCATATTCGTCGTTCACCGCGATGCGGAGCGCCTGAAAGGTGCGGGTCGCGGGGTGGCTCTGGCCCGGTTTCTGTCGCGGCAGGCAGCTCTCGACGATCTTGGCCAGCTGCAGCGTCGTCTCCACAGGCCGCGCCGCGACGATGGCGCGGGCGATCCGGCGGGAAGCCCGCTCTTCACCGTAAAGATAAATGATATCAGCCAGTTCCGCCTCGTCGGCGGTGTTGCAGATATCGGCCGCACTCTCGCCCGATTGGCTCATCCGCATATCGAGGGGGCCGTCCTTCATGAAGGAAAAGCCGCGCTCGGGAATGTCGATCTGCATCGACGAGATACCGAGATCGAGTACCACGCCGTCAAGATCGCTGGCGTATTCGTCGAGCTGGGAAAAGGTGCCCTGCACCATCTCGATCCGGCCCTCATAGTCGCCCGCCCAAGCCTTGGCCATTTCGAACACCAAGGGATCACGATCCACCGCGATCACCTTGTCGGCCCCTGCGGCCAGAAGCGCACGGGTATAGCCGCCTGCGCCAAAGGTGCCGTCAAGCCATGTGCCGGAGACAGGCGCGACCGCCTCGATGAGCGGTCGCAGCAGAACGGGGATATGGGCGGATGTATCGGGGAGCTTGGCAGCTGGGCTCATGGATCATCCCCCGCCCAAAAGACTGAGGGGATCGAAGCCGTCCGGTTGTTCGGCCAGCCAATCGGTGAGGCCTTTGCCCACCGAGGCGCTGAAAGTATCGGCCTTCCAGATTTCGAAATGGTCGCCCACGCCCGAGAAATAGACCTCGCCCTCGGTCAGGCCCAGTTTCTGGCGCTGGCGGATCGGCATGACGATGCGCCCATCCTTGTCGACCTCGAGACGGATCGACTGGCCAAGGATCAGGCGGGAAAGGCGGGTGCGGTTCGCGTCGCCCAGCGGCATCGCCTTGATGCGCGCGGCAATCGCGTCGAACTCGACAGCGGAATAGACCTGCAGCTGCTCGCGCAGGTGATCACCGTAAAGAAGATAGAGCGCGGGGGTGAGGCCTTCGGTCCAATTTGGATCGCCGGATTCGAGCACACGGCGAAAATCTGCAGGGATCGACATCCGACCCTTGCCGTCCACCTTCTGGACGTATTCGCCTGTAAAACTCAGAACCACGTTGCGCGGCCCCTCTCCTGTCCCGTTTCAAGGCCTGAAAGAGAAAACGGCGGTTTGAGCTGCTGCCACTGCCCAATCCGCCGCCCTCGTCCCTTTCGGAATGCCCGACTGCGCGCGCCACCTGGGGGGATGTCTGCTCGCTCGCGCGCCGGATCTTTGTTTCGAAGAAGCGGGTGCCTGTATGAAACCTGCACTTTGGTTGCCGATGGGGTTCTTTATTTGCCCCTTATTCGATGCCCGTCCTTCGATGTTTCATTGGTGCCATGGGATTTCATGGTAATCAACAACATTTTCTGGGCCTGAAGGCACAATATGCAAGATTACACCCCTCCCCGCGACAAGACCTAGAGGTATTTCAGGGTCACTGGCACATATTATTGTTACGTCCAAGGTCACAGATACAATATGTAGACACTCAAGTTGCGATCAGCGCGGTTCCATTAAATCCCAATAATTTTCGCGATTTTAGCGTCGTGACCGGTGAAATCGCTAAATTCCCTCATAAGAACGCGCCAAAAACGCCAATCACCCGGCCGTTTAAGCCGGGTGATTCGCATCAGATTCCAGAATTTCCCTGAAGGGCGCCTAGACGTCGCCGATTTGGATCAGGCGGGCTGCCAGATCGGCATAGGCCTTGGCCATCGCGCCTTCGCCCGTGGCGATGGGCAGGCCTGCGTCGCCGCCAAGGCGGGTTTGCAGATCGATAGGCAGGGTCGCCAGAAGCGGCAGGCCCAGCTTTTCGGCCTCGGCCTTCACACCGCCATGGCCAAAGATCTCGTGGCGGCTGCCGCAATCGGGGCAGACGAACATCGACATATTCTCGATGAGGCCCAGCATCGGCGTTTTCATTGCCTTGAACATATCAAGCGCCTTGCGCGCATCGAGAAGCGCCACGTCTTGCGGTGTCGAGACGATGATCGCCCCGTCGATCACGGCTTTCTGGCCAAGTGACAGCTGCACATCGCCGGTGCCGGGCGGCAGGTCGATCACCAGAACGTCCAGATCGCCCCATTGCACCTGTGTCAGCATCTGCTGCATCGCGCCCATGAGCATCGGGCCACGCCAGATCACCGCGCGGTCGGGGTCGATGAGAAAGCCCATCGACATGATCGACACGCCATGGGCGCGGATCGGCTCCAAGGTCTTGCCATCGGGCGATTGGGGCTTCGAGGTCACGCCCATCATCCGCGGCTGGCTCGGGCCATAGATATCCGCATCCAGCAGGCCGACCTTCTTGCCCGCCTTCGCGAGCGCCACAGCGAGATTGGCCGAAACGGTCGATTTGCCGACACCGCCCTTGCCCGATCCGACGAGAAGGATCTTTTTTACACCCGGAATACGCGCCGGCCCCTGCTGCCCCTGCCCCTGCCCGTGGCTGTGGCCATGTCCCCCACCTTTGAGCTGTGGCGGCTCGGACTTCTGGGTATGCGCCGTAAGCATGACCGAAACGCCGGTCACGCCCGGGAGTGACGCAACGGCCCGCTCTGCCGCTTGCCGAAGCCCTTCCATCATCCGCGCCTGATCTGCGCTTGCCGCTTCGATGACGAAGCGCACCTTGCCGTCGTCGATCGTAATCGCACGGACAACATCCCGGCTGATGAGATTGCCGCCATCGGGCAGCTCAAGGCGAGAAAGCACAGATTGAATCTGTTCGCGGGTAACTGACATGGGCGGCCCCTATTGGTGTTCGCGTCCGCAAGGTCTGTGGTTTTGCGGGCAAGTGCAAGGTGCGAGATCAGCACAGGCGCGTGATCCTTGGTCTTAACCATACGGTCAAAATGGAAACGTTTTGAAAAGGGTCAGTCATGCGTATGCATTTTCTGCATAGCAGCAATTCCGGAACGTCCATTGTGCACTCGCAGCATAATCCCACATAAGGCTCACAAGACGAACGACACGCTGACACGCAGCAAACACACGAGAAGAAAAATGGCTTTCCTGACTGATACCCACATCCCCGGTTCGAACCTCTTCGAACGCTTCGCCGCCTTCCGCGCCGCCACCGTGGCCCGCGCCGTTCAGGCCCGCGAATTCCGCCGCGTCTACAACGAGCTCTCGGGCATGAGCGACCGTGATCTGGCCGATATCGGCATCAGCCGCGGCATGATCCGCTCGATCGCCTACGAGGCCGGCTACGGCAAATAAGAATTCTAGGAGCCTTCCTCCTCCCTGAGAAGGCTCCAGATCAACGACCAGTCTCCTCCTCCCTGAACCGGTCGTGAACAAGGCGGCGGCGTCACCTCCTCCCAGACGCCGCCGCTTTCCCAGACAAGCGGCGCCCCTCCTCCCTGGCGCCAGCTCAGTGAAACGGCGATGCCCCCTCCCTGGCGTCGCCGTTTTTCTTTTCCCCCATTGCCAGCAGCCATGACTTGCGCCTTTTATGCGCACCATGTCCTTCGAGCTTCTCCCCGCCCTCATCGGCTTTGCCTTCGTGACGTCGATCACGCCCGGACCCAACAACATGATGTTGCTGGCCTCGGGGGCGAATTACGGCATCCGCCGGACGATCCCGCATCTTCTGGGGGTCAGCTGCGGCCATGCCTTCATGATCTTCGTCCTCGGCGCGGGGCTCGTGAAGGTGTTCGAGGCCTTCCCGGTCGTGCTCGTCGTGATGAAGTGGGTCTCGGTGGCCTATCTGCTTTACCTCTCGTGGAAGATCGCCACCGCCGCACCGAAATCGCCCGATGCGCCCGAGACCACGGGTAAGCCCTTCACCGCGCTGCAGGCGGCGGCGTTTCAGTGGGTCAATCCCAAGGGCTGGTTCATGGCGCTCACCGCTCTCTCGGCCTATACGGTCG
Organism: Marivivens sp.; assembly: GCA_023254495.1. Lineage (GTDB taxonomy): Bacteria > Pseudomonadota > Alphaproteobacteria > Rhodobacterales > Rhodobacteraceae > RFZI01. Next base: position 7,997 of record JALRLK010000088.1, on the reverse strand, counting down.
AACACACGCTCGCCTCGGTGGCGCTGGTCTCGGTGGTCTTTTGCCTCGTCAACCTGCCGAGCTGCGCCAGCTGGGTCACCTTGGGCCAGCAGATGCGGCGGTTCCTCACCTCACCGGCGCGCCTTCGGGCCTTCAACTGGACGATGGCCGTGCTTTTGGTGCTGACCCTGATCCCGATCCTGCGTGGGCACTAGAACGGGATCTCGTCGGCCTTCGCGGCCGGAACAATGAACCCCGCGACAACCTTTTTCACGCCCGCCTTATCGAAGGCGATCTCGAGCTTGTCGCCCTCGATCCCCACCACCTCGCCATAGCCGAATTTCTGGTGGAACACCCGCTCTCCCTCGGTGAAGGCGGAAAGGGCGGTCGCGTCGATGGTCATGTGCCGCGCTTCAGTGGGCTGGGCCATGGGGCGGGAGGTACTTTGGGTCTGCATCCGCTTCCAGCCGGGGGAGTTATACACGTCCGCCCGCGAAACGCGATCGTGGATCGCGGCGGTGGGCGCGGCGGCGCCATAGCCCCCGCCATAGAGGCCCGGCGGGGTCAGCACCTCGACGTGATCCTCGGGCAGTTCATCAATGAACCGGCTCGGCAATTGCGATTGCCACTGGCCATAGACCCGCCGGTTAGCGGCGAAAGAGATGGTGCAGAGCTCCTCGGCGCGGGTGATGCCGACATAGGCGAGCCGCCGCTCTTCCTCGAGGCCCTTGAGGCCGCTTTCATCCATGCTGCGCTGGCTGGGGAAGAGGCCATCCTCCCAGCCGGGCAGAAAGACCACCGGAAACTCGAGGCCCTTGGCGGCGTGGAGGGTCATGATGGTGACCTTCTCCTCGGCCTCTTCGCTGTCGTTATCCATGATGAGGGAGATGTGTTCGAGGAACCCTTGAAGGTTGTCAAACTCCTCAAGCGCTTTCACCAGCTCCTTGAGGTTCTCAAGCCGCCCCGCCGCCTCGGGCGTTTTGTCGTTTTGCCACATGGCTGTGTAGCCGGATTCGTCGAGGATCATCTCGGCCAGTTCGACATGGGTATCGGCCTCGGCCAGAAGCTGGGCGTGCCAACGGTCGAGGCTTTGGACGAGAACGCCAAGTTCGGCCAGCGCCTTGCCCTTCAATTCGCGGTGTTCGACGACGATCCGCGCCCCGTTGACGAGGCTCACCCCGTTGGCGCGGGCGGTGCGCTGGATGGTCTGAACCGCCTTGTCGCCAAGGCCGCGCTTGGGGGTGTTGACGACGCGCTCAAGGGCGAGGTCGTCGTCCTGACTGACGGCAAGCCGGAAATAGGCCATCGCGTCGCGGATCTCGAGCCGCTCGTAAAAGCGCGGGCCGCCGATGACGCGATAGGGAAGGCCGATGGTCAGGAACCGATCCTCGAAGGCGCGCATCTGGTGGCTGGCGCGGACGAGGATCGCCATATCGTCGAGCGACTTGGCCGCCATCCCCCGCGTGCCGCGCTGAAGCGCCTCGACCTCTTCACCGACCCAGCGCGCCTCTTCCTCGCCGTCCCAATGGCCGATGAGGCGGACCTTCTCGCCCTCCTCGGCCTCGGTCCAGAGCGTCTTGCCCAAGCGCCCCTTGTTGGCGGCGATCACGCCCGAGGCGGCGGCGAGGATATGCGGGGTCGAGCGGTAGTTCTGCTCGAGCCGGATCACCTTGGCGCCGGGGAAATCCTTTTCAAAGCGCAGGATGTTGCCCACCTCGGCCCCGCGCCAGCCATAGATCGACTGGTCATCGTCGCCCACGCAGCAGATATTCTTGTGTCCGCCCGCCAGAAGCCGCAGCCAGAGATACTGGGCCAAGTTGGTATCCTGATACTCGTCGACAAGGATATAGCGGAACCAGCGCTGATATTGGGCGAGGACGTCGGGATGGGCCTGAAAGATCGTCACGACGTGCAGGAGAAGATCGCCGAAATCGACGGCGTTGAGCTCCAGAAGGCGGCGCTGATAGGCCGCATAGAGCGAGACGCCGCGCCCGTCGAAGGCGCTCGCCTCTTTGGTCGGTACCTTGTCGGGCGTATAGGCGCGGTTTTTCCAGCCGTCGATGATCCCCGCCAGCTGCCGCGCGGGCCAGCGCTTTTCGTCGATATTGGCGGCGACGATCAACTGCTTCATCAGCCGCACCTGATCGTCGGTGTCGAGGATGGTGAAGTTGGATTTCAGCTCAACGAGCTCGGCGTGGCGGCGGAGTAGCTTGACGCCCAGCGCGTGAAAGGTGCCGAGCCACGGCATCCCCTCCACCCTCTCGCCCAAGAGCCGCGCGACGCGGTCTTTCATCTCGCGGGCAGCCTTGTTGGTGAAGGTTACGGCGAGGATTTCATTCGGTCGCGCACGGCCTGTCGTCAGAAGATGCGCGATGCGGGTGGTGAGCGCTTTGGTCTTGCCCGTCCCTGCCCCGGCCAGCATCAGAACCGGCCCATCGAGGGCCTCGACCGCCTCTCGCTGCGCGGGGTTCAGGTCGTCGAGATAGGGCGCACCCCGCGTCGCCATGGCCCGCTGGCTGAGGGGGACTTTGGGGGCATCCACTTGTGGGTCGAAATCGTCGAAATCGCTCATGGCGCCGACGATAGCGCGGGCGGCGGGCTTGTTAAAGATGTGTTCTGCAATTGTTCTTAGCGGCCGCGCGGCTATTTCGCGCGATAGACGCGGGCGATCCCGTCGATGTAGCGCAGGAAGAGGCGCGAGAAGGTGGTAATCTCGTCCTCGCTCCAGCCCTCGAAGATCGCCCCCATCTTCGACCATTTCTGGTCGCTGACTTGCCCAAGCACTTTCCAGGCGGCATCGGTCAGGACGAGGATCGACTTGCGCCCGTCGTCCTGCGCCGCCTCGCGCCGGACAAAGCCGCGGCCAATCAGGTCCGAGGCGATGCGGCTTGCCCGCGATGGATCAATGTCCATCTCTTCGGCCAGAAGGCCCACAGTCACCTGCGCTGCCTCGCGGCCAAAGCCGTGTTGCAGCCGCAGGATCGCGGTCATGGCGTAGAAGTGAGACAGGTCGAGCTCAAGGCCCAGCTCTTCAATGAGCTTGCCGAGGACTTCGCCCTTCATCACCAGCCGGTGCCACTGGAAAACACCCGAGTCCAGATCGAGCAGCGCCATGACGATCTCGGGCGCAAAGCCATCGGTGGCGAGCCGCGCCGCGACCGCCTCGTGATAACATTTGATGGCCTCGTCGGCCTTGCCTTGATCCCGTGCCATGCCGCCTTTGATTACACCGGCGCTCGCCGGTCAAGTGGCTGCGCCTAACAAATATGTGCCATTGACATATATATTCCTCAGGCATAGTCAAACACGCAATTGGCCGCAGGGCCAAAGACCGGAGATTCCCATGACAACTGACCAACTCGACGAGGATCACCACGGTGAACGGCCAAAGAACGTGCCGATGATCATCGCCTCGATCGCGATCCTTCTGCTTCTGGCCTCGCTCGACCAGACCATCGTCTCGACCGCCCTCCCGACCATCGTGTCGGACCTCGGCGGGCTTGAGCATCTGAGCTGGGTCGTCACCGCCTACATCCTCTCGTCAACCGTGGTCGCGCCGCTCTACGGCAAGATCGGCGACCTCTACGGGCGCCGCAATACCGTGGCTGTTTCGGTGGGCATCTTCCTTCTGGGCTCGGCCCTTTGCGGTATCTCGCAGGACATGACCCAGCTGATCCTGTCGCGCACGCTTCAGGGTCTTGGCGGCGGCGGCCTTTTCGTGCTGACGCTCTCGGTCATCGGCGACGTGATCCCGCCGCAGGATCGCGGCAAGGTGCAGGGCGTTTTCGCGGCTGTTTTCTCGATCTCGTCGGTGATTGGCCCCCTCTTGGGCGGCTGGTTCGTCGATCAGTTCAGCTGGCACTGGATCTTCTTCATCAACATCCCGCTCGGCCTTTTCGCCGCGGCCATGTTCTGGATGAGCTTCCACCCGAAGATGCACCGCGTGTCGCACAAGATCGACTGGCTGGGCGCTGTGACCCTATCGGTCTCGCTGGCCTCGCTGACGCTGGTCACGACCTTCGGCGGCCGCGACTACGAGTGGCTTTCGACCGAGATCATCGGCCTTGGCGCCATCGCCGTGGTCTTTGCCATCGCCTTCGTGATGGTGGAACTCAAAGCCTCTGAGCCGATCGTTCCGCTGGAACTGTTCAAGCTCAACGTTTTCTGGGTGACCTCGATCATCGGCTTCATCTCGGGGGCTGCGATGTTCGGCGCGATCACCTTCCTGCCACTCTATCTGCAGATCTCGAAAGGCGCGACGCCGACCGAGTCGGGCCTGATGCTGATCCCGATGACCTTCGGCATCCTTTTCTCCTCGACCATTGCCGGTCAGACCATGTCGCGCCTTGGCAAATACTATTACCTGCCGATCGCCGGGATGATCTCGCTGATCTTCGGGATGTATCTTCTGACCCACCTCGAGCCCGACACCTCGACGCTCGTCTTCAGTCTCTACATCATGACCGTGGGCTTTGGCATGGGTTTCATCTTCCCGGTGGTGACCACCGCCGTGCAGAACGCCGTGCCGAAGAAACAGCTGGGGGCAGCCACCGCTTCGGGCCTTCTTTTCCGTCAGGTTGGCGGCTCGCTCGGTGTGGCCGTGTTCGGCGCCCTCTTCACGGCCCGCATGACCGAACAGTTTGCCGGCGCCCCCGGTGGCATGGGCGAGAGCATGTCGTCCTTCGGTCCGCAGATGGTGGCCGGCCTGCCCGAGCCTGTCCGCAACATGGTTGCCCAAGGGGTCGTCGATGCGCTGCACCCGATCTACTGGGTGGCGATGGCGCTGGCCGTCGTGGGCCTTGGCTTTGCCTTCATCCTCAAGGAAGTACCACTGACCAACCGGCAGATTCCCAAGGGCGAATAGCACCAAGTCCAAGTTCGTACAGGGCGCGTTGGGTCACCAGCGCGCCCTTGGCTATTGTACTTCTGCGGCATCATGTCGTGTTAGCGATAACATTTATCCCTTTCAGAGCATTTACCCCTACAGTTTTGAGTCATAGAAATGCTGCACCTGCACAATGGGGAGATGGCAGCCGATGGCCGAATTCAAGAAGATCCTTGTCGCCAACCGTGGGGAAATCGCCATCCGGGTGATGCGCGCCGCCAACGAGATGGGCAAAAAGACCGTGGCCGTCTTTGCCGAGGAAGACAAGCTGGGCCTGCACCGCTTCAAGGCGGATGAGGCCTACCGGATCGGTGAGGGGCTTGGACCCGTGGCCGCCTATCTCTCGATCCCCGAAATCATCCGCGTGGCCAAGATGGCGGGCGCAGATGCGATCCATCCGGGCTATGGCCTCTTGTCGGAAAACCCCGATTTCGTCGACGCCTGTGATGCCGCCGGCATCACCTTCATCGGCCCCAAGGCGCGGACCATGCGCGAGCTGGGCGACAAGGCCTCGGCCCGCAAGGTCGCCATCGCCGCCGGTGTGCCGGTCATTCCGGCGACCGAGGTCTTGGGCGATGATATGGACGCCATCCACAAGGAAGCGGCCGAGATCGGCTATCCCCTGATGCTCAAGGCCTCGTGGGGCGGCGGCGGCCGTGGGATGCGCCCGATCCAGAGCGAGAAGGAGCTGGCCGAAAAGGTCCGCGAAGGCCGGCGCGAGGCCGAGGCGGCCTTTGGCAATGGCGAGGGGTATCTGGAAAAGATGATCCAGCGCGCCCGCCACGTCGAGGTTCAGATCCTCGGCGACAAGCTCGGCAATATCTACCACCTCTGGGAGCGCGACTGCACCGTGCAGCGCCGCAACCAGAAGGTCGTCGAGCGGGCCCCTGCCCCCTACCTCAGCCAAGCCCAGCGCGACGAGCTTTGCGAGCTTGGCAAGAAGATCTGCGCCCATGTGAACTATGAATGCGCTGGCACGGTCGAGTTCCTCATGGATATGGACTCGGGCAATTTCTACTTCATCGAGGTCAATCCCCGCGTGCAGGTCGAACATACGGTCACCGAGGAAGTGACCGATATCGACATCGTCCGCGCCCAGATCCTGATCGCCGAAGGCAAGAGCCTCGCCAAGGCGACCGGCGTTGCCCGTCAGGAAGATGTGAAGCTCGACGGCCACGCGCTCCAGTGCCGCGTCACCACCGAAGACCCGCTGAACAACTTCATCCCCGACTATGGCCGCATCCAGATCTACCGCTCGGCCACCGGCCCGGGCATCCGCCTCGACGGCGGCACCGCCTATTCCGGCGCGGTCATCACCCGCTATTACGATTCGCTTCTGACCAAGGTCACCGCCCGCGCGCCCACGCCCGAGATGGCCATCGCCCGCATGGACCGCGCCCTGCGCGAATTCCGTATCCGCGGCGTGTCGACCAATATCGCCTTTGTCGAGAACCTGCTCAAACACCCGACCTTCCTGTCGAACAAATACACGACCAAGTTCATCGACACGACGCCCGAGCTTTTCAGCTTCAAGAAGCGCCGCGACCGGGCGACGAAGATCCTTACCTATATCGCCGACATCACCGTCAACGGACACCCCGAGACCGCCGGCCGCCCCCGCCCTCATGCCGACGCCAAAGCGCCGAAAGCGCCGGTGCTGCCCGGCACCGGAACACTGCCGAAAGGCACCCGCGATATCCTTGATGCCGAGGGGCCCGAGGGCATCGTCTGCTATATGCAGGCCCAGTCGCGGGTTCTCATCACCGACACCTCGATGCGCGATGGCCACCAGTCGCTTCTGGCAACGCGGATGCGGTCGATGGACATGATCCGCGTGGCCCCCGCCTATGCCCAGAAGATGGCCGATCTCTTCTCGGTCGAATGCTGGGGCGGCGCGACCTTCGACGTGGCCTATCGCTTCCTGCAGGAATGCCCTTGGCAGCGCCTGCGCGATATCCGCGCGGCCATGCCCAATGTCATGACCCAGATGCTTTTGCGGGCATCCAACGGCGTGGGCTATACCAACTATCCCGACAACGTGGTGCAGGGCTTCGTGAAACAGGCCGCCGAGACCGGTGTCGATGTCTTCCGCGTGTTCGACAGCCTCAACTGGGTCGAGAATATGCGCGTCGCCATGGATGCCGTGGTCGAGAACCGCAAGGTCTGTGAAGCGGCGATCTGTTATACTGGCGATCTTCTTGATCCGAACCGGTCGAAATACGATCTGAAATACTATGTCGGCATGGCGAAAGAGCTCGAGGCCGCGGGCGCACACGTCCTTGGCCTCAAGGACATGGCGGGCCTCTTGAAGCCCGCCGCAGCCGCCGCCCTTTTCAAGGCCTTGAAGGAAGAGGTTGGCCTGCCGATCCACTTCCACACCCACGACACCTCGGGCGCCTCGATCGCCACGGTGATCGCCGCCGCGGCGGCGGGGGTCGACGTGGTCGACGCGGCGATGGATGCACTCTCGGGCAATACCTCGCAGCCGACCCTCGGATCGATCGTCGAAGCCCTGCGCGGCACCGAGCGCGAGACAGGCCTCGACATCGGCGCGATCCGCGAGATTTCCAACTATTGGGAGCAGGCCCGCGCCCAGTATACCGCCTTTGAAAGCGGCCTTCAGGCGCCTGCCTCTGAGGTCTATCTCCACGAAATGCCCGGCGGGCAGTTCACCAACCTCAAGGCACAGGCCCGTTCGATGGGCCTTGAAGAGCGCTGGCACGAGGTCGCCCAGACCTATGCTGATGTGAACCAGATGTTCGGCGATATCGTGAAGGTCACGCCATCGTCCAAGGTCGTGGGCGACATGGCCTTGATGATGGTGAGCCAAGGCCTGACCCGCGCGCAGGTCGAGGATCCGTCCGTCGAAGTCGCCTTCCCCGACTCAGTTGTCGATATGCTCAAGGGCAACCTCGGCCAGCCGCCGGGCGGTTGGCCCACGGCGCTGCAGGCGAAGGTTTTGAAGGGTGAAAAGCCCCTGGCCGACCGCCCCGGCCAGCACCTTCCGCCGGTGTAATACGCCGGTCCGATTTCATCCATGGTTCCCCCGCTGGGATGAAAATTACTTTATCCAGACCTAACTCTACCCTCGCCTGTTCAGCGATGATGAGGTGCGCCAAATGTACAGGATCAA
>JALRLK010000054.1 GCA_023254495.1 Marivivens sp. | reverse complement strand
ATGATCGAGATAAAGAAGAACCGCGTCTCCGAACTCCATGTGTCAGGCATGAAGGCCGCGAGCGCCATGAAGAGCGGGATCGAGGGCACGGTTCGGATCGCGTCGGTGATCATCTGCAAGACGCTGTCGATCCAGCCGCCGAAATAGCCGGCCACCCCTCCTATGATGAGCGCAAGGACAAAGGAGATGAGAACACCCAGCGTGCCCACCGCAAGCGATGTCCAGATCGCGTGGAGCGTCCGGCTGAAGATATCCTTGCCGCTGGCATCGGTGCCGAAGAGGTGGATCTTGCCGCCTTCGACGCCGAAAAGATGGATGTTTGACGAGATCAGCGCCACGTCGATATCGAAGGCATCGCCGGGCAGATCATAGTCGAGATGGAAGAGCTTGTAGTCCCAATCGCGGGTGAAGAAGGTCATATAGAGCCGCTCGTCGCGGTTCTCGGTGATGACCCAGCGGAAGTTGGTGGCGATCGACCGTTCGCGCTCGGTGGCGTAGATAAACGGGCGCCATGAAAAGCCGTTTTCATCCCAGAACTTCGGTAGTTGCGGGGCGCCGTTTTCATACTGATCGTCACGACCCGCGATGGTCGGGTCGTAGGGCGACAGGAACGGCGCGAAGAGGCCCATGACGATCATCAGGACAAGCGCCCAGCCCGCGATCATCGCGGTTCGGTTGGACTGGAAGCGCGACCAGATGAGCTGCCCCTGCGAGGCGGTGAAGTAGGCCTCTTTGGCAGCCTGATCGACGCCGGCGGTTGCTTTCTTTCTCCAGAACATCGGCCTACCCCATCATCCCGCGGCGCACACGCGGATCAATTAGCGCCAGAAGGATGTCGGTCGCGAAATTCAGCGCGACGATGCTGGCAGTCAGAAGGAAAATAATCGCGCCCGCGAGCTGCTGGTCGTTGGAGCGGGCGAGCGATTCAAAGAGAAGAGCTCCCGCCTCGGTCAGCGTCAGGATCAAAGCGACGATCGGCAATTCGTTAAAGATGCGGTTCAGGTCGAAACCCAGTGAATTGATCACCGGCCCGAGCGAATGCTTGGCCGGATAGCGCCAGAGGAGCCGTGCACCAGAGACCCCGCGCGCCGAGGCGGCGGTGACGTAGAGCTTGCCGATTTCGTCGAGCATCAGGGCCCGCACGGTTTGAAGCGCGAAGGCGGTTGCCGACCAGCCGAGGATGAAGACCGGAAGCCAGGCGTGGCTCAGGAAGTCCTTGAACTTGGCAATATTCCAGGGCGCATCGCGCAACTCCTTGGAATAGAGGCCGGTTAAACTTTCGCCGAAATAGACCGTGGCGATCAACATGATGATGAGCGCCAGAAGGAAGTTGGGCAGCGCAAGACCAAGATAGCTCACAAAACGCAGCGTATTGTTTGTGACGGGGCTTCTGGAGCTGGCAGAGACAATGCCTATTGGCACCGCAATCGCATAGCTAAGGATCAGCGCGGCCATACAGATGCCGAGGGAAATCCAGAACTTGTCGGCGAGAAGCTGGTTGATGTTGAGGCGCAGGATGCAGCTGTCGCCAAATTCTCCGTGGACGAAGACGCTATAGACCCACTTGCCCCAGCGTTCGGGAAAGGGTCGGTCTAATCCGAGGCGGCGTTCTTCGGCCTCGATATCGGCGATGGTGATCTGCGAGCCTTGGGTGTTCTTGAAGGCCAGATACCGCTCGGCGCAGGTGCCGGGCACAAGCTCCATCAGCGTAAAGACGATCAGCGACACCGTCAGAAGGGTGATCAGCGCCATCGTCGCGCGGGTGATCACGAATTGAATGAATTGCCCCATAGCTGGCGATATCCCGTCAGTCGTCTTTTGATAGTCTGACCGGGGCGGATTGCGCCGCCCCGGCCGGTGGTTCTATTCGGTCAGATCACTCGTCCAGATACCACTGGGTACCCAGATACGGGTAGGTCCGGTAGTACTCGTAGGACTCGGTCTTGAACTCCGGAACGTTCTTGAGAGCGTTGCGGTGATAGATCGGGCCCGACGACAGGACGGTGCCGATGAACAGGAGGTTCGAGGTCATCGCTTCGACCATCCGCGCACCGATGGCATCCGATTCCGGCGTGCCGACCGGGGTCGACTGGAAGGCGTTGATATCGGCGATCAGGCCCTTGACGTAATCGGGCGGCTCGACACCGCTTGCGCCGTTGCTGTCGACCCACTCGGCCCAGAGCATACCGCTGCGGTGCGCGAAGTAGTTCTCGAACGGCGGGACCCAGAGCTCGTTATTGCCAAGAACGATGGCAAGCGGCTGGCTCTTCTCCCAGAGACCCACATCAAGCTGGTTGGACGACTGCGCCGAACGGTATTCGTCGGGCGTGACTTCCTTGACGGTGGTCTGGATGCCGACCTCGGCCCACTGCTGGGCGATAAGCTCGACGACCTGACCCGGCAGACCCTGCTGGGCGAACTGCATATTGATGATGAGCTTGGCGCCACCCGGCAGGTCGCGCATTCCATCCCCATCCGCATCGACGACACCGGCACCATCGAGAAGGGCTTTGGCGCCTTCGGGATCATATTCGGCGGCATAGGATGCCCAGCTCGGATCAACAAAGCCCGGCAGCGGCGAGAAGCCGACGTACTGACGCGGCACGCCCTGACCGAAGTAGGCGGTTTCGTTGATCTCGTTGCGGTCGATCGCAATCGACATGGCCTTGCGGAAGTTCACATCACCAAAGACGGCGCGCTTGGCTTCGTCTTCATGGGTGACGTTGAACGACACGGTCGGCATCGAGATCCGCGGAGCGATTTGGACGGTATAGTCGCCAGAAGCCTGGTTCTCGAGGAGGATCGGCGCATCCGGCAGACCGAGCGATTGAGACTTGTAGTCGACCTCGCCGTTGATCAGCTTGAGGAGACGCACCTCGTGGTCGTTGGCGTAGATCTCGTCCATCTCGTTGATGTACGGAAGTTGCTGACCGGAGGTATCCACCATGTGGAAGTAGGGGTTGGCCACGAAATGGCGGCCTTCGGTGGTCTCGTTCACCACGAAATGGCTCTCGAGCGTCGGCACGGCGTGGGCCGGCAGGGCCGCGAGCTTGTCGGGCGAGTTGAGCATCGGCGAGGGCGTATCCGTCCAGTCCGAGCTGCCATAGTAGGCCTTGATCGCGTCGTAGCCGTTCTCAAAGCCCATCGACTGGGCCAGAGCATCGGCGTCGGCGTTAATCGCCGGGTGGAACTGGCCGAGGAAGTGCATCGGCTGGAAGCCCTGCGCGTAGGAGGTGGCGAAGTGGGCCAGAAGGCCCGGCTTCGGCGCCGGCAGGTTGAACACCACGGTGGTCTCGTCCGGGGTATCGACGGTCATACGCTCGCCGCCGACGAGGACATAGTCCTTGGCCTTTTCGATGACGTTGGTGTCCATCATCAGGTTGTCGTACCAGAACTTCACGTCAGCCGAGGTGAAGGGCTGGCCGTCCGACCACTTGTGGCCCTTGCGCAGATGGAAGGTCAGCTGGGTGTAATCAGCGTTCCATTCCCACGACTTGGCGATGTTCGGCACGATCGTCTGAAGATCATCCGAATAGCGCACGAGGTTGACGTGGCGCACCGAGAGGAAGTCGGAGGTACCGGCCTCGGTGGCGTTGGACAGCGCGTCGAAGGTGCCGCCGTAGTGGCCGATGCTGTCGTAGGGCACGACAACGAGCGGCTCAGACGGCAGACGATCAGCAAGCGGCGGCAGCGCCGGGTTGCCAGCGATGCGGGCGTTCAGATCGCCGATCGCGGGGTTTTCCGAGAATTCCATCGAGCAGCCAGCGGCCGCTTCAAACTCGGAAAGCTCATACTGTTGCGGGAATGCGCCGGCTGCGACACCCATGGAATCTCCCATGGTGACCGCCGGGCAGTTGGCATAGGCAGCGGCTGGAAGCACCAGCATTGCCACGCCTGATAATAGATATCGTTTCATAGTCTCTCCTGTCGTGTGACGAGTTGTAAGTGCGGGTCTTATTGATTTTCGGTCCGAACCGTCGGCGCGTTGGCCGGCAGGTGATCGTCCTTTTGGTCCTGAAGCCCTGGGGCTCCGGACGGTTTGACCAGCTTGGAAAGCTCAAATAGGCGCGTGCATCCCCCTCTTAGATAGCCCCACAAGGGCAAAAGCCCTTGCACGGAAGTCTGCCCGGCAATTGTAACAGCAAGGTTGCGCCCGGGCTGCGCCCTCTTGAGTTCACGGCCAAGATAGCAACGGCCGGTATTTCAAAGTACGCGAGGTGCGCGTCGTGCGCCCTCGGCTGTAATCATCGTGCGGGCAAAACGCCCTTCGCTATGTGTTAGCCTATGGTTCAGCAGACGCTGAGTCATTTCAAGAAGAATGGGCGACGCCGCAGGATCATTCGCGACATTGCGGGCC
>JALRLK010000018.1 GCA_023254495.1 Marivivens sp. | reverse complement strand
CAAGCGTTGAGCCGCGGACCGGGGCTAGTTTTTTCGCTGCCCCCTGATCAGTTTTCGATCCAGCCGCCAGAGCCGGGACAATGGCCGCGATGAGATTGGCCTCGTCTCCGAGAAAGGCGAGCGACAGAACGCTCTTTTCATCTGCATGATCTGGGAGGTTAAAGTGGCGTTTGTCCGGTCGGGCGGAAAACCTGTCGCGATGTCTGACAATCTCGGTGGTCAGCTCGACAATCCCGCCTTCCGAGATATAGCCGCCGATCCGGTCGATGATGCCGCCATCCGGGCCCGACGAGATTTCGTCGAGCACCGCCTCGCGCAGATGCGCCTCCGTGCGGTCGTCCATCTCGGCGAAATTGGGCGATACGCCCGCCTCGAGCGGAAAGCGCCGCAGGATCGAGGCGCAAAAGGAATGGATCGTCTGGATCTTGAGGCCGCCGGGGGTTTCAACAGCGCGGGCAAAAAGTGTCCGGGCATTGGCAAGCGCCTCATTTGGGATCGCTTCCTCGACACCCATCTCGCCAAGGCTTTGGTGAAGCGGCTCATCATCCATCATCGCCCATTCGCCAAGCCGCTTGAACAGCCGGTTCTGCATCTCGCTGGCGGCGGCCTTGGTATAGGTGAGGCAAAGGATATTCTGCGGATCGGTTCCATCCAGCAAAAGGCGCGCCACTCGGTCGGTCAGAACCCGTGTCTTGCCCGAACCGGCGTTGGCCGATAGCCATGTCGATGCTTTGGGGTCGGCCGCCTCGATCTGCCGGAGCGTTGCCTCATCCCGGATCATACCAAATCCTCCGGCATAGCGGGGTCAGATGTGTTCCATTCGCCAAAGCGGGCAAGGTGATCGTAGTAGCTTGTGTCCTTGGTCGAGACCATCGCCTGCCGCGCAGAGAAGCCATGCCTCACATCGGCCCAGTGCCGCATGAGCTTGAGAAAGAAGGCCCAAGTTTCATCGATCGGGCAATCGCTCATCGGCGCGGGCACAATCTTTTGTGTGCCAAGGGCGATAAACGCGGCGCCCGCCACCTTCGCCTTTCCGGCAGCGGCAAAGGCGCCTCGCTCTGCCATGGCGGCCTGCAACAAAAGCTGTTTGTCGAAGGCAATCTGCTGCGCTTCGGTCGAGACCTTTCCAGTCTTGTAGTCATAGATCAAGAGATCGCCAGATTCTGTCCGGTCAATCCGGTCGGGCTTGGCCTTGAGCTTCAAGGGCGGCGAGGCAATGTCGACATGGCCTTGCGTTTCGCCGATCAGCGGCGATCCATCGCGGCGCCTCTCGATCTCGGTTTCAAGGAGCCAGTCGACGCCTTTTTCAAACCGCGCCAGCCACATACGGCGAACCGTTGGCCAAGGGCAATTGGCCTCGAGCACCTCGCGGGCAACGTCCAACAGCGCCTCTCGGGCGCCGTCTGTATCGGGCGCAGGTCCGCCAAAAACAAAGCGGTGCAGGATCTCGTGTACGATCGTGCCACGCAGCGGGACATCGGCGCTGGGCGTGAGCGGATCGAGTGCGCGCAGGCGCAGGATGCGCTCTGCATAGATCGCATAGGGATCGCGGATCAGACGCTGCACCTGCGTGACCGAAAGTTCGGTCAGGCGATGGTCTGCGGGCGGTCGCGGCGATGGGCGTTTGGCAGGGGCAACAGTGGCCTTTGGCGCAGCCTCGGCCGCGGCCCGCGCGAGCCAGTCCTTTCCGCGACGGCGCATGTCCTCGAGGCCGGCCTTGCCACCGTTGGCCTCAAGCCCGGAGAGCAAATTCGTCAGCCTGTTGATCCAGCGCGAGGCGACTGTCTCGGCCTCGTCCGAGCGGATCGCGCGGCTGATCCACACCTCGGGAGCAGCAACGGCCTGTTGGAAATCATGTGCCGCAAGGCCGATGCGCCGCTCGGGAAGCAAAAGCCCCGCCTCCGCCCGCATCCGACGATTGAGCCAAGGATCGGGCGCCGGAGCCTCGGGCCAGACCCCTTCGTTCATTCCCCCGAGAATCACCAGATCGGCCGACCGAACACGAGCTTCGAGTGTCCCGAGGATCAGGGCGTTGGGATGGCCGGTGTCCCGATCCCGAACCTCGGCGCCGCGCAAGAGCGATGCCAAAAGGATGGCATAATCCCCTGCCGTGATCGGGCCGGCGGCATCGGCGTTGGCGGCTAGGTCCGAGACAATCTCTTTTGCCTTGCGCCCGGTGGCCTTGTCCCAAAGATCGGCGCTGGGTTGCCTTCCGGGGCCGGAAACGATGGCTTCGGCAAGCCCCAAATGGCGGGAAAGGTGATCGGCGAGCGGGGCTTTTCCAGTCTGGCGCTGGCCACAGAACGTCGAGCCGACCCAAATTGCCCAAGCCTCTCGGCCTTCACGCGGTCCGCCGCCCCGTTCGGCCCAGGCAGCAAGATCCGCCGGCGAGGGCGAAGGAATGGCCTTGCGGCGCAGATAAAGTTCAAGCTCGCGGGTCCAGACCAGATGGCTGCCCCGGTCCTCGCCGCTCGCGGTAAGGGGGTGCTTGAGAAGAACCAGAAGGGCCTCAGAGCCTAGCTCGGCCTCCAGAAGGCCGGCAACGTGCCGCAGAAATCTGCCTGGTGGGGAAAGGTGCAGCGGCTGGCCGGCGCTATCGTCGGGCGCAATGTTCCAGCGGTCGAGGGCCGCGGCCACCTGACGGGTGAGCATCCGGTCGGGGGTAATCAGCGCGGCAGTTTTTCCCTCGTCGATTGACGCGCGCATTCTCAGAGCGATGGTCTCAGCCTCGGCCCGCGGGCTCGGAGCCTCAACAAGCGTAACTTCGCCCATGGCGAGCCTCAGGTCCCCAAGGCGCGGACCTTCGATGCGCCACTGATCGGTGACGGGTGCGGGCCGCAGGGCAAGCGAAATGATCCTGTTGCGCTCTGGGTTGGGGGCGGCGGAGCCGGTCCAAGGCGCAACATCGGCTTTGCCGAGCCCAAGCCGATCCATCACGACCTTGAATCTGTATTGGGGATGGTCTTCCGAATAGAGGGCGTCACCCATCCCCTGCCAGACCGCCTCGGGCAAATCGAAATCGAAACCGGGTAGAACGACGGCGCCCTTGGCAAGTCGCGCAACCGCTTCCATCAAGATCAGCGTGGCGCCGCGCGAGCCGGTCGATCCGGCAAGGATGATCGGATCGGATGGCTCGTTTTCCTTCCAGGTTTCTGCAAGCGACGAAAAAAGCGCACGCTGGAGGCTTTCGGGATCGGGCGCTTCGTCCGTGCTCTCGAAGAACGGAGAAACGATTTCGAGGAACCTGAGCGACCGCGCCCAATGGCCGGAGTGGTCGCTCACATCGAGGGACCGGATGGCCTCGGGCGTCACGCCCTCTCCGTGCATCTCAGCGAAAAGGCGGGCGAGGCTCTCTGACAGGTCGAACAATGCCGCACGGGGGGCAAGGTCTGGCTCTGCTTCCAAGAGCCGATCGACGAATTGCGAGATTTCGAGACGTCGCCGTAGCGGCGAAACGGCCGGCGGAAATTGCAAGGCTTCGGCCCCACCAAGCAGCGAGGAAAGGGTCTCGATACGGGGATGAAGCCGCGCCGGACCCGCGCTGAGGATCTCTGTGACCCGCCGCCGCATCCGCTCGGTGTTCACGATCAGCCGAACGCGGGCAAACTCTTCCGGTGGAAGGGCACCGAAGCGGTTCAAAAGCCCATCGACGAGCGCACCTGCAAAATCAACTCCGGGAGGGAGCGCGAAAAGGCCAGAGTTTCCGCGATCGTCAGCCAAGAGCACCCCCTATCCACAAACGTTCGATCCAAGTGGCGGATCCCTCGAACTGAGCGATGCGACCATCGCCCTCAGGCGAAAGGACAAGCCTGAGCGCCGCCTTCGGGGCGGCCGTTCCGAGCCGGTCGGGCCATTCGATCAGACAGACGCCATCTTCAAAGGCGGCGTCGAGGCCCAGCTCGAGGATTTCATCGGGGCTTGTCAGGCGATAGAGATCACAATGCCAGATCTCAGCCTCTGGGTCGTCGTAGGTCTGGACCAGCGTGAAAGTCGGGGACGGGACATCCTCTTCGCGACCAAGCCGTGCCCGGATCAGGGCCCGCGCGAAGGTGGTTTTGCCGGCGCCGATGTTTCCCTCGAGGAGAAGCGTATCGCCCGCCCGCAATAGCGGAGCCACACGCCCCGCAAGAGCGGCCGTCGCGGCATCATCAGCAAGGAAAAGCGAGGCGGTCTCAGGCGTCATTCCAGCAGACTAGGGGCTCTACCTCCGGCTGCAAGCCGAATTATTGCGCGGCGACCGGGTGGTTTCTGCTGTGCATGAAAAGAGCGAGAGGCTGGGCGATTTCAGGCGCCTTGAGAAAGCTGATCAGCGAATAGCCGTTTGGAAGCGGCGTTGCGCGGCAGATCATCTGTCGGCCATCGAGAAGGGACAGAGGCTCTTCCCAGGGATCCCGACCGCCTTGGCCGCGTATGAAATCGCGGATCATCGCCCAGACGGGGGTTGGAACACAGGATTGTTGCCACTCGACAGCTTCATCGGCCAGATCAACCGGGCTCATCCCGCGATCTTTTGCGATGCCCCAAAGATCATGGTAGGCCTTGTTTCTGATCACGACTGATCCGGTCGAGGAAATAACGACCGCAGCATCGCGCATCCCGTCAAGCGCTGCATGGGCCAGCTCGATCTCGGTTCGGAAGCGGCGGGTCAGCGACACATCGGCAGAAACATCTTCGAATAGAAGTGCGATCGCGCCGTTCGGGTGGGGGCGGCCCGTTACCCGATAGGTCGATCCATTGGGAAGGCTCCAGACCTCGCAATAGCTTCCGTTTTCGGCAGCGGATTCCAGAGCCGCCAGTTCTTCGCGCCAGGAAAGATAGTTCTTTGGTTCCGGCAGAACGCGGGCTTCGCGCATCCTGTCGAGAACTGAGCGGATCTGAGGCCTAGCACTCAGGAATTCGACCGGAAGGCCCGTGAGATCGAGAAGCGCGGGGTTGAAGCTCAGGAGGCGCCGGTCGCGGCCGAAAATGGCCAAGCCGATCGAAAGTTGGGCAAATGTCTTGCTGAGCGTGTCGACAAAGGCCCGCTGGGTGGCTTCGGCCCGCACCACGGCCGTTATATCGACAGCGAAACGGACTATTTCGCGTCCGCGCCTGACGCTCGAAATCTCAAACCAGGTTTCGGCCTCGCCCTCGATCGGATCGAGCGGGACCCGCTTGGTATTGTAGCCCTGATCGTCGACCGGAATATCGAAGCGCGAAAAGATATTGCGGGGGGGCCAGGTCGGACCAATGTCGCTTTGGGCCACGATCATACTGTCAACCAAATGGAGATAGGAATTGTTGGCCCAGACAATTTGTCGGGTCGCATCCTCCTTCCAGATCAGCATCGGCGCGTCTTCGGAAATGGTGCGCAGGCTCGAGACCTCTTGTTCAAGAGAGGCGGCGATGAGCCGGTCGGTTGCAGAGCGCTCTCCGGTTTCGGAGCTATTGTCCAAGGTGATCCGCGAGTAACCGTCCCACCATTCCGCATCAAGCGAAAGCGTAGGATCGTTGGGCGAGACGATTTGCTTGCGCCCGTCTGACGAAAGCGAAGCCAAAGCAACGCGAAGCTGGGGAAACTGGGCCGAGAAAAGGCGGATGAAGGCCTCCCAATCGGACTGCCCTTTGTCGCGATCGGGCATCAAACGCTTGGCAAGCGGCGAGGAATCAACAAGTACATGGCCATCGAACAGAAAAGCGACAGCGCTTTCCGCCTCGCGCAATAATTCGCGTGCGGTCTGTTTGCGAGGGCGGAACATATATCTGAGAAAGCTCAGATAGGTCGCCGCGCCCAGAACGGCGGTAATTCCAACAAAAAAGGGCCAAAAACCAACGACCGATTGCATTCTGCGAAACCTTTGTTTCCGCAGAAAAGCTCGGAGAAATTGGTTAATGGTGCCTTAAGGATCGACTAGATGATCTGTGGGTTTTCGCCCAAGGGGCCGTGTGCCCTATCTCGGGCGGGATCTATGGCATCGCGCGGCCACTCGACGAATATGATGGCGCCAACTTGCCGGCGCCCCGTGACCCGCCCCATTCCATTCGAGAATTCGAGCCGCGCGCCGGATCGCTCCAAAAGAGTCTTGGCGATGAAAAGGCCAAGGCCCATCCCCTCATACCCCGGTCGTTCGCCGCCAGTCTCCTCTGCCTTGCGGTTTCTGACAAAGGGATCACCAATCCGCCCGATCAGAGAGGGTGGATAGCCCGGCCCGTCGTCCGAAATCCGAAGGCTGATCGTCTCGGCATCCCAATGAACCTCGATCTCGACGGCGCTTTCGGCAAAGTCGACGGCATTCTGGATCAGATTGCGTAGCCCGTGCACGATTTCGGGCCTGCGCTCGATCACGGGCTGGCGCTTGGGGTGTTCGGTATGGGAGGAGACCGCAAAGCTCAGGGATTTTCCGCGATGGGCGTGAGGTTCGGCCGCTTCAAGCACGATCCCCTCAAGCGGAGCTCGGCGCAGCATCTGGTCGTCCTTGCCGGCGCGCCCCATAGAACGAAGGATATCGCGGCAGCGGTCGGCCTGTTCGCCGATGAGGCGGATATCTTCAATCAGGTCTTCGCGGTCTGCGGCCTCGGACAGCAGCTCTGAACTTGCCAGCTTGATCGTCGCAAGTGGCGTGCCAAGCTCATGCGCCGCCGCGGCAACAACCCCGCCGAGGTCGGTCAGCTTCTGCTCACGCGACAGCGCCATCTGGGTCGCCAAAAGCGCGTCCCCCATCGAGTGCATCTCGCTGGTGACCTGTCGGGCATAAAGGCCCAGAAAGGTCACGCCGATCATCATGGCCACCCAAAATCCGAACAGAAAAAGATTTGGCAGCCCGATCTCCGCGCCGCCGGGAAGGACGATCGGAAAGAAGAACCGACTCAGCGCCGTGACAAGAAGGATCGACACCCCGCCAATCAAAGCGGTGCTCCGCAGCGGCAAAAAGGTCGCCGCGATCGTGACCGGTACGAGCATTAGGATCGAGAACGGGTTGTTGAGGCCGCCCGTCAGATAAAGAAGAAGGCCAAGCTGCAAAAGATCGAAGAGAAGCATCACCGTGGCCTGCGTGACCGTCAGGCGCGTGCTTTGTGGGAAAAGAAAGGTCGAAAACAGATTGGCAAGAACCGAAGCGCCCACCGCGAGGGCGACGAGGCCAATCTCGATCTGGAGACGGAAGATCTCAGAAGCGACAAAAAGCGCGGCGACCTGACCGGCAATGGCAATCCACCGCAAGGTCACCAGCGTCCGCAGCCTGACCCAATCGCTGCGGGCGCGGTCCTGAAAGAGTTCTAGCTCGGATACCGGCATGGGCCCGCTCGAATTATTGTGACTGGCTGGACTATTGTTATTTCCCGATCTAGCGGCGATCAATGCGCCCGAACAGAAAGGACCGAATATGCAAAGGCTGATCGCGGTTGGGGCAGGTATCGCAGTGATCACTCTAATCGCGGCGACCTATGTTGCGACGATGATGGGCGGCGAGGACGATGTCTTCGCAGAGTGCCCCGGTTCGCAGTCTGCCGGTGCGGTGGGTGGCCCCTTCACGCTTGTCGATGAAAACGGTCAGACTGTAACCGATCAGGACGTGATTACCGAACCGACGCTTCTCTACTTCGGCTATACCTTCTGCCCCGATGTCTGTCCGCTGGATTCCCAGCGCAATGCAGACGCCACCGATCTTCTCGCCGAGCAGGGCATCTCTGTCCGCCCGGTGTTCATCACGGTCGATCCCGATCGCGATACGCCCGAAGTTGTGGCCGCGTTCACCGACTACTTTCACGAAAAAATGCTTGGTCTGACCGGTTCGCCAGAACAGGTCGCCGCAGCCTCGCGGGCCTACAAGACCTACTACAAGAAGAATGACGATGATCCCCAGTTCTATACCGTTGATCATTCAACCTTCACCTACTTCGTGATGCCGGGATACGGCGTGGTCGACTTCTTCCGTCGCGACGACGCAGCCGACACAATCGCAACACGGGCAGCATGTTTTATTGAGGCAGCGGCTTCGGCGAATTGACCTTGGGGCGTTATGGCGGCAACGTCATATGCAACAAAAGGGATTAGTGGATGACGACAGATACTCTCGATCTTGGGCGCGATCCGTCCATTCTTCTGGTCGATGACGACGAGGCCTTTCTCAAGCGCCTCGCCAAAGCAATGGAGCGTCGGGGGTTCTCGGTTGAGATGGCGGGCTCGGTTGCCGCTGGCAAAGTGCCCATTCTCGTGGGCGGTGGGCACAACAACGCCTATCCCCTGCTCGTATCCGCATCTAAAACAC
>JALRLK010000122.1 GCA_023254495.1 Marivivens sp. | reverse complement strand
GGGGCCTTCGTCGCGCATACAGGTGACGGCGAGGATTTGCGTCATGGGCTGCCCATTTCTGCCTAGCTTTTACGGTGGCAGGATAGAGAGGCCGGATGAAATGTGCATTCTGTCGGCTCTAGCGCTTTCACCCCGCGCCCTGATCTGAGATAATGCCTTGACGCCGCCGCTTGACAGGCTTTGTTACGGGGGCGAACAGGAACTCAGACCGAAGGACATCCCATGGCTTTCTCGCTCCCCGATCTTCCCTATGCTCACGACGCGCTGGCCGGCAAAGGCATGTCGCGAGAGACCCTCGAATATCACCACGACTTGCACCACAAGGCCTATGTCGACAACGGCAACAAGCTGATTGCGGGGACCGAGTGGGAGGGCAAGTCGCTCGAAGAGATCATCATCGGCACCTATAACAAGACCGCCGTCGCCCAGAACGGCATCTTCAACAACATCAGCCAGCTTTGGAACCACAACCAGTTCTGGGAAATGATGGGCCCGGGCGCCTCGGCCATGCCGGGCGAGCTGGAAAAGGCTCTGACCGAGAGCTTCGGCTCTGTCGCCGCCTTCAAAGAGGCCTTCTCGGCCGCCGGCGCGGGCCAGTTTGGCTCGGGCTGGTGCTGGCTTGTGAAAAACGCTGACGGCTCGCTCGCCGTCACCAAAACCGAAAACGGCGTCAACCCGCTCTGCTTTGGCCAGACAGCACTTCTGGGTTGCGACGTGTGGGAGCACAGCTACTACATCGACTTCCGCAACAAGCGCCCGGCCTACCTCACAAACTTCCTCGACAACCTCGTCAATTGGGAAAACGTCGCGAGCCGGATGTAAGCGGCAGGACAGACAAACAGCCCCGCGCTCCGGCGCGGGGTTTTTCTTTGGGGGCAGGGATGACCGACGGAACCAAGGGCGCGATTGCGATGGTGGTGGCCTGCACCATCTGGGGGCTCTCGCCGCTGTTCTATGCGCAGCTCACGATGATCGCGCCGCTCGAGGTCTTGGCCTATCGCTCGCTCTGGTCGCTTGTGTTCTTCGCGGGCATCCTGATCTTTCAGGGGCGGATTGGCCTTGTCTTCAAGGCCTTGGGTAGCCCACGCCAGTTTGCGGTGATCGCGGCGGCGGCTCTGGGCATCGCGGGCAACTGGTTCGGCTTTATCTTCGCCATCGGCCACGGCTATGCGGTTGAGGCCTCGCTTGGCTATTACATCTTCCCGCTTCTCGCGGTGGTTCTGGGGCGCTTCGTCCTGGGCGAGGCGCTGCGGCCCGCGCAGTGGACCGCTGTCGGGCTGGCAACCGTGGCCGTTGTGGCGCTGACCTATGGCCTTGGCGTTGCGCCGTGGATCGCGCTCTATATTGCCGGAACGTTCGGCATCTATGGCATCATCAAGAAGCGGCTCGATCTGGGGCCGGTGGTTTCGGTCACGGCCGAAGTCTTGGTGCTGGCGCCCTTGGCCATCAGCTGGATCGCCTTCAAAGGCACCGGTGTGGGCGGTGGCAACGATCTTTGGCGGCATTTCCTGCTGATGCTCTCGGGGCCGCTTACCGCGTCGCCGCTCATCCTTTTCGCCTATGCGGCGCGCAGGGTTCGGCTCTCGACCGTGGGCTTGATCCAATACATCAACCCCACGCTTCAGTTCTTTTGCGCCACGGTGATCTTTGCCGAGCCTTTCACCGGCTGGCACAAACTGGCCTTTGGCCTCATCTGGCTGGCGCTGGCGATCTATTCGGCCTCAGCCATCCGTCAGGAGAGGGCGGCGCGCAGGGTTGTTTCCAACGCGGCCACGTCAGGGGCGATCGAGATATAATCCCTGAGCGAGGCCTCGGCGAAGCCTTGGCTTATGACGTGATCGACAAGGCCCGCGAGCGGATCCCAATAGCCTTCAGTATTGAGCAGGACGATCCGCTTTGAATGCAGACCCAGCTGCCGCCATGTCAGCGCCTCGAAGAATTCATCGAGCGAGCCCGCGCCGCCGGGCAGGACCACCACGGCATCGGCGTTCATGAACATGACCTTCTTGCGCTCGTGCATCGTCTCGGTAATGACGAAACTGTCGAGGTCGCGCTTGCCGACCTCAAGGCGCATCAGGTGGGTCGGGATGACGCCGAACGTGCTGCCGCCAGCCTGCTGACAGCTTCGGGCGACGCGGCCCATGAGGCCCACGTCGCCCGCGCCATAGACCAGCCGCCAGTTGTTGCGGGCAAGCATCTGGCCGGTGGCCTCGGCCTCTGCCGCATAGGCCGGATGCGCCCCGTCCCGCGAACCGCAATAGACGCAAACCGATTTCACTGTGGCCGACATGTCATTTCCTCTGCATAGATGCATTAGCGGGGCTTTCAGTTTGCATAGCCCCGTTGCTATTGTCTCTCAACCGCCCATCGGGCGTTTGGGCGGAACTTGGGGAAGGACGCTGCCGTGGCAACGGAGACTGGGCCGAATTCGGGCCGTGTGGTGCAGGGTGTTATCTCTGCGCTTGTGGTAATCATTCTGAGCTATCTCGTGTGGTCGTCGCAAAGCGGCACCCCGGAAGAGGAGGCCGAGCCTGCGGAAGCGGCTTCGAGCGAAAGTGCGCCCGCTCCCGATGCCGCGCAGGCGGTGGAAGCGACGCAACCATCGGCCGAAGCGCCTGCCCCGGAATCGACCGTCGAGCCGAACGCTGTTGCTCCGGAAAGCGATGCCGCACCCGCCGCCGATACGGCCTCTGTCCCAACAACTGCCGCAGCCGACGCCCCCACCTTCGATACGGTTCGCATCGAGGCCGATGGCACCGCACTAATTGCCGGCCACTCGTTGCCGGGCGCCGTGATCCAGATCCTGTTGGGTAACGAAGTCGTTGCCGAGACAGTCGCAGACGGAGGCGGCAATTTCGTTGCTTTTCTGAACGTGCCGCCCGGATCGGAGCCACGGGTTCTATCGCTGGTCGCCCGTGTTGGCGAAGCCGAGATCGCCTCCGCCCAGACAATCATCGTCGCGCCGGTCGATGAGCCTGTTGTCGTCGCCGCTGCGGAGCCGGCGCAGGTCGAGACCGCTCCTGCTGTCGAGCCCGCCGCAACTCCGGTGACAACCGAAACCGCCCAGCCCGCCTCGTCCGAACCGACAACGGCAGAGGCTGCTGCTGTCGAGACAGTACCGACCCAGACGACACCGGAAACCGCCGCCGTCGAGGCGGCCGCGACCGAGGCCGCCCCGGAAACAGCGGCTGAACCGGCCCAGACGCCTGAAGCGCCGGCAGCCGAAACCGCGCCACCTGTGCTTTTGGCAGATGAGAGCGGCGTCAAAGTGATCCAGTCCGGCGGCCAAGCCGATCCCGAGGTGGCCGAAGCCGTGGCGCTCGACACGATCACCTACGACTCGGATGGCAATGTGGTTCTCGCGGGCCGTGCTCAGGCCAACGACAGCGTCCAGATTTACCTCGACAACACCTCCATCGCTTCGGCCTCTGTTTCGCCCGAAGGCGATTGGCAGACGACGCTACCCGAGGTTGAAAGCGGGGTCTACACGCTGCGCGTCGACGAGGTTTCTCAAGACGGGCAGGTTGTCAGCCGCATCGAGACCCCCTTCAAGCGCGAAGAGGCCGAGAAGGTTGCCGAAGTCTTGCAGGAAGAGACCGCGAACCCTGATTTCCAGGTGGCGATGCGGACGGTCCAGCCGGGCAATACGCTCTGGGCCATCGCCCGCGAGCGCTATGGCAAGGGGATCCTGTATGTCCTCGTGTTCGAGGCCAACCGCGATCGTATCCGCAACCCGGATCTGATCTATCCGGGGCAGGTTTTCGTTTTGCCGACCACAGAAGGTAATTAGGCCCTCTGGTCATTGCCGCCCTCAGGTCCTACCTAGAGGGCGGTAGATGAAGGAGCGCCCATGCGACGCCTGCGTAAGACCGAAGCCAATCTGAACAACGAGCCGATCGAAGGCTGGAACGTGATCCGAAAGGTCGCGCCCTACCTCTGGCCCGCGGGCGAGACGGGCGTGAAGGTCAGGGTTGTTTTGGCCCTTGCGATGCTCTTGGTGGCCAAGCTCATCTCGGTGGCGACGCCCTTGTTCTACAAGCACGCGGTCGATGCCCTCTCGGCCGAAGCCGATCCTGCGCTCTGGCTCGGGATGGGGGCGGTTGGTCTGACGGTGGCCTATGGCATGGCGCGGCTGATGAACGTGGGGCTGTCGCAGCTGCGCGACGCGGTTTTCGCCCCTGTGGGGCAGCGGGCGCTGCGGCGGCTTGCCTATGAGACATTCGTCCATATCCACAGCCTGTCGATGCGCTATCACATCACCCGCAAGACGGGGGGCCTGAGCCGGATCATCGAGCGGGGCGTGAAGGGTGTCGACTTCCTCCTACGCTTCCTCGTGTTCAACATGGGGCCCTTGGTGCTCGAGCTTCTCCTCGTCGCCGGCATTCTCTTTTATATGTTCGACGTTTGGTATCTGGCGGTCGTGGTGCTGACCATCGCCCTCTATGTCTGGTTTACCTTCGCGGTGACGGAATGGCGGGTGAAGATCCGCAAGAAGATGAATGATCGGGATACCGAGGCCAACCAGAAGGCCATCGACAGCCTTCTGAACTTTGAAACGGTCAAGTATTTCGCCGCCGAACGTTGGGAGGCCGAGCGCTATGACCGCGCGATGGAGGGCTATGAGCAGGCGGCTCTCAAGACCAGCTATTCGCTTTCCTTCCTCAACTTTGGCCAATCCTTCCTGATCACCAGCGGCCTTGTCGCTGTCATGGTCATGGCGGCGGTGGGCGTCCAGAATGGCAACTTGAGCGTGGGCGATTTTGTCATGGTCAACGCCTATATGATCCAGATCACCATGCCCTTGAATTTCCTCGGCTCGGTCTATCGCGAGATCCGGCAGGCGATGATCGACATGAGTGAGATGTTCACCCTGCTGGGGCAGCCCGCCGAGATTACCGACAAGCCGGGCGCCAAGCCGCTTGCCGTATCGGGCGGGACCATCGCGCTGAAGGATGTGAGCTTTGGCTACGAGGCAGAGCGCCCGATCCTCAGGGGCGTCGATATCGAGGTGCCAGCGGGCAAGACGATTGCTATCGTCGGCTCGTCGGGTTCGGGCAAATCGACCATCGGGCGGCTTCTCTTCCGGTTCTATGATGTGAACGGCGGGGCGCTGACCATCGACGGGCAGGATGTGCGCGACGTGACGCAGGAAAGCCTGCATCAACAGATCGGCGTGGTGCCGCAGGATACCGTCCTATTCAACGACACGATCTATTACAACATCGCCTATGGCCGGCCCGATGCCTCGGAAGCCGAGATCATCGCCGCCGCCAAGGCCGCCAAGATCCATGATTTCGTCATGTCGCTGCCCAAGGGCTATGATACGGCGGTGGGCGAGCGGGGGCTCAAGCTCTCGGGTGGCGAGAAACAGCGCGTGGGCATCGCCCGCACGCTCCTCAAGAACCCGCCGATCCTGCTCTTGGATGAAGCCACGAGCGCCCTCGACACCGACACCGAGCGCGAAATTCAGGCCGAGCTGAAAGCCATGGGGCAGGGGCGGACGGTGATCACCATCGCCCACCGTCTTTCGACAATCGCCGATGCGGACGAGATCATCGTTCTGGAAAACGGCAAGATTGTCGAACGAGGTAGGCACGAGTCGCTCCTCACGAAGAATGGCCGCTACGCCCAGCTCTGGCACCGGCAGGCAGCAGACGAGGAAGAAGCGGCGTGACAGGCGGGCCGAAATCGCTCGGCCTTGCGACCGACATTCTGGTGCTCGGCAACCGCGCACAGCTGGAACCGCATCCTTTGGGCTGGGTGCTTCGAACACCGGACGAGCCGGATTTCTGGTATGGCAACCAGTTGATCCTGAAAGGCGAACCGCCAGCGCCGGACGAGGCGATTGCCGCCTTCCAAGAGGCATTCCCGCAGGCCGAGCACGTCACCCTCTCTTGGGACGCGCCAGAGCGGAGCCTTGCCGCTGACCTCGACGACCTTGCCGAGCGGGGCTTAGTCATCGAGCGAGATGATGTTCTGTCCCTCGAGGCGCGGCCTGCGCAGCCTGTGCCGCCCAACGGATTCCAGCTGCGTGAGGTTGAGAGCGATGACGACTGGGCCAAGGTCGCCAACCTTAAGGTCGAGATTGGCGTCGAGGAAGGCTATGCGGACGAGGGCTATCGCGCCTTTATCCGTGGGCGCTGCGACGGTTGGCGCAAGGCTATAGCCGCGGGCGAGGGGGCGTGGTTCGGCGCCTTCGAGGGCGAAACGCTTGCCGCCGATCTGGGGCTTTTCACCGATGGCCGGATCGCCCGTTTCCAGTCGGTCGAGACCGCCGCCGCCTATCGTCGTCGTGGCCTCTGTTCGGCTCTTGTGGTCTATGCCCTCAACTGGCTTGCAGCGCGTGCGCCCCAAGCCCAGCCGGTGATTGTTGCCGAGGCCGATGGAGATGCCGGGCGGCTCTATCGCCGCCTCGGTTTCGCGCTTGTCGAACGCCAGACCTCGGCACTTCTGAGACCCGAAGGCTACTGACTATTCCGCAGCCCTAAGTGGCGGGATCTTGCGCTGCGGTGCAGGCTCGATCAGGTCAGACCACACAATTTCGGGCGATTTCACCCGCTTCGCCTCGCGTGCCAGCGCCCAGTCGCGGGCGGCCCGGCTCGAGCGGCCCATCGAGGCCTTGGCGAGAAGCTGGGCGATCCAGCGGGCGTAGGTCGTGACCCAGACCCGAACGGCCAGCATCGAGGGGGTGAAGATAAGCGTCAGGAACGTCGCGATGCCGAGGCCGAACACCACTGCCGTGGCAAGTTGCTTCCACCAGAGCGCGGTCGGGCTGTCGATTGAATAGCCACCGTTGATGAAATCGAGGCTGAGGCCGAACATCATCGGCGCGAGGCCCGCCATCGTCGTGATCGTGGTCAGGAACACCGGGCGGAGGCGATCTTCGGCGGTGCGGATGATCGCTTCGAGGCGCGGCATATAGGCCGAGTATTCCTGATAGGTGTCGATCAACACGATGTTGTTGTTCACCACGATACCCGCGAGGGCCACGATGCCCGTGCCCGTCATGATGATGGAGAAGCTCTGGCCCATGACGACCATGCCCACCAGAACGCCTGCGGTTGACATGATCACCGCCAAAAGCACCAGCACCGAATTATAGAAGCTGTTGAACTGCGCCAGAAGGATGATGAACATCAGCCCCAAAGCGCCCGCAAAGGCCTTCATCAGGAAGGCACCGGATTCCTCCTGATCTTCCTGATCGCCCGTCCATTCCCATTCCACGCCAGCGGGCAGGGGGGAGGTTTCGAGCCATTTGGTCACTTCGGCAATGCGGTCGCCTGCGGTGATCGGCTGCTCCACCTCTTTGCCATCCACATCGACCAGATGCGTCGCGCCTGCCTTGATGCCGGCTTTCACATCAAAG
>JALRLK010000085.1 GCA_023254495.1 Marivivens sp. | reverse complement strand
TGGTGCGGTAGATTTCCGGGAAGGACCGTTCGTGCTCGCCCAGGACCGCGTGGAAGGCATTCCCCTCGTTCACGCTCTCGCGCACCTGGGAGAGCACGCGGCTGCCGCGCTGGGAGTCGGACTGTTCGAGGAGCGCCCCGTGGTGCCGGAGGTATAGAGAAGCGCAGCAAGATTATCCCCGCCCCGCTCCGCGACCGGTGCCGTTTCCGCCTGCCCTACGGCCAAGGCCGCAAGGCTTCCGGTCCCGTCCGCGTTCAGCGTCTTTACGACAGCACATGTCCCGGCGACCAAAGGCGCAACCCGCGCCTCGGTCGCATCGCTGGCCACGACGAGCTTCGCACCGCTGTCCGACAGGAAATAGCCGAGCTCGGCGGGCGTATAGGCCGTGTTGAGCGGCAGAAAGACAAACCCGCCCTGCACGCAAGCCGCATAGAGCGCGAGCGCCTCGGGCGATTTGTCGATCTGCGCCGCGACGCGATCGCCGGGGACAAGGCCCAGCGCGGTGATCGCATTCGACAGCCGCGCGGCCATCGCCAGAAACGCGGCATAGCTGATCGCCGCCGCACCTTCTGGATAGAGGAACGGTGCACTTGATCCGGCATGGCGGCCAAAGAGCGTGTCGTAGAGCGGATTAGTCATGTGCGGCCCTCTATGGTCATCGGCTTTTTGCGCCAAACTAGAGCGCGGGTAAAGCCGTCAGGACAGCATGTCATAAGCCCATATCAGGCTGATCAGGATCGGCTGGTGAGCCAGATAGATCACGAGGCTGTGCCGGCCCGGAAAGGCAATTGTGCGCGCAAGTACCCCCTGCACCGCAGCTGCCGATGGCACCAAGGCATTGGGCAGGAGGGCGGTCAACGCTTTGGCGGCTCCGATGCCGAACAGGGCTGGCCCGAACCACGGGAACACCGGCTCATAATCGATCGACGGCGGCCACCATGTCGATAGGCCGGTCCAGTAGAAGAACGGGCTATTGAGAGCGGGGAAGCTGACGTAGTTGGGAAGCGCGATCACCGCCACCCCGAGAAGCAGCGTCACCACCGCCGGCAAGCGCAGGAAGGCAAGGCCCAAGAGGCTTGCCACCGAAATCGAATGCAGAATGCCGAAATAGACGAAGGTATTCGGCATGACCAGAAACGTCCCTGCCGAGACAAGCGCCGCCGCTCCCGCAACCTTGGCCAGCCGCCTGCCGAAAGAGCGCCAGCCGATACCTTGCCGGTGGGCGAGATAGAGGCTGAAGCCGACAAGGAACAGAAAGCTGCCGGCCGTCGTTCTGGCAAAGAGCGCCCAAAAACCGTGGGTCGTCGTTCCGCCGGGAATGAAGCCGAACATCTCAAGGTCATAGGTGAAATGGAACGTCACCATCATAAAAATGGCGACCGTCCGCGCCACATCGATTGCCAAGATGCGCCCGCCCAGCGTCTGCGCCATGTCTTGCTCCCTTGCCCCAAAGGGAAAGTGACCCGACCTCAATCAAAAATCCAGCGAAAAGCCCTAACCGCCCTTTAGCTGGCGCAGGAGGAACACCTCGCTATCGTCGCTGACCTGCTCATGCAGGCCCCGCGCGATGAGCTTGCCATCGACCGAGACCGAGACCCCCGCCTTGATGACAGGATCGAGGCCCGGGTGGGCCTCGACCAATGCTTTCATCATCTCGCCAACGGTCTTGGCCTCCAACTCGACCACGTCCGCGCCATCGGTAAACCGGCGCAGACCCGACCAGAGATGAACCTTGACCATCAGCCCTTGGCCTTGATCGCCGCAAGGATGCGCGGCGGCGACATCGGCAGGCTGCGCAGGCGCACGCCGGCGGCCGCGTGGACCGCATTGGCAACGGCCGGCAGCGGCGGGGTGATGCCCGTCTCGCCCACACCGCGCACGCCGTAGGGGTGGCCGGGGTTCGGCACTTCGACGATCACCGTGTCGATCATCGGCAGGTCCGAGGCCACAGGGATGCGATAGTCCAGGAAAACGGTGTTCTGCAGCCGCCCATCGGCGCCGTAGATGTATTCCTCATTGAGCGCCCAGCCGATGCCCTGCGCCGCCCCACCTTGGAACTGGCCTTCCACATAGGCCGGGTGGATCGCCTTGCCCGCGTCCTGCACCACGGTATAGCGCAGAACCGAGGTATGGCCGGTTTCGGGATCGACCTCGACATCGACGATATGGGTGCCAAAGCTGCCGCCGTGGCCCGAGGGGGTCGCCTCGAAATGGCCCGAGATCGGCCCGCCGGTGCTACCCATTTCCGCCGCGAGCTCACCGATAGTCAGCGGCGGGAACTCGCCCGCGTTGGGCCCCGAAGGCTTGGCGCAGCCGTCTTCCCAGATCACCGCCTCGGCAGGGATGCCCCATTTGTCGGCGGCCCGCTGGCAGAGCTTTGACGAGATCTGCTTGACCGCCTCGATGGTGGCAAGGCCGGTCGCATAGGTGGCGCGGCTGCCGTGGGTCGGTTCGTTGACACCGAGCGAGCCGGTGTCGACGACGTTGACGCGGACGTTCTCGTAAGGAATGCCCAAGGCTTCGGCCGCCATCAGCGCCATCGAGGCGCGGCTGCCGCCGATGTCGGGCGTGCCGACCGAGACCGTGACCGAGCCATCCTCGCCCAGAGCCGCCGAGACCGAAGTCTCGCCGCCCCAGTTCATCCAATAGCCGCTGGCCACGCCGCGCCCCTGATTGGTGCCGAGAGGGGCGGCATAGTGCGGATGGGCAATGGCCGCTTCCAGCGTCTCGACAAGGCCGATGCGCGGGAAGGTCGGGCCAAAGCTCGCCTTGGTGCCTTCGCGCGAGGCGTTCTTGAGGCGTGTTTTAAGCGGGTCGAGCCCAAGCGCACGGCACATCTCGTCAACAAGGCTCTCTGTGGCGAAGGCCGCCATCGGCGAGCCGGGGGCGCGATAGGCTGCCTGCTTGGGCCGGTTGGCCAAAACGTCATAGCCCTCGTGATGCACCGCGGGGATGTTGTAGCAGGAGAAGGCGCAATCGAGCGCGCTGTCGATCGGCGCCATCGGGAAGGCGCCGCCCTGCATCCGCATGGTGACCTTGGCGGCGGTCATGGTGCCGTCTTTCTTCATCCCCATCTTCACGTCGATCGAGGAAGACGAGGTTGGCCCAGTGGCGCGGAGGACTTCCGAACGGGTCATCACCATCTTCACCGGCTTGCCTGCCTTGCGGCTGAGCGCAAGGGCGACAGGCTCGATGAAGACGGTGGTCTTGCCGCCGAAACCGCCGCCGATTTCCGAAGGCGTCACCCGCAGGTTGGCCACGTCGATGCCGAGAACGGCAGCGCTCATCCGGCGGATGAACCAATGGCCTTGGGTGCAGACCCACATCTCGCCCTTGCCGTCCGAGCCGAGCTGGGCAAGGCAGGCGTGGGGCTCGATATAGCCCTGATGTGTGGCCTCGGTCTTGTAGGTGTTTTCCATCACAAGGTCGGCGGCTGCAAAGCCTGCCTCGAGATCGCCGTGGCCGTATTCGATATAGCGCATGACGTTGGGGTGAAGCCCCTCGGGCACCGAATAATCGGCTGCCCCCGCGCGGATCGCCGGAGCACCCGGCTTCATCGCCTCGTCCACGTCGGTGACGTGCGGCAGCACCTCGTATTCAACCTCAATGAGCTTGGCGGCTTCACGGGCCAGAAGAAGGCTCGTGGCGGCAACGGCGGCAACGGCGTGGCCGTCATAAAGCGCGACCTCGCCCGCCATGCAGTTTTCCTGAATGTTCCAGTCCTCGCCCTCAAGGCCTGTCGGGAAATCGGCACGGGTCACCACGGCCTTCACGCCCTTGAGCGCAAGCGCCTTGGTGGCGTCGATCTTCTTGATCCGCGCGTGCGCGTGGGGCGAGCGGACCATCACGCCATGCAGCATCCCCGGCGCATAGGCATCGGCGCCATAGCGGGCCTTGCCAGTCACCTTGTCGATGCCATCGGGGCGATCCGGACGGGTGCCGATGTATTTGAAACCGGTGGTTTTGGTATCCAGAGGCATCACACGCCCTCCCGCATTTCGGCAGCGGCATCAAGCACCGCGCGGATAATCTTATCGTAGCCCGTGCAGCGGCAGAGGTTGCCGGCGAGCCAGTAGCGCACCTCTTCCTCGGCCGGGTCGGGGTTCTGCGCCAAAAGCGCCTTGGCCGCGACGAGGATGCCCGGCGTGCAGATGCCGCATTGAAGGGCCGCGTGTTCGATGAACTTGCGCTGGAGCGGGTGCAGCTTCTCACCCTCGGCCATGCCTTCGACGGTTTCGATGGTCTTGCCCTGCGCCTCGACACCGAGGACGAGGCAGGAACAGACCAGACGGCCATCAACAGTCACAGAACAGGCGCCGCAATCGCCGGTGCCGCAGCCTTCCTTGGCGCCGGTCATGCCGAGCTTGTCGCGCAGGCAATCGAGGAGCGTCTCGCGCGGATCGGCGAGGAAATCGACTTCGTCGCCGTTCACGGTGGTGGTCACATGGATCTGGGTCATTTGGCACCTCGTGCGCGGTCGTAGGCAATCTTGGCGGCGCGGCGGGCAAGAACGCCCGCTACATCCTTGCGGAATTCAATGGTCCCGCGCTTGTCGTTGATCGGGCGGCAGGCGGCCGAAGCTGCGGCTGCCAGAGCGACGAGCGCTTTGTCATCAAGCGTCGAGCCGATCAGCGCCTTGGCGGCATCCTCGACCACAACGATGGTCGGTGCGACAGCGCCAAGAACCACGCGGGCCTCGGTGATCGTGTCGCCCTCGACCCGCAGGTTCACGGCGCAACCCACAACGGCAATGTCCATCTCGGTGCGCGGGATAAAGCGCAGGTAGGCGTCGCCGCCCCCTTTGCCGCGCGGCGGCAGATAGATGCCGGAGATCACCTCGCCCTTGGCAAGCGTCGTCTTGCCGGGGCCGGCGGGAATATCTTCGACCTTCACCTGCCGCGTGCCCTTGGGGCCAACGACCGAGACCTCGGCGCCAGCCGCCGCAAGCCCCGGAACCGAATCCGCCGCCGGCGAGCCGTTGCAAAGGTTGCCGATCAGCGTCGCCCTGCCCTGCACCTGCGTCGAGCCGACGAGGCCCATCCCCTCGATCACCCCCGGCCAATCGGCACAAAGGCCCTTGTGCGCGGTCAGCTCGGCGCCGGCAACAGCCGCACCGATGCTCCAACACTTGTCATCCTCTTGCACGATGTCTTTGACACCGGAGATGTGCTTGATGTCGATCAGATCGTCAGGGGTGACGATATCGGCGCGCATCTGCACCAGAACGTCGGTTCCCCCTGCCAGAAACCGTGTCACCCCGGACGCCGCGGCGGCGATCGCCGAGGCATTCTCAAATGTCGCGGGAGTATGGTAACGCATTCTCTCTCCTTGCATCGGCTGCAGCCGCTGATTGCCCCAATACACTAGGCGTTCAAACTGGTATGTTTCCACCACAAAGAGCGTCAGACAGACTCTGTGTCGCGGCGTCGCAAGGACGGTATTGTTTTCCGCGACGGATGCAAGGGAGAGGTCGTATCAATCCTCACCAAGATCGGCTCGCGCCTCGAATGGGATGGCCCATCGATCTGAGCGGGCGAGCCAACACGCCGACGCAAATAATCAAGAAGCTCGTCATCTTCCGCCGGTGAATATCTTGGCGGAAGCTCAAAACAGGCGATGGAGTCTTGCATGGCAAACTTGGCTTGGCTTCAAAACGGAGCCGCGACCGGTTGGACCGAGTCGGCGGCTTGACCACCCGAGGTTCCAACTGCTTGCAGAAGTGTTACGCCAAAAGGGGTAATTCGAACGCCTCGAATTACCCTATGCGGTAATTGCAGCCTCCAAAAGCTCGCGCCAGCGATGGCACGACACCGCGTGACCGTCGCCCGGATTTTCGAGCGTCGGCTCGGTCGTCCGGCATTTGTCGATCGCATTGGGGCAGCGCGTATGAAACTTGCACCCCGAAGGCTGATTGAGCGGCGAGGGGATCTCGCCCACGAGCTTTTGCGCCCTGCCCCGGTCGTCGGGATCAAGCGACGGGATCGCCGAGAAAAGCGCCTTGGTATAGGGGTGGCGGGGCGCGGCGAATAGCTGTCGGGTGGGCGCGGATTCGACGAGCCGGCCAAGATACATCACCGCCACATGATCGCAGGTATGGGCAACGACCGAGAGGTCGTGGCTGATGAAGAGGAAGGTCAGCCCGAGATCTTTCTGGAGCTGCTTCAAGAGGTTCAAAACGTCGGCCTGGATCGACACATCGAGCGCGGCCACGCTTTCATCGGCCACAATGAATTTCGGCCCCGAGACAAGAGCGCGGGCGATGGAAATGCGCTGGCGCTGGCCGCCGGAAAAAGCGTGGGGGAAGCGGCGCAGGTGTTCGAGGTTGAGGCGGCACTTCGCGGCAATCTCCCGCACGCGGGCGTCGGTTTCCTCGCGGGTCTTGGTCAGGCCCATGACCTCGAGCGGCTCGGCGACGATATCGCGAACCGTCATCCGCGGGCTGAGCGCGGCGTAGGGGTCTTGGAAGATCAACTGCGCCCGCTTGCGATAGTCTTTCAACTCATCGCCCGAGACGGTTGCCAGATCGTAGGTCACTTCGCCATCGGTAAAGGTCGCGTGCCCGCCGGTGATCGGCGCGGCCTTAAGGAGCGCCCGTCCAAGCGTTGTTTTGCCTGACCCACTTTCGCCCACGAGTCCAAAGAAAGAGCCGCGCTTTATCTCGACCGAAACTTCATTGACAGCCTTAAGGACAGTGCGATCGAAGAAACCTTTGCCGATGTTGTAGCCAACGGTGAGGTCTTTTGCGGAAATGAGGATCTCGTCGCTCATCTGACGGCCTCCGTCTTGGCGTGAAGGTGGCAGGCGACACGGTGGCTCTGATCGACCCAGCGGTTCTCGGGAAGGTCGCGCTTGCACACATCCCCGATAATTTCACGGCAGCGGGTGTGGAACACACAACCCGTGGGCCGTTCGAGCGGCGAGGGAATGTCCCCGGGAACCGGCGTCAGCGGCGCGTCGAGATCGTCGAACCGCGGCAGGGCTGCGATCAGGCCACGGGTATAGGGGTGTTTCGGGTTGCGGATAACCTCGCGCACCGGCCCCTCTTCGACGATCCGGCCCAGATACATGACGCAGACCTTGTCGGCCGTCTGGGCAATCACGCCGAGGTCGTGGGTGATGAAGATGATCCCCATGTGAAACTCATTCACGAGGTCTTTCATCAGGTCGATCACCTGCGCCTGAATGGTCACATCAAGCGCGGTGGTCGGCTCGTCGGCGATTAACAATTTGGGATTGGTCGAAAGCGCCATGGCGATCATCGCCCGCTGGCGCATCCCGCCGGACAATTCGAACACATACTGGTCAAACCGTTTGCTAGGGTCAGAAATCCCCACCCTGTCGAGCATCTCGATCGAGACCTCCTTGGCCTTGGCCTTGGTCATATCAGTGTGAATGAGAAGCTGCTCGACCATCTGGTTGCCGATGGTGATCGCCGGCGCGAAAGAGGCCATCGGTTCCTGAAAGATCATCGAGATCGCCCCGCCCCGCACGATCTTGAGCTCGGCCGCCTTTTTCAGCGACAGAACATCCACCTCGCGCCCCTCGGCGTGAAGGGTGATCTTGCTCTTGGGGTCGTAAACGGCGTTGCCGGCATTGAGCTGCATCAGCGCCTTGGCGGTGACCGACTTGCCCGAGCCGCTCTCGCCCACCAGCCCCATTACCTCGCCCTTCTTGAGCGAGAACGACACATCCTCGACCGCCGTCACCAGACCCTCGTCGGTCCGGAAACTCAGCGTCAGGTTTTCTACGTCGATCAGTGTCGTCATTTCTTCGTATCCGAGTAGGGGTCAGCGGCATCGCGAAGGCCATCGCCTACAAAGACGAAGGCCAGAACGAGGGCGATGAAGAAGATCACCGGGATGAAATACCACTGATAGTTCAGAAGGACGTCGGCCTTGGAAACGTTCTGCATGAGCGCTCCCAGAGAGTTGACCGGATCCTTCAGGCCGAGACCGATGAACGACAGCGCCGTTTCCGACCTGACCATGTAGGGGAAGGAAATCATCAGGTCGACGATGATGTAGCTGGTGAACGAGGGCAGCAGGTGCCGCCGGATAATGTGGCCCGGCTTGGCCCCGCAAAGCTCGGCTGCGAGGACGTATTCTTGCGTCCGCTCGGTGAGCAGATGGGTTCTGATCCGTCGTGCCAAGGTGGGCCAGCCGATCAAGCCCAATATGATCGAGATAAAGAAGAACCGCGTCTCCGAACTCCATGTGTCAGGCATGAAGGCCGCGAGCGCCATGAAGAGCGGGATCGAGGGCACGGTTCGGATCGCGTCGGTGATCATCTGCAAGACGCTGTCGATCCAGCCGCCG
>JALRLK010000057.1 GCA_023254495.1 Marivivens sp. | reverse complement strand
AGATCGGATGCCGCACCGGAATGCCCAGCGCCTCAGCGCGGGCCTGTACTGGCGAGGGCTGTTCCTTTTTGCCGCGGCCCGCAGGGCGGGGCGGCTGGGTATAGGCGCAGA
This sequence comes from Marivivens sp., assembly GCA_023254495.1. GTDB lineage: Bacteria > Pseudomonadota > Alphaproteobacteria > Rhodobacterales > Rhodobacteraceae > RFZI01. The sequence goes on along the minus strand of JALRLK010000057.1, from coordinate 34,959 downwards.
CAATCTCGTGCCCCGCGCCCACCAGCGCCTTCAAAGCGGCGACCGAAAAGACCGGGGTTCCCATGAAAACGATGCGCATGGCCTCTCCTAGCGTGCGAGCTTCTGCGCCCGCTTCAAGAGCATATCGCGTTTCACCTTGCCGAGCCTGTCGAAATACATCTTGCCTTGAAGGTGGTCGATCTGGTGCTGCACCGAGGTCGCCCAAAGGCCCACGAAATCGCGCCTGTCCCATATGCCCTTCTCGTCGAGAAACCGCACGGTCACAGCGCGCGGCCGCTCGATCTTGGCGCTAACGCCGGGGAGGTTGGGCGAGGCTTCGTCATGCTCGCGCAGCTGCACCGAGGCGTGCAGGATCTCGGGGTTCGCCATGCGGATCGCTTGCCCGCGCTTCTCCGAGGCATCAACCACGGCCAAGGCCATCGGAATGCCCAGCTGCACGGCCGCAAGGCCCACACCCGGCATCGTCTCCATTGCCTCGATCATCTCGTCCCAGATCGCGCGGATCTCGTCGGTGATCGCCTCGACCGGAGCCGCGGCCGTCCGCAGCCGCTTGTCGGGCCACATGACATAAGGGCGATGCGCCATCGCCCTAGCCCCGCGCCTGCTCGCGCTTGAGCTTCTGCATCTTGCGGGTGATCATCTGCCGCTTCATCGGGCTGAGATAGTCGATAAACAGCTTGCCATCGAGATGGTCGATCTCGTGCTGAACGCAGGTCGCCCAGAGATCGTCGAACTGCTCTTCGTGATCCTTGCCATCAACGCCCAGCCAGCGAACCTTGACCGAGGCGGGCCGCTCGACATCGGCATATTGCTCGGGGATCGAAAGGCAGCCCTCGTTACAGGTGCTCCGCTCGTCCGAGCACCATGTAATCTCGGGGTTGATGAGAACTATCGGCTTCGGCGCCTCGTCCTCGCCCTTGACGCAGTCCATCACCAGCATCCGCCCCAAAACGCCCACCTGCGGTGCGGCAAGGCCAATGCCCGGTGCGTCATACATCGTCGCCAGCATATCGTCGGCCAAACGGCGGATATCGTCCGTGATATCGGCCACGGGCTTGCACACCGTTTTCAGGCGCGGGTCGGGATGGATCAGGATCGGTCGCAAGGTCATAGGCCGCCATGTAGGGCAAGCCAGCCCTCCTTGCAACGGGGCGCAATCCGGCCTTGCGCCCAATGTTCAATAAGATAGCCTCGCGCCGGATCATCCGAGGGCATCATGAATTTCGACACGCTTTTCCACCGCAAGGGCCTTGGCAGCAAGAAGTGGGACGAAGCCCACATCTATACCGGCGTCACCGCCGAACGATCGCTGCCCATGTGGGTGGCCGACATGGATTTCCAGCCCCCCGCCTGCGTGCTCGACACCGCCCGCCGCATCACCGAAGCGGGCGATTTCGGCTATTTCTGCCGGATGGAGGAATTCTACGCCTCGGTCGCCTGGTGGCAGGAAAACCGCCACGGCTGGAAAATCGATCCGCGCTGGTGCCTGACGACCTTCGGCCTCGGCAATGCCATCGCCATCACCCTGCAAACCTTCTCGCAGCCGGGCGACGCCGTGGCTTTCTTCACGCCGGTCTATCACGAGTTCCAGATGAAGACCGAGCGCAACGGCCGCGTCGCCCGCCACCTGCCGCTTGCCAAGGAAGGCGGCAAATATGTGCTCGACTGGGATCGCTATGACGCGCTGATGACCGGCGCCGAGAAGATCCTCATCATCTCCTCGCCGCACAATCCCGCGGGCCGCGTCTGGACCCGCGACGAGCTCAAGGCCATCGCCGATTTCTGTGTGAAGCACGACCTCCTCCTGATCTCCGACGAGATCCACAACGACCTCGTCCACCCCGGCCATACCCATATTCCGATGGCCATCGCCTGCCCCGAGATCCTCGACCGGCTGATCATGATGAATTCGGCCTCGAAAACCTTCAACCTCGCAGGCCTTCGCACCGGCAATGTCATCATTCCCGACGAAGCCCTACGCCGCCGCTTCGCCCATGCCATCGGCGCGCTCGATATCTCGCCCAACCTCTACGGCGTGCGGATGACCGAAGCCGCCTACAGCCCCGAGGGCGCGGCCTGGGTCGATGCCCTCTGCACCTATATCGCCGGCAACGCCGCGGTCATGGCCGAAGGCATCGCCCAGATCCCCGGCCTGTCGTTCATGCCAATGGAAAGCACCTACCTCGCCTGGATCGACTTCGCCGGCACCGGCATGAGCGTGGATGAATTCACCGCGCGCGTCCGCGACGATGCCCATATCGGCACAAGCCCCGGCGCCCCCTTCGGCACCGGCGGCGAGACCTGCCTGCGCTTCAACATCGGCACCCAGCGGTCGCGCGTGATCGAGGCGGTCGAACGCCTTCAGGTTGCTTTCAAGGATCTGCAGTAATCAGTCGGCCCGCCGCCCGATCAGGGCCACGGGCTCTTCCGAGATGCGCTCGAAATCCACGGGCGGGCGATCATGCACGGCGGTGTGCCATTTGAATTCGAAGATCATCTCGCCGTTCTCTTCCCGCGAGGCGATCACAAGGCACTGATAAAGGTGGCGCATCCCGTCATAAAGATCGACATGGCCGCGCAGATGCGGCGCATCCTCGGCGTCCATCGCAAAGCCGCCGTCCCACAACCGCAGGACTTTGTAGACCTGATCATCGTTGTGAACACAGAGGCGCGACGAGCGGCGCATCGCCGTTTTGCGCGCCTCCTCAAGCCCCTTACGAACGGCTTCCGGCAAATACATAGACATTGCAACACCCCACCCTTGCCCCTAGGATGGCGCGAACCCATTGAAAATCAAGTTAACAACCTGTCGCGGATTCGCCAACATTCGGATGTTGCAGCTCTACCTCACCCGTTCCTTGACCCGCGGCCGCAGAACATGGGGCTTGCCCGCGTCATAAAGAGCGGAGTCCGGGAAACCATGCGTATCGGCCAAAGCTGGCCCCACGAGGATCAACGCCGTGCGGGTGATCTTCGCCGCCCGCACCTTGGCGTGAATGTCTGAAAGCGTGCCGCGAATGATCTGCTGATCCGGCCAGCCAACGCGATAGATCACCGCCAGCGGGCAATCCGCGCCGTAATAGGGCGCCAGCTGCCGCTCGATCTCGCGCAGGGCGCGGATGCCAAGGTGAATTGCCAGCGTCGCCCCCGTACGGGCGAAATTATCCAAGGTCTCCCCCTCGGGCATCGAAGTTGATTTCATCGACATCCGCGTGAGCACGATCGACTGCGCCACCTCGGGAATAGTCAGCTCCTGCCCCAGCGCCGCTGCTGCGGCCGCATAGGCTGGAACCCCGGGGATCACCTCATAGTCGATACCATCCGCCTTGAGCCGCCGGATCTGCTCGGCGATCGCCCCGTAAAGCGAAGGATCGCCCGAATGCACCCGCGCCACATCCTCGCCCCGCTCCCGCGCCGCCAATATCTCGGCGTGGGTGTCATCGAGGGTCATCGGCGCCGTATCCATCACCCGCGCCCCCTCCGGCGCACAGGCGACAACCTCGGCCGGCACCAGCGACCCAGCATAAAGACAAACCGGGCACGCCCCGATAATCCGCGCCGCCTTCAGCGTCAGAAGCTCGGGATCACCCGGCCCCGCCCCAATGAAATAAACCTTCACGCCGCACCCTCTTTCTTTTGGCCCGAAATACTCCGGGGGAGCCCCGCAGGGGCGGGGGTAGAGCCCCCCTCTTCCCCCAGATGCCGGTTGCCCACATGCCGCAGATCCCCGTCAATCCGCCGCGCATAGCCCCGCGGGGTAAACATCCGCGGCCCCTCGCCCAACTGCGTCAGCCGCGTGTTGGACGACCCAACCAAGACGACGGTCAACATATCCACCTCGTCCACCTCAAGCTCATCGAGCCGGCGATAGCGGACATATTCCTCGGGCCGCCCCAGATTGGACGCCAGCATCACCGGCGTATCCGCAGGGCGGTGCTCCAGAAGGATCTCCCGCGCCTCGGCCAGAAGGGTCCGGCGGGTCTTGGACACCGGGTTATAGAAAGCGATGACGAAATCGCCCTCTGAGGCGGCTTTCAGGCGGCGAATGATATCGTCACGCGGCGTCAGAAGATCCGAGAGCGAGATGGTGCAGAAATCGTGCCCCAAGGGTGCCCCTGCCCGCGCCGCTGCCCCTTGCAGCGCCGACACGCCCGGTGAGCAGACCACCTCGACCCGCCGCGCCGCATCGCTCACGCCACGCTGATCCTCTGGCCGGTCCAGAAGCTCGAAAACCAGCGCCCCCATCGCATAGATGCCCGCATCGCCCGAACAGACGAGGGCCACGTTCTTGCCCTTGCCCGCCTCCTCAAGCGCATAGCGGCACCGCGCCTCTTCACCGCCCAAGGGGAAATCCGCACGCGGCTTGCCCGCCGCCAGAGGGCCGAGAAGGTCGATATAAAGCCCATAGCCGACCAGCTCCTCAGCCTCGGCCACCAGCCGCGAAACCTCGGGCGTGCGCCAAGCCGACTGGCCGGGGCCAATACCCACAACCGACAAGCGCCCGCGCGGACGGCCACGCAATTCGGTCATTGGCGCTCGGGTCTCGGCAATCGCACAGGTCGCGTTCGCAGTCTTGCGCTTGGGGTGGCTGAGACTGCCCTCGGCCCCCACCTGTGCCAGCGCCGCCGCCTCCGAAACGCCATGCGCACAAACCTCGGCAAAGACGACCTCCGAGGGGGTCGCCAGACGCGGGGTCTCCGCCTCGAGCGCCTCGGCCTCATAGAGCCGCAGCGGCACACCAAGATCACGGGCCAGCGCGAGGATCGCGGGCTCGTCGGCTTTCAGCGCAATCGTATTCACCGAATGAATCGCAAAAGGGCTGATCCCCGCTTCTTTCAAGGTCTCATCCACCAGCGCCTTCAACTCCTCCGGCGGGCAATTGCGGGCGCAGCCGACACCGAGGGCAAACCTTTGCGGCGCGAAATGCAGGGCGTGCGGGCCGGTCTCGGCAGGCTCTGACCCGCAAAGGATCGTCAGGTCATCGCCCTTCGGCAGATCGGCAAGCCAGTCAGCAGACGCCGCGCCGCTTCCCGTCACACGCGCTCCGCCACCCGACAGAAGTGCCGCCATCGCCGGTTTGGCATCCTGCGGATTGGCCAGCCGCCAGCCTGCGGGCGGCGCGTCAAGCGCCACGCCCAGCGCCACGTCGCCAGCTGTCGTCACCGCCGCGACCGAGCCAAGCGCGGCAGAAATCTCTTTCGCCAACCGGTTCGCGCCGCGATGGCCGCCCAGAATCGGCACGACGACCGAACCATCGTCCGAGACCGAGACCACCGGCGGCTCGGTCCATTTGTCGCCCAGATGCGGCGCGACGGCGCGTATCAGGATGCCGCTGGCGCAGACGCCGATCACCGGCACTCCGGCCAGAAACAGATCGCGCGTGTGAACCAGCGCATCGTCAAAGACGACCTCGGCCTGATCGACACGGCCCCTACGGCCATGGACCACGGCGCCAAGCGCTTTGGCAACGCGGTGGGCGGTGGGCTCGCCCGAACGGGAAAGCGCGAGAACGACGGGGGTCATAGCCATGGATCGGCCCCTTTGGTCAGCAGAATCATTGAGAAATAGGGCGCGGCATCGGGCGCCTCGGAGAGCGGCAGGACGACCTCTTGAGGCAGGCTCGCCCGCTCGACATAGGTGGCGCGGTCGGTCAGTCCGAGGGCCTCGATCACGTGGCGGATCTTCGGCAGGTGCCGTCCGACCTTCATGATCGCCACGCTCTCGGCCCCGGCGATGCGCTCGGTCAATTCAGCCTCGCTCAGAGGGCCGGGCAGAACGGTCAGGCGTTCGTTACGGGCGACAAGCGGCTTGCCTGCGCTCGCGGCAACGGCTGCGATAGAATTGACACCGGGCACCACCACGACCTCAAATCGCGGCGCAAGGCGGGCGAAGAGATACATGAACGAGCCGTAAAAGAAGGGATCGCCCTCGCAGAGGCAGACCACATCCTCACCCGCCTCGAGCGCGGCGGCGATATCGGCGGCACCCCGATCATAGGCCGCCTGCGCGGGGGCGCGCTCGGTGGTCATCGGCACCGGCATGACGATCTCGCGGGCGCCTGCGGGGATGAGGCCAGCAGCGATCGAGCGGGCAAAGCTCGCCCCATCCTCGAGCGCGGGGTAGGCGATGACCTTCGCGCTTTCGATCAGGCGGGCGGCGCGGAGGGTCAGAAGATCGGGCGCACCGGGGCCGAGGCCCACGCCGTAGAGGATACCGCTCATCGCTTGATCAGGCTCCACTGGGTGACAGGCATCAGCGGCCGAAAAGCGGTCAGCCGCCCGACCGCGTCGGCCCGCTGGACGCCGAGCTTCACCAGCTGCCCGCCGTGCTTCTTATAAAGGTCGAGCATCAGCGCCTCGCTCTCGAGCGTTACGGCATTGGCCACAAGGCGGCCAAGCGGGCGCAGTGCCGACCAAGCCGCCTCAAAGACGTCGGCGGTCAGCCCGCCACCGATGAAGATCGCATCGGGCGCAGGCAAATCAGCAAGGGCCGTAGGCGCACTCCCTTCGATGATCTGGAAGCCGGGGGTGCCAAGGGCAAGGGCATTGGTCGCGGCCATGGCGCGGCGGTCGGCGCGGGGCTCGATGCCGATGGCGCGGGCATAGCGGGCGGCGCGCATCCATTCGATCCCGACCGAGCCGCAGCCCGCGCCGATATCCCACAGAAGCGCCCCGCGCATCGGCATGAGCTTGGCCAGCGTCGCGGCGCGGACCTCTTGCTTGGTCATGGTCCCGTCAGAGGCAAACATCTCGTCGGGCAGGCCCGGCACGCGGGGAAGGAGCGCGGCGCCGGGGGCGGCGATACATTCCACGGCAAGGGTGTTGAACTCGGGCACCTCATGCGCCCAGCTTTCGGCGGTGCCGTCAAAACGCTGTTCCCGTTCGCCACCCATGGCGGCAAGGACGGTCATGCGCGACTGGCCGAAGCCACGCTCGGAAAGAAAGTGGGCGATCTTGCCGGGGGTGTCGGAGCCGGTGGTGAGGATCAAGAGGCGTTGGTCGGGCTGAATGAAGGCGATCATCTGCTCGACCGGGCGGCCGTGCACCGTGAGCGTTTCCACATCCGGCATCGACCAACCCATGCGGGCGGCGGCGAGCTGGAAGGCGGAAAGCTGTGGATGGTAGACGATCTCGCTCGCGGGAATGGCGCGGCCGATGCGGGCGCCGACCGAGAACCACAGGGGATCGCCGGTCACGAGGATCACGGCGCGGCGGCCTTTCAGCCCTTGAATGGTCTCGATCATCGCGTTGAAGGGAGAGGGCCATGAGAGGCGCTCGGCGGTGATATTGCCCGACAGATCGTGATGCCGATCGCCGCCGAGGATCACCTCGGCCGCCTCGACCACGGCGCGGGTGGCGGGGGTCAGGCCGTCGAGCCCGTCTTCGCCGATGCCGACAACGTGGAGCCAGGGATCAGACATGCGAGGTCTCCTCGGGAAGGCCCGCGGCCAAGGCGTTGACGGCGGCCGAGGCCATGGCCGAGCCGCCCTTGCGCCCTTTTAGGGCGATGAAGGGGATGCCGCGCGGGTTGGCGGCAAGCTCGGCCTTCGATTCCGCCGCGCCGATGAAACCCACCGGAAAGCCGAGGATCGCGGCGGGGTGGGGCCAGCCTTCGTCGATGAGTTCGAGCAGGTGGAAGAGCGCGGTGGGCGCGTTGCCGATGGCGACGACCGCGCCTTCGAGCCGCTCTTTCCAGAGGCGGATGGCGGCGGCGGAGCGGGTGTTGCCGATCTCGGTGGCGAGCGGCGCGGTGGCAGGATTGTTGAGAGTGACGATCACCTCGTTGCCCGCCGGCAGGTAGCGGCGGATGATGCCAGCCCCCACCATCTCGCAATCGCAGAGGATCGGTGCGCCGGCTTTGAGGGCGGCGTGGGCAGTGGCGGCGACATCGGGGGAGTAGGCCAGCCGGTCGGCGATCTCGACCATGCCGCAGGAATGGATGAGGCGGGTGACGAGGGGCTGGAGATCGGCTGGAAAGCGGTCGAGCCGCGCCTCGGCCCGCACCGTGGCAAAGCTCGCGGCGTAGATCACCTTGGGATCGCGTTCATAGGGGCGCATCGGGGCGTCCTTTGGGGGAAGGTCCGGATTTGCAGGCAAATCCGGAGCCTCCGGCGGGAGTATTTGAGGCCAAAAGAAGCCCGTTATTTCTTGGTCTTGCGGGCGCTTTCGGGGCCGAGGGGGTGGTCGGCGTGCGGATAGGGCGCGTGGTGGTGATCGTGGTCGTGATCATGGCCGTGGTGGTGATGGCCGTGGGAATGGGCATGGAAATGAACGTGCCCGTCGCCGTGATCGTGCCATTCGCCTTGCTTGACGTGGCTTGCGTGGCCGTGCGGCTTTTGCTCGAGGCGGCAGAGGCCGGTGCAGAAAGTGTCGCAGAGTTTGCAGTCCGCCACGTTGGAGCCCGGCGCCGAGGCGCCCTGGCCTTCGACGTGGTGGTGGTGGCTTTCCTGCGCGGCGCCGACCTCGGCCTCGAAGCCCAGAACCTGCGTGCGGTATTTGCACATGGCGCAGTTGGGAGGCGGGACTTCACCCACCTGTTCGGTGATCCGTTCGGCGAAGGTTTCGAGAACCTTGGGGTGATCGCCGAGGTAGGGGGCTTTGATGAACTCGATCTCGGGGTGCTCGGCGGCGACCTGATCGGTGAAGCCGTAGATGCGGTCGATCAGGATGCCGGAGAAGAGGAAATAGGGGAAAACGACGACGCGCTTGTAGGGGAGCCGCGCGACGTGGCTCAGGCAGGGCTCGACGAGCGGGAATGTCACGCCGGAATAGCCGACCTCGCACCAGCCAAAGCCCATGCCTTCCCAGAGCATCCGGGCGACTTTCGAGACATTGCCGTTGGCGTCGGGGTCCGAGGCGCCGCGGCCGATGACGACGAGGCAGGTCTCGTGGAGCGGAACCTCGCCCTTTTCGGCATTGGCCTTGTCGAGCGCTTCCTGGATGCGGGCGCCGGCGGCGGCGATCATCTTGGGATCGACACCCAGCTCGCGGCCATAGCGCACGTCGATGCCGTGCTTCTTGGCGTAGGTGTTAAGGACGGTCGGGATATCGTTTTTCGAGTGCATCGCGGCAAACAGCATCCCCGGCACGGCGAGGATGCGTTCGCAGCCCGCCTCGCGCAGCTTGTCGAGGCCATCGCGCAGGACGGGATTGGCGAACTCGAGATAGCCGTAGTCGGTCATCCAGTCGTCGGGCAGATAGGCGGGGAGCTTTTCGGCCAGCACCCGGAACTCGTCGACCGCCGACTGGCTGCGCGAGCCGTGGCCGCAGATCATCACACCGGTTTTCATGCGGTTTCACCCTCGGCTTCTTCGGCCTCTTCCTCAGTTGCCTCTGTATTCTGATCCTTGCGGCCCTTGAGAGCTGCCCAGAGCGTGAGGCCAAGCGCGAGGCCAAGCGCACCGGCCGCGATCCAGTGGTCATGGCCCGCAACTTCGCCGACATGGCCGATGTTGGCCGAGGCACCGCTGGCAATGGCGATCAGGGTCAAGGAAAGTACGGCTCGCATGGACGGTCCTCCGGTTTTCCATGCGCCAGAGAACCCGCGCGGGCTGCGCGAAGTTTGACGACGTGGGCCTTGGTTCCCTTCAGGGTCAACCGCCGCGCCACCAACCGCTCTGGCCACATGGGCTTCGTCTGGACCGGCTATAGTCGGCCCAGCTCTCCGGCGCAAACGGATATGCGGCGCAAGCGAGACGAATCCGACCTGTTGCTAGGCGTGGTAGCCATAGTAATCCACGATGGCCGCGAGATCATGGGGATCGGTTTCGGAGCGGACGAGGGTTCGGCCGTTGGCGCTGGCGGCAAAGAGCATCCCGGACGAAAAGAAGGTCGAATCGGAGACAAAGACCAAGTTGGTCTGCGGTTGGCGCAATCGGGCATTATCAGCGATGCCCAAGGTGCTGGAATGGCCTTCGAGGACGAGGTTCATGAGAATGACCTCATAGGAATTGGCGCCGATGGCACTCGTCGCTTGGCCTGCGTTTTGTGCAAAGTCGACCGTGAGGCCGTGTCTTTCCAAGTGGCGCTGCCAGAGCCGGCCGAGTTCGGCTTTGCTCTCGACAATCAAGATATGCATCAAACCCTCACGCTTCTGCGTTTAAGCACAATTGAAATAAAGTAGTGCAATACCCACCCGGCAATCCTCACTCCGCCGATTTCCTTAATGAATGGTTAATGCGAACCGGCTTTCTCCAAGCAATCCACAGCATTGACGCCCTTATCCACAGAGGCTTGCGCTGAGAGAGCAAATCCGGTTCAAAGCCCCACAAAGCATGGGGGGCTGCATGACAACCTGGATCACCATCTGCGACACCTGCAAGCGCGAGGGCTGGGACGCCACGGGCATGGAACAGACCGATGGTGAGGCCTTTGCCGCGCTGATCGAGCCGCGCGCCGAAGCTGCAGGGATCAAAACGCGGCGGGTTTCGTGCACGATGGGATGTGAGCGGGCCTGCAACGTGATTGTGCAAGCGGCCGGAAAGAACTGCTATTCACTCGGGCGCTTTGAGCCTACCGAAGAGGATGCACAGGCGCTGGTCGATTATGCGGTCAAGCACGCCGGAAGCGAGAAAGGGCAGGTTCCCTTTCGTGAATGGCCGGTTGGCGTAAAGGGCCATTTCGTCTCGCGCCACCTTCCCCTGCCGGACGCCGAGTAATGTCCAACGGGCGCGATCACGGTGGCGGGCTCGACGCGGCGGTTGCGGTCTATGGCGGAACTCGGGCTGGGTGGCTCGATCTGTCGACCGGGATCAATCCGGTGCCCTATCCGGTGGGAACTTTTCCCCAAGAGGCTTGGACTGCCCTGCCCGACCGTGCGGCGTTCGATGCTCTGAACAACGCGGCGCGGCGGTTCTGGAACGTGCCCGAAGGGGCGGCGATCCTGCCGGCGGCGGGGGCTTCGGCACTGATCGCCCGCATTCCGACGCTGGCAAAGGCGGGGGCGGTATCGGTCCATGGACCGACCTACAACGAACACGCGGCGAGTTTTGCGGGGCTTGGCTGGGCGGTCTCGTCGGAGGGGCGCGACGCGCAGGTCGTGGTGCACCCGAACAATCCCGATGGGCGGGTCTGGCAGGCGGCCGACATCACCGCCCCCCTTGCAATCATCGACGAGAGCTTCTGCGATGTGATGCCGGAGGCCTCCCTCATCAACCTTGCGGCGCAGCCGGGTCGGATCGTGATCAGGAGCTTTGGCAAGTTCTGGGGGCTGGCGGGGGCACGGCTTGGCTTTGCGATTGGCGATCCTGCGCTGATCGCGAAGCTGGGTGAGGCTTTGGGGCCGTGGCAGGTCTCGGGGCCGGCCCTGGCGATTGGCGCGGCGGCTCTGGCCGACAAGGATTGGGCCGATGCCACCCGTGCGAGGCTCGCCTCAGACAGCAACCGGCTTGATGCCCTGATGATCGGGCGTGGGGCCAAGGTGGTCGGCGGCACCTCCCTTTTCCGGCTCTACGAGGTCGACAACGCCGCCAAGTGGCAAGAGCGGCTGGCGCGGGGCCATGTCTGGTCGCGCATTTTTCCCTATTCGAAAACATGGCTCCGCCTCGGCCTGCCCGCGCCGGATCGCTGGAGCCAGCTGGAGGCGACCCTATGACCCTTGTCCTCGCTCTAATCCTCGACGCGATCCTTGGCGAGCCGAAGTGGCTTTGGGACCGGATCCCGCATCCCGCGGTTCTGATGGGGCGGCTCGTGTCGTTCTTGGACCGCGAGTTGAACGAGGGGCCGAACCGCAAGCGACGGGGGATCATCGCCGTTGTGATTATGGTTCTTGTGGCCTCGGCCATCGGCAATACCGTGGCTGGAATGCTTGGCGCTCCGGGCGAGATCATCGTCGGCGCGATCCTTCTGGCGCAGCGGTCCTTGGTCGCCCATGTACAGGATGTGGCCAATGCCCTGCGCATCTCGACCGGCGACGCGCGGCTTGCCGTGGCGAAGATCGTCAGCCGCGACACGGCCGGTATGGAGCCCCCCGCTATCGCCCGCAGCGCTATCGAGAGCGCAGCCGAGAACCTCAGCGACGGGGTGATCGCCCCCGCCTTCTGGTTCCTGATCGGGGGGCTGCCGGGGCTATTGCTCTACAAGTTCATCAACACCGCCGACAGCATGATCGGCTATCGCACCGAGAAATACGCCGAGTTCGGATGGGCCTCGGCGCGGCTTGACGACCTTCTCAATCTGATCCCCGCACGCGCCACGGCGCTGATCCTCTGGGCAGTCGGCGGCTTCCGTGGCAGTTGGGGCGCCATCGCTGCTGATGCCCGCAAGCACAAATCACCCAACGCGGGCTGGCCCGAGGCGGCGCTGTCGCGGGGCCTTGGCATCGCGCTGGCCGGTCCGCGCAGCTATGATGGAGAGCTGCGCGAGTTTCCCTTCGTCAATCCCGAGGGCCAGAAAGAAATCGGTGCCGACGAGGTCGACGAAGCCATCGAGCATCTCTGGCGGGCTTGGGGCGTTGTCCTCGCGCTGGCGCTTGGCGCGGCTTTGTTCTGAGGCTAGGCTCCGGGCAAAACCCCGGAGAGGCCATGCGCAGTATTTTCGCCGTTCTTACCCTGATCGCCGCCACAAGCGCCGAGGCGCAAAGCTGTGGCGGGAGCTTCGGTAAATTTGTCGACGACCTGAATGCCGAGGCCCGCGCCATGGGCTATCCCTCGGGCGCGGTCGATGCCTTCTTCCGTGGCGTCCAGCAGGACGAGGCGGTGTTGCGCGCCGACAGGCGGCAGGGGATTTTCCAGAAGGATTTCATCACCTTCTCGCGCTCGCTCATCTCGCAAAACCGGATCGACAACGCCGCCCGCAATTCCCAGCGCTATGACGCCACCTTCCGCCAGATCGAACGCGACTACGGCATCCCGCGCGGCGTCCTCCTCGCCTTCTGGGCTTTTGAGACGGATTTCGGACAGGTGCAGGGCGATTTCAACACACGCAACGCGCTGGTGACGCTGGCGCATGATTGCCGCCGCCCCGAGATCTTCCGCCCGCAGGTTTTCGCAGCGATCGACCTGTCGATGCATGGCGATTTCGACCCGCAGACCACAACAGGCGCTTGGGCCGGCGAGATCGGACAGGTGCAGATGCTGCCCAAAGACATCCGCGACAACGGCCGCGATGGGGATGGTGACGGGCACGTCACGGTCAAGACCTCGGCGCCCGACGCGCTCCTTTCGGCGGGCTCGATGCTGGCGGACCTCGGCTGGCAGGCAAACCAACCTTGGATGACGCAAATCTCCGTGCCCTCAAACCTCGACTGGTCGGAAACCGGCATCAACCATGTGAAATCGGTGCGCGACTGGGAGAGGCTCGGCGTCCGCGCCCGCACCGGCGATCTGGGCAACGCAGGGCTTCAGGCTTCGGTCCTATTGCCCGTGGGGCACAAGGGGCCGGCCTTCCTCGTCTACGACAATTTCCGCGTCTATTTCGAATGGAACCAGAGCCTCACTTACGTCACCACCGCCGCCTATTTCGCGACCCGCATCATGGGTGCCCCGATCTATGTCGCGGGAACGCCCGACGAGGGGCTGACGGGCGAAGAGATGCTCGAGCTGCAACGCAAGCTCTACGCGCGGGGCTATGACGTGGGCGATATCGACGGGATCCTCGGCGAAAAGACCCGCGAGGCGGTTCAGATGGAGCAAAAGCGGCTGGGCCTTCCGGCAGATGCGTGGCCGACGCCTGCGCTCCTCGGCAAGCTCTGATCAGGCGACCAGCGCCTCGGCCTTCTTCAGATCGACGCTGACAAGCTGGCTCACGCCTTGCTCGCCCATGGTGACGCCAAAGAGGCGGTCCATCCGGCTCATCGTCACCGCGTGGTGGGTGATGATGAGGAAGCGGGTCTCGGTGCGGCGGCACATCTCGTCGAGGAGGTCGCAGAAACGGGTGACGTTGGCGTCGTCGAGGGGCGCATCCACCTCGTCGAGCACGCAGATCGGCGCGGGGTTGGCGAGGAAGACGGCAAAGATCAGGGCAAGCGCAGTGAGCGTCTGTTCACCGCCTGACAACAGCGAAAGAGTGGCGAGCTTCTTGCCCGGCGGCTGGCACATGATCTCGAGCCCCGCTTCAAGCGGGTCATCGCTTTCGACCAGCACGAGCTTGGCCTCGCCGCCGCCGAAGAGGTGGGTGAAGAGGAGGCCGAAGTTCTCGTTGACCTGTTCGAACGCGGTCAAAAGCCGCTCGCGGCCCTCGCGGTTGAGGCTCGAGATGCCGGCCCGCAGGGTCTTGATCGCTTCTTCGAGGTCGGTCTTTTCGCTCACCAGCGTGTCGTGCTCTTCCTGCACTTCCTTTGCATCTTCCTCGGCGCGGAGGTTCACCGCGCCCAAGGCATCGCGCTGGCGTTTCAGCGCATTGACCTGCGCCTCGATCTCTTCCGAGGGCGGCATCTTCTCGGGATCGGCGCCGAGGCTTTCGAGGAGCTGCTCGGGGGTGACCTCCTGCGCCTCCCTAATCCGCTCGGCGGCATAGGCGACCGTTTCGCGGGCGGCCTCGTTGCGGGCGTCTGACCGAGCACGCGCCTCGCGGGCCTCGGAGGCGGCGCGTTCGGCCTCGCGCTCGGCGATCTGGGCCTCGCGCAGGGCGGTTTCGCCGCTCGCCAGCGCATCGGCGGCTTTCTTGCGGCGGGCTTCGGCTTCGTCGATCGCATCGGCTAGTTCGGCACGTTTAGCGGCGATTTCCTCAGGCGCGGCGTCGGCCTCTTTCAGCTCGGCCTCGGAGGCCTCCTTGCGCTCGGCAAGCTCGGCGGTGCGCTTGGTCGCGGTTTCAAGCCGGTGTTTCCAGCCCGAGATTTCCTTGGTGATCTCTTGGCTGCGGCGCAGGCGTGCCTCGCTCTCGCGGCGCACCTCGTCATGCGCGCTGCGCTTCGCCATCATCGTCATCCGCGCGGCTTCGACGGTGAGCTTGACGTCCTCAAGCGCGGCGCGCGCCTCGGCAAGATCGGGCAGTTCCTTGGCGGCGGCTTCCGCCTCGGCCATGGTCTTGAGGGCCGACATCGCCTCTTGCTGATGCCGCGCTTGGGCAAGGGCCGAGCTTTCGCGCTTGCCTTCGGCAAGGTTGCGGTCGGCCTCGGCGCGGGAAAGGGCGCGGGCGGCATCGGCCACGGCCTGATCGGCGGCACGGCGGGCGGTGCGGGCGGCTTGGTCGGCGGCGGTGAGGTCGGCAAGGCGCTTGGTCAAGCTCTCGTGGGCGAGGCGGGCGCCGTCGGACTTGGCGTTGGCCTCTTCGAGATCGCGCTTGAGCTCGACAAGGCGGTTTAACTGCTGAAGCTGCAGCGCGGCGGCAGAGGGCGCATCTTCGGCGGCGGCGCGGAATCCGTCCCAGCGCCAAAGGTCGCCCTCGACGCTCACCAGCCGCTGGCCGGGGCGCAATTCGGCCTGCTGCTTGGCGCCCTCGGAGCGATCGACAAGGCCCACCTGCCCCATGCGGCGGACAAGCACCTCGGGGACGGTGACATAGTTGGTCAGCGCATTGATCCCGGCGGGGAGCGGCTGGGCATCCGCATAGGCGGGCAAAACGGCCCATCCCGAGCGCCCCGCGGCATCGACCTGCGGCGCGCGCAGATCGTCGGCCAAGGCAGCGCCGAGCGCCTTTTCATAGCCGCCCTGCACCCGCAGAAGATCGAGCACCTGCCCGCCTTCCTTGGTGTCACGCTCGACGAGCTTCGCCAACGCGGCAACCTCGGCCCGAAGCGCATTGGCCTCGCCCTCGGCGGCGGAGCGCGAAGCGCGGGCATCGACCTCGCGCGACTGGACATCGGCTCGGGCAGCCTCGGCCTCGGTCAGCGCGGCTTCGGCGGCGTCCGCCGAGGTGCGGGCTTTGGTTTCGGCCTCGCCAGCGGTGGCGAAATCGGCTTCGGCGCGGGCCAGCGCGGCTTCGGCCTCTTTCATCGTCTCGCTCGCCCGCTCGGCATCGGCCTCGGCCTTGGCGAGCGTCTTGCGGCTGTCGTCGAGCAAGCGCTGCGCCGAATGGTGCCGCGCGGCAAGGCGGGCGGCGTCTTCGGTCATTTGCGAGAGGTCGCTCTCGCGGTCTTGCAAGACGGATGCCGCCTCACGCGCCGCCGCCTGCGCCGCCTCGAGCTTGGCGTCATGGCCCTGCCCCGCCTTGGCAATCTCGCGTGCTTCCCATTCGAGGCGCTCGATGGTCTCGCCTGCATCCTTGTTAAGCCCCGCCTCGCGCTCGATATCGCGGGCAAGCTGTTCGATCCGCGCCCTGAGGGTGACGATCATCTCGCGGGCGCGGGTTTCCTGATCGGCCAACGTGTCGCGCTGGACCTGCAAGCGCTGAAGAACCGCGGCGGCAATCGCCTCTTCCTCGCGCAGGGGCGGCAAGCGATCCTCGGAGGCCGTTCGCGCCTTGGCGGCGGTGCGGGCGGCGGTCTCGGCCTGCGCGGCCAGAACCGTGCGCTCGCGCAACTGCGCCACGGCCGCAGCGCGGGCCTCGTCGGCTTCTTTCCAGCGGCGATAGAGGAGAAGGCCTTCGGAGGAGCGCAGCTTTTCCCCGATCTCGCGATAGCGGGCGGCCTGACGGGCCTGACGGGCGAGCTGTTGCAGCTGGTTCGCCAGCTGCTCAATCACATCATCCACGCGGGCGAGGTTTTGCTCGGCGCTGTTCAGCTTCAGCTCGGCCTCGTGGCGGCGCTGATAAAGACCCGAGATACCGGCAGCCTCTTCAAGGATGCGGCGGCGCGAGCGGGGCTTGGAGTTGATGAGCTCGGAAATCTGCCCCTGCCGCACGAGCGCAGGCGAATGGGCACCCGTCGAAGCATCGGCAAAAAGCATCTGCACATCGCGGGCGCGGACCTCTTTGGAGCCGACCTTGTAGGCCGAGCCCGCGTCGCGGGTGATGCGGCGGACGATTTCGAGGTGATCGACATCGTTGAAGCCCGCAGGCGCGAGACGCTCGGAATTGTCGATATGAAGCGCGACCTCGGCGTAATTGCGGGCAGGCCGCGTGGCCGCGCCGGCGAAAATCACGTCTTCCATGCCGCCACCGCGCATCGCGGTGGGCCTGTTCTCGCCCATCACCCAGCGCAGCGCCTCGAGTAGGTTGGACTTGCCACAGCCGTTCGGCCCGACAACGCCGGTCAGACCATCGGCGATGATCAGGTCGGTCGGGTCGACAAAGCTTTTGAACCCGTTGAGGCGAAGTTTGGTGAAACGCACTCGGAAACGTCCGGCAATGATTCCTCTGGAGGGGAAGTCTGCGACCGGCGGGGCGGAGGAGTCAACGCGACGCCCCCAAATCTGCGGGTTTTCGGTAGGTTATCCACAAGATATGGCAGGTTTGGGCGGTCAAACGCTTCCAAACCGGCACAAACCCGCGCCGTTTCAGCGCCGCCGCCTGTCGGAATCGGCCTTGACGCCCAAGGCCCCCGCGGGCGACAAGGGTGGGGCATGGTTCCCCGCGATGGGCGCAAAGCGCTTGGGGATGAAATGGGAATGCGGTGAGGGCAGATCCAGACAGGAGGCCCAAGTCCGCAGCCGCCCCCGCGACTGTATGCGGCGAGCGGATGCCAACGAGGCCACTGGGCAACCGGGAAGGCAGGCATCGCGCGACGACCCGCAAGCCAGGAGACCGGCCTTGCGAGCGAAACCGAAATCCCCGTCGGGTGTGACGGGACAGGAGACAAGATGATTAAAGCTATCGCCAAGACCCGCGCGTCGACCGACGTCTATGCCATCGCCCTGACCGCGATGATCGGCCTCGGCCTGATTTTCGCCGCCGGTTTCAGCCATGCCGCGGGCGCCCATGACGTTGCCCACGACACGCGCCACGCCATCGCGTTCCCCTGCCACTAACGGCAGCGGCCACATCCCATGCTTCGCCATCTGCTGACCAGCGCCCTCTTGGCAGGGCTCGCTTCCGGTTTGCTTGCGACCGTGTTGCAGCTTGCCTTCGTCGTTCCCCTTATCTTTGAGGGCGAGCTTTACGAGACCGGCGCGCGGCTGCATTTCAGCGCGACCGGCTCGCCGCAATCGCGTGTCGGACATCCGTCGATCTGGGTTGAGCCTGCGCGCCAAATCGGCACCTTTGCCATGAACCTCGTCACATGGTCGGGCTTCGCTTTCATCCTGATCGCGGGCTTTGCCATGGCTGAACGCGCTGGAAGAAGGATCGACACCAAGTCAGGTGCGATCTGGGGCCTGTGTGGTTTCATCGCCATTCAGCTTGCCCCCGCCGCTGGCCTGCCGCCCGAACTTCCCGGCAGTGTTGGCGCCGATCTGGCGACGCGCCAGCTTTGGTGGATGGGAACGGTCGCGGCGACGATGGGGGGGCTTGGCCTCTTTGCCTTTGGCCGCGGCGCGATCGCCTATGGGATCGCAGCCCTTCTGATGATCCTGCCCCATGCAATCGGGGCACCGGAGCTTGACACCTACTACGGCGTGGCTCCGGCCGAGCTCTCGGCGCATTATGCCGCCCGGGCGCTCGCGGTGGCCGCTGCCTCTTGGGCGATCCTTGGGGCGGTGGCCGGAGCGGTCTGGTCGCGGCCCGCTTAGCCGGGAATGCGGCCGATCAGGCGGAAGCGCAGCTCGCCGCAGGGGCGCACATCGTCGATGATCCCATCGGGCGCATCGGCATAGAGACGGGCAAAGGTGGCAAGCTCTTCGACCTGCGAGGCGGGATCGACGCCGGAGAAGAGATAGGCAGCCTTGCCCTCTTCGCGGACCGATACGGTAACAGGCTGGCCGCAGACGATCATGCAATCGGTCGTGCCGACCGAGGCGAGATCGCCCACAAGGCTCTGAAGCGCGGCTGCCATCACATCGCCCTGCGGCTGACCGTCGGCCGCCCGGCACCCCGAACAGATGGTGATGCGCTGCGTCATCGTCTTTCCTTTCCGGCCCGTTTGGGTCACATGAACAAGGTCAGATAACGGAGACCGCCATGCCTGCCAAGATTCCAGCAACAGTCGTGACCGGCTTTCTCGGTGCCGGCAAGACAACGCTGATCCGCCATATGCTGCAAAACGCCGAAGGCAAGCGCATTGCCCTCATCATCAACGAGTTTGGCGATCTGGGGGTCGATGGCGATATCCTCAAGGGCTGCGGGGCCGAGACCTGCACCGAGGACGATATCATGGAGCTCTCGAACGGCTGCATATGCTGCACCGTGGCCGAGGATTTCATCCCGACGATGGAAAAGCTTCTCGCTCGCGAAAACCGCCCCGATCACATCGTGATCGAGACCTCGGGCCTCGCTCTGCCGCAGCCGCTCGTCCGCGCCTTCAACTGGCCGGGGATTTCGACTCGTGTGACCGTTGACGGCGTGGTGACCGTGGTCGACGGCAAGGCCGTGACCGAGGGGCGCTTTGC
Source organism: Marivivens sp. (assembly GCA_023254495.1). Lineage (GTDB taxonomy): Bacteria > Pseudomonadota > Alphaproteobacteria > Rhodobacterales > Rhodobacteraceae > RFZI01. The sequence continues at coordinate 15,662 of JALRLK010000057.1, read as the reverse complement.
CCACAATGTGGCGGCGGTCGATGCCCAGCGGGCGATGGACGAGAACCTGGACCACGAAACGCCCCTGTCGGAGCTCTTCGAGGATCAGATCGCATGCGCTGACATGATCGTGGTCAACAAGACCGACCTTCTGACCGACGACGAGGCGGAAGCCTTGGCAAGCCGCCTCAAGGGCGAGAGCCGTGAGGGCGTTCAGGTGGTCCGCGCCTCGATGGGGGCGCTGCCGGTCGATGTTCTCTTGGGCCAAGGGATTGGCGCCGAGAACGACCTCGAGGCTCGGCACGAGATCCATCATCACCACCATCACGACGATGACGAGGATGATGACCACGACGATCACCACGACCACCACGATCACGGCCATGACGAGTTTGAAAGTTTTGTCGTCACCCGTGGCGAGATCACCGATCCCAAAGCCTTCGCCGACCGCGTCGCCGCGATCATCCGCGATCACGATATCCTGCGGATCAAGGGCTTTGTCGCCGTTGAAGGCAAGCCAATGCGCCTGACGCTTCAGGCCGTTGGCCCCCGCGTCGATACCTATTTCGATCAGCCCTTCGGCGCCCAGCCGCGCCAGACCCGCCTCGTGGTGATCGGCGAGGCAGGGCTTGACCGCGCTGCCATCGAGGAGGCGCTCCGCGCATGACGATCGAGGTTCGCACCGCCGATCCGAAATCCAAGGAAGGCACCGCCCTTCTGACGGCGAGCCACGCCTATCTGGCCTCGCTCTATTCGCCCGAGCATATGTTTGCCCTGTCGATCGACGAGCTCTGCGTGCCCTCGATCACCTTCTGGATCGCTTGGGACGCAGCCGAGGCCCTCGGCTGCGTGGCACTCGCGCGCAAGGACGGCTACGCCGAATTGAAATCAATGTTTGTCGATCCCGCTAAGCGCGGGCGTGGGGCGGGCGAGGCGCTGGTAACAGCGCTTGATGCCACAGCACGGGCCGAGGGGATCACCAAGCTCTGCCTCGAGACGGGCGATGACCTCTATCCCGCCCACCGGCTCTACCGCCGGCTCGGCTTCAAGGATTGCGGCCCTTTTGGCGACTATGTCGAAGGGCCACATTCGGTCTTTATGGAAAAGCGCCTCTAGTGGGCAGGCTATTCGCTCTTCTTCGCCTTCTCGGCGTTGGCCTTCATCTTGGCCAGAAGGGCGGCCTTGTCGGCCTCTTTGCGGCCCATATCCTTGGGCGCGCCGCGGCTCTGCCCATAGGCGTTGCGCGGCTCGTGCTTGCCGCCTTTGGGGTTGCCCGACTTTCCGTAATCCATGATCGCGTCCTTTCGCGTCTTTCCGCGCCCTTTGCCGCAAGAGCCATCCTGCCACAAGGGGCGATCTGATGCACCTCCTTGCGGCGACCCCCGGCAATATCGACGACGGCAAGGAACCGGTCGACCTCGGGCAGACCCCTGCCGACATCGTGGTGATTTCGTCCGCCGACACCGAACTGGCCGCTTTGTCGGGCGCGCGGGGCGAGATGGACGCGCCGCCCACGCTGCGGCTTGCGAGCATGATGAACCTGCAACACCCAATGTCGGTCGACCTGCATCTGGATCAATGCGCCACCCGCTCGCGGCTGGTGATCGCGCGGGTTCTGGGCGGGGCGGGCTATTGGAAATACGGACTCGAGCAATATGCGGCGCGGCTTCACGAGGCGGGCGTGCCTTTCGCCGCGCTGCCCGGGGATGACAAGCCCGATGCCGAGCTGCGCCAGCTCTCGACCGTTTCGCCCGAGGATTACGATGCCCTCTGGGCCTATCTCGTCGAAGGCGGGCCGGAGAACAGCGTCGGTTTCCTCCGCTATGCCAAGGCGATGCTGGAGGGCGGCGAGAAACCCGCCGCTGCTGCGCCCCTCTTGCGGGCGGGCGTCTATTGGCCGGGCGCGGGGATTGGCGGGCCGGAAGCGGCACGCGAGGCTTGGACCGAAGGGGCGCCTGTCGTGCCTGTGGTTTTCTATCGCGCACTGGTTCAGGGCGCGGGTTTGCATCCGATCAATCGGCTGGTGAAATCGCTCCTGCGGGCGGGGCTCAATCCCCTGCCGGTTTTCGTGGCCTCGCTGAAAGACCCCCTGAGCGCCGCGACGCTCGAGGGGCTTTTCACTGAGGCCCCACCCTCGGTGATCCTCAACTGCACCTCCTTCGCCGTCGGCAGCCCCCACGCGGATGATCCCGCCGCCAACAACCCGCTCGCCGCGCCTTTCGCCAATCAGGCCCCAGTCTTTCAGGTGATCCTCTCGGGCGGCACGGAAGAGGCGTGGAGCAGCGGCAAGGCGGGCCTCTCCGCCCGCGATATCGCGATGAACGTGGCGCTTCCCGAGGTCGATGGCCGCATCATAACCCGCGCCATCAGCTTCAAGGGGCAGGCCTATTTCGACGAGGCCACCGAATGCCCCATCGCCACCTATCAGGCGCGGGGCGACCGCATCGAGTTTGTGGCCGCCCTCGCCGCGTCTTGGACGAAACTGCGCGGCAAAGCCCCCGCCGACCGGCGCGTGGCGCTGATCCTCGCCAACTATCCCAACAAGGACGGACGCCTCGCCAATGGCGTGGGCCTCGATACGCCTGCGGGCACGGTCCATGTGCTGAATCTCCTCACTGACGCCGGCTATCGCCTGCACAACGCGCCCGCGGACGCCAAGGCGTTGATGGATGCGATGATGGCGGGGCCGACCAATTGGCTCACCGACCGCGCCGTGCGGACCGGCGGCGTCGACCTCAGCTTTGCCGACTACCAGATCGCCTACGGTCAGCTCCCCTACGATCTGCGCCGCGATATCGAGGCCCGCTGGGGCAAGCCCGAGGAAGACCCGTTCTATGAAGAAGGCGAGGTCGATTGCGGGCGCTTCAAGCTTTCGGTCCTGAGCTATGGCAATGTCGTCGTAGGCCTCCAACCCGCCCGCGGCTATAACATCGACCCGACCGACACCTATCACGCCCCCGACCTCGTGCCGCCGCATAATTACCTCGCCTTCTACTTCTGGCTGCGGAATGTGTTTGCCGCCGATGCCCTCGTCCACATGGGCAAGCACGGCAATCTCGAATGGCTACCGGGCAAGGCGGTGGCCCTGTCCGAGACCTGCTGGCCCGAGGCAATCCTCGGCCCCCTGCCGCATCTCTATCCCTTCATCGTCAACGATCCCGGCGAGGGCACGCAGGCCAAGCGCCGCGCGCAGGCTGTCATCATCGATCACCTGACCCCCCCGCTCACCCGCGCCGAAAGCTATGGCCCGCTGCGCGATCTCGAGGCGCTGGTCGATGAATATTACGAGGCCGCCGGCGTCGATCCCCGCCGCATCGACCACCTGCGCCGCGAGATCCTGTCGCTCGCGGATGTGACCGGCCTTGCCGTGGATGCAGGGTTTGCCGGCGAGACCGAGGGCGATCTGGCGAAGCTCGACGCCTATCTCTGCGAGCTGAAAGAGACGCAGATCCGCGATGGCCTGCATATCTTCGGCCAGTCGCCCGAAGGCACCCTCGCCCGCGACCTCGCCATTGCGCTAGCCCGCGTGCCGCGCGGCGATGGGAAAGGCGCGAATGCCTCGCTCCTGCGGGCGATGGCGGATGATCTAGGGCTGGGTTTCGATCCGCTATCCGCCGATCTGGGCGCGGCGTGGGAAGGACCACGACCCGAGACTTTGACGGGTGAGGGGAACTGGCGCACCGTCGGCGATACGGTCGAGCGGCTCGAACTCCTCACCCAAAGGCTGGTCGATGGAGCAGACGCACCCGGCCCCGCCTCGGCAGCAGTCCTGACCGAACTCCGCACCCGCATCCTCCCCACCGTCGCCGCCTGTGGCCCCGCCGAAGGCGCCGGCCTTCTGGCTGGCCTCGACGGCCGCTCCGTCCTGCCCGGCGCCTCCGGCGCGCCCACGCGCGGACGGCTCGACGTTCTGCCCACGGGGCGCAATTTCTACTCGGTCGACAGCCGCGCCGTGCCCACGCCGACTGCATGGGCCTTAGGCTGGAAATCCGCAAACCTCCTCATCGAGAAGCACCTTCAAGACCACGGCGACTGGCCGCGCACCATGCTGGTGACAGCTTGGGGCACCGCCAATATGCGCACCGGCGGCGATGATATCGCGCAAGCCATGGCGCTGATGGGCGTGAAGCCCAAATGGGACAGCGCCAACCGCCGCGTCACCGGCTTTGAAATCCTGCCCCAAAGCGTTCTTGGCCGCCCGCGTGTTGACGTGACGCTCCGCATCTCGGGCTTCTTCCGCGATGCTTTCCCCCAGCTCATCGCCCTCTTCGACAGCGCGGCCCGCGCCGTGCAGGCGCTGGACGAGTCAGACGATCTCAACCCCGCCGCCGCCCGTGCGAAAGGGGGCGAGGCCAAAGCGCGGATCTATGGCTCCAAACCCGGCGCCTATGGCGCGGGGCTTCAGGCGCTGATCGACGAGCGCATCTGGTCGGACAAGGCCGACCTCGGCGCCGCCTATCTCGATTGGGGCGGCTATAGCTATGGCGCAAAGGACGAGGGCACGCGCGACCGCGACGGCTTTGCAGCACGCCTCGGGCAGGTCGAGGCCATTGTGCAAAACCAGGACAACCGCGAGCACGACCTTCTCGACAGCGACGATTATTACCAGTTCGAAGGCGGTGCGGCGGCGGCTGTCTCGAGCCTTCAGGGCAAGGATCGCCCGATCTATCACAACGACCATTCCCGCCCCGAGCGCCCCGTGATCCGCACGCTCGACGACGAGATCGCCCGCGTGGTGCGCAGCCGCGTGGTCAACCCCAAATGGATCGAAGGGGTCAAGCGCCACGGTTACAAGGGCGCCTTCGAGATCGCCGCCACGGTCGACTATCTCTTCGCCTTTGCCGCCACCACAGCCACAGTGCGCGGGCATCTTTTCGACATGGTCGAAAGCGCCTTCCTCGAAGACGAAGCGACCCGCGACTTCATCGCCGAACACAACGCCCCCGCCCTGCGCGAGATCGCCCAACGTCTGCAAGAGGCGATCGACCGGGGCCTCTGGCAGCCCAAGTCCAACTCGGCCCGCGCCCGGATCGGGGGCCTCCTGTGACCCCCCGCCGCGCCACGCCCGAAGACCTGCCCGAGACACTTGCCCTGATCCAGTCGGCCTTCGCCTTCATGGACCGCCGGATCGACCCGCCCTCGTCAATGCACCGCCTGACGATCGATGATCTGGCAGAAAGCGATGTCTGGGTGATCGGCGCGCCACCCCTGGCCTGCATCGTCCTGACACCGAAGGCCGACGCCCTCTACCTCGGCAAACTCGCCGTCGCCTCATCCGAGCGCGGCAAGGGCCACGCCCGCACCCTCATCGACCAAGCCGAAACACGCGCCCGCGAGCTTGGCCTTTCCGCCCTCGAATTGCAGACCCGCATCGAGCTCACTGAAAACCAGCGTACATTCGAGGCGATGGGCTTCACCGAACTCGCCCGTACCGCGCATGAGGGCTATAATCGCCCCACGTCCATCACCTACCGGAGGCCGCTATGACCGAAGACGACGACCGCCACGCCAAGAAGATGGCCAAGAAAAAGGCCGCCCGCGACAAGATCATGGCCACGAAGACCGACCAGAAGGGCCTGATCATCGTCCATACCGGCAAGGGCAAGGGCAAATCCTCCGCCGCCTTCGGCATGATCTTCCGCTGCATCGCGCACGGGATGAAAAGCGCAGTGGTGCAGTTCATCAAAGGCGGGATGAGCACCGGCGAGCGCGACCTGATCCTGCGGTCCTTCTCGGACATCTGCGAGTTCCACACGATGGGCGAGGGCTTTACCTGGGAGACCCAGGACAAATCCCGCGACACCGAAATGGCGCAGGTTGCCTGGGAGAAAGCCAAAGAGCTGATCCGTGATCCGGCCAACAAGATGGTGCTTCTTGATGAGATCAACATCGCCATCCGCTATGACTATGTCGATATCGCCGATGTCGTGAGCTTCCTCACCGAGGAAAAGCCGCCGATGACCCATGTCGTCCTCACCGGTCGCAACGCGCATGACGACCTGATCGAGATCGCCGACCTCGTCACCGAAATGGAGCTGATCAAGCACCCCTTCCGATCCGGCATCAAGGCGCAGATCGGCGTCGAGTTTTAGGGGGCTCTGCCCCCCTCTCCTGACGGAGACTCCCCCGGCAGTATTTTCGGCCAAAAGAAGCGGCAATTTCTTTTGGCTCCAAATACTCCGGGGGTGAATGCCGAAGGCAGAGGGGGCAGCGCCCCCTATTTCTTTTTCGCGGCCTCGCCGGCGGCGCGGGCTGCGTCAAGGGTCAGCGAGGTGCCCAGCGCCTGTTCGTCGACAATGAGTTCAATCACTGCCGGTAGGTTCGAGGCTTTGGCGCGGGTGAATGCGGAGGCGAATTCCTCGGTCTTCCGCACGGTCTCGCCGTGTCCGCCATAGGCACGGGCGAGGGCGGCGAAATCGGGGTTTTGCAGCATCGTGCCGGAGACGCGGCCCGGATAGTGCTTTTCCTGATGCATCCGGATCGTGCCATAGCGGCCGTTGTTGACGACAACGACGATCGGCGTCGCGCCATATTGTTTGGCGGTCGACAACTCGTTCAGGGTCATCTGGAAACAACCATCACCCGCGAGGCAGACGACTGTCTTCTCGGGGTTTTCCAGCGCGGCCGAGACGGCGGCAGGAAAGCCGTAGCCCATCGAGCCCGAGGTCGGGGCAAGTTGGGTGCGGTAGCCTTTGTAGGTGAAATAGCGGTGCAGCCAGGCGGCGTAGTTGCCGGCGCCGTTGGTGACGATCGCATCTTCTGACAGATTGGCCGAAAGCCAGGCGATCACCTCTTCCTGTTTCACGTCGCCTGGGCTCGGGAAGGGTTTGGCCCATCCGAGGTAATCGGCGCGGACGGCGGCGGTCCAGTTGGACCAGTCCTTACCGGTGCCGTTCAAGGCCGCGAGAGCGGCGACGAAAGAGGGGCCGTCGCTCACCACTGAGAGGTCTGGGGTAAAGACCCGGCCGATCTCGTCGGCGTCGGCGTGGATATGGGCGATCTTCGGGCGTGGGCCGGGGGCATCGAAGAGCGCGTAGCCTTGCGTGGCGATATCGCCGAGGCGGGAGCCGATGACCAACAGGCGGTCGGCCTCGCGCATCCGTTTGGCGAGTTTGGGGTTGATGCCGACGTTGAGGTCGCCCGCGTAGGAGGGGTGACGGTTGTCGAGATAGTCCTGACGCCGGAAGGCCAGCGCCACGGGCACGTTCTCGCGCCCGGCAAAGGTGGCGAGATCGGCGGCGGCGGCGGACGACCAGTGCGGGCCGCCAACGACGACGAGGGGGCGTTCGGCCTCGGACAGCCAGTCGAGCGCCGCGCGGGCTTGGCCCGAGCGGTCTGGCGCGGCGGGGATCGGCGCGGGTACCTCGTCGGCGACATCGGCCATGGCGCTCAGCATATCCTCGGGCAGCGCCAGCACCACCGGGCCGGGGCGGCCCGAGGTGGCCACGGCAAAGGCGCGGCGGATGTATTCGGGCAGGCGCTCGGTCTGGACGATCTCGACGGCCCATTTGGCGAGGCCACCAAAGACCTCGCGATAGTTGATCTCCTGAAAGGCCTCGCGGTCGCGGTGGCCGCGGTCGATCTGGCCGACGAAGAGGATCATCGGCGTCGAATCCTGCCGGGCGATGTGGATACCCGCGGAGGCATTGGTGGCGCCGGGGCCGCGGGTGACGAAGGCCACGCCGGGGGTTCCGGTCATCTTGCCATGTGCCTCGGCCATCATCGCCGCGCCGCCTTCGTGGCGGCAGACGATATTCTCGATACCGCTCTCATAGAGGCCGTCGAGGGCGGCGAGAAAGCTCTCGCCCGGCACGGAAAAGACCCGGCGCACCCCGTGAAGTTTGAGCTGATCGGCAAGAATCTGGCCGCCGTGACGCATGGAATATCCTCCCCTCGACGCGGGCCCACCATGTGCCAGCGCCTTGGGAAGTGCAACGGGCTGTGGGCTAGAGCGGGTTGGATATTTCGATCAGGTTCCCATCGGGATCGCGGAGGTAGAGCGACAAAATGGGGCCGGTTGCGCCAGTGCGCCGGACAGGCCCTTCCTCGATGGCGATCCCGAGGTTTTCCAGATGGGTCTGCCAGTCGGCAAGCGGCTCGGCTGAGAGGAAACACAGGTCGGCCGAGCCGCGTGTTGGCTTATCGGCATGGGGCGCAAACTCGGCGCCTGCCTGATGCAGGTTGATCTTCTGTCGTCCGAATTTCAGCGCGGTGCGCATCGTCCCGTCGGTCGCCGCGAAGCGCTCGGCGGACATTCCGAGGCCCTTTTCATAGAAGGCGATACTGGCGTCGATATCCGCCACGGTCAGCACCAGATGGTCGAGAGCCACCACTGAGGGCATTTTCATCCTTTCCGCTTCGCGCTAGGCCTTGACCATGCAGGACAAACCCGACCAGACGCAATCCGTCACCGATCCGCTCGACCCCGCCCGCGCGCGGGCAATGGAGGCGACGTTGGGCGCCGATCCCGCGATCCAAAGCGGCGATCCGCTGCCGCCCTTTTTCCACCAGCTCTATTTCTGGGATCCGCGCCCGCCGCAGGAGCTTGGCCGCGACGGGCATCCCAAGACCGGCGGGTTCATCCCCGACATGGGCCTGCCGCGGCGGATGTGGGCGGCGGGGAAGCTTACCTTTCACAGCGCCCTTCTGGCGGGCGTGAAGGCCGAGCGACGGTCGGCTATCGAAAGCGTGACCCGCAAGGACGGCAAGACCGGCCCCCTCGCCTTCGTGCGGATCCGGCATGATATCCTGCAGCGGGGTGGGCTCGTGTTGACCGAATGGCAGGACATCGTCTATCGGCAGGATCCTGCGCCGGATGCCGTGAAGCCTGTGCCGCCGATCGCCGCGACTGATGAGGAGCGCTCGTTCGTTCGCAGCTTCGATGCCACCGCGCTCTTTCGTTATTCGGCGCTCACCTTCAACGGCCATCGCATCCATTATGACAAACCCTATGCCCAAGCGGTCGAGGGCTATCCCGGCCTCGTGGTGCATGGGCCCCTTCTGGCGCAGATGCTGATGCTTCTGGCGGAAGAGGCGCTGGGGCGGCCGCTGAAAGAGTTCAGCTATCGCGCCACCGCGCCGCTTTTCGATGGCGAGGAGGCCGCGTTTTGCTGGAAGGCGGGGCGGCTTTGGGTGCGCGGGCCAGACGGGCGGCAGTGTATGGAGGCGGCGGCGGCCTAAAGGCTTGCCTCGGGGCGGAAGCCCTCGGGGATCGCGTCGCGCCCGTCGAGGAGCAGGTCGGCCATCACCTCGCCCACCTTGGGCGCCATGCCAAAGCCGATCTTAAAGCCGCCGTTGGCGATGAATTGCCCCTCGTGTAGCGGATGCGCCCCGAGCATGGGCGAGCGGGTCATGGCGCGGGGGCGGACACCGGCCCAGCGCTCGAGCACGCACACGCCTTCGAGGAAGGGAAAGGCGGCCTCGGCGCGGAGGAGAAGGTCGTCGAGTTGCTGGTCGATCTCGGTCGGGTCGTCGAAGAAACGCTCGGAGGTCGAGCCGACGCCGAGCGTTCCGTCCTGATGCGGGACAAGGTGGATGCCATCGCCGAAAAGCTGCGGCTTGCCGCGCACGTCGAGGGCCAGAAGGGCTGCCTGCCCTTTGACGCCGTTGCCCATCACCTTCCCAAGCCGTTCGGACAATTCCATCAGCCCGCGCCAGCCGATTGCGTGGAGCACTTTGCCCTCCTCTCGCCCCTCGGCCACGATCTCGCCGCCGCTCTTTTCGATCGCACGGGCCAGCGCGACCGTCGCGCGGCGGGGATGGATGCTGGCCGAGAGCGTGTCCCAGACGAGGAAACCTGTGGGCGAGATCGGCGCCCAAGGGGCATGGTCGGCGGCTTCGACGATGTGCCATTCGGCCTGCCCGCGCCAGAGATTGACCGCATTGATCGCGCGGGTCTTGGCGAAATCGAGCGCCGCCTCGTCGGCCAACGGCTGGAGCCGGCCTGAACGGGCATAGCCGGTGCCGACGCCCGCGACCGTTTCGACGCCACGCCAGAAGGCTTCCGCCATGACGAGGCTATGAAACTGAAATTCTTTCTTGTCGTTCCAAAGCTCGGGAACGTGGGGCGCGAGGGCGCCCACAAGGCCGCCGGACGATCCCGAGGCCACGCCAGCCGGATCAATCACCCGAACCTTGGCTCCGCGCTGGAGGCAGGCCCAGCCGACCGACAGGCCAAAGACCCCCGCGCCATAGATCGTCACATCTGCCGTTGTCATTGCCGCGCCGCGCCTCCAAAGTCGCGCCGACCCTAAGGCATCCGGCGATGAACGACCAGCAGCCCGACCTCGATTGGCGCGACGAAAAAATCCCCGTCTCGCGCCGCTTCGACGATCCCTATTTCTCGCTCGACAACGGGCTTGAGGAAACGCGCCATGTATTTCTGGCGGGGAATGACTTGCCGGAGCGGTTCGCCGACGGGTTCCAGATCGCCGAACTGGGCTTTGGCACCGGACTGAACTTCCTTGTAGCGCTGGCCGCTTGGCGGCACAGCGGCGTCAAGGGCCGGTTCCATTTCACCACCTTCGAGGCCTTCCCCATGGCCGCTGCCGACCGCGAGCGGGCGCTGGCGGCTTTCCCCGAGCTTGGGGACTTGCGCGGCGCACTGACCCGCGCCCTTGCCTCCGGCGCCGGCCCCTATGACTTTGGGGATGCGACCCTGACGATCATCATCGGTGACGCCCGCCAGACCCTTCCCGCCCAGACACTCACCACCGACGCATGGTTCCTCGATGGCTTCTCGCCCGCCAAGAACCCCGAGCTTTGGGGCGAAGCCCTTTTGGCCGAGGTCGGCCGCCACACCAAACCGGGCGGCACCGCTGCGACATATACGGCCGCGGGCCACGTGCGCCGTGCGCTGGCCGCCGCGGGCTTTGACGTGACGCGCGTCGCGGGCTATGGCCGCAAGAGACACATGACCCGCGCAAGGAAAGCCTGATGCAGTCGAATACCCGCCTCGGCATCTGGCTGATGATCGCCACGACCTTTGTCTTTGCGATGCAGGACGGGATCAGCCGTTACCTCGCCAGCCATTACAACGTCTTCATGGTGGTGATGATCCGCTACTGGTTCTTCGCCGCCTTCGTGATGGTGATGGCGCGGCGGAGCAAAGGCTCGATCCGTGCCGCCGCCGCGACGACGCAACCCCTTCTGCAAATCTTCCGCGGCGTGCTTCTGGCCGCCGAGATCTGCGTCATGGTCGTGGCCTTTGTGAAGCTCGGACTGGTCGAGAGCCATGCGATCTTTGCGGCCTATCCGCTTTTGGTGGCCGCCCTGTCGGGGCCTGTGTTGGGCGAGAGCGTCGGCTGGCGCCGCTGGGCCGCGATCGGGGTGGGGTTCATCGGCGTTCTGGTCATCCTCGAGCCGGGGGTCGCCGTTTTCTCGCCCGTGGCCATCATCCCGATGATGTCGGCACTGATGTTTGCGCTCTACGGCCTTTTGACCCGCTACGCCGCCCGCAAGGACAGCGCCGCGACCTCGTTTTTCTGGACCGGCGTTTCCGGCGCCGTGGTAATGACCGCCGTTGGCGTGTTCCACTGGGAGCCGATGACCGCCTACGACTGGATGTGGATGGCGCTTTTGTGCGTCACCGGCGCGACCGCCCACTTCCTGCTGATCAAGTGCTATGAGGTGGCCGAAGCGAGCGCGGTGCAGCCCTTCGCCTATCTCCAGCTTGTCTGGGCCTCGGCGCTTGGCATCTTCGTTTTCAGCGAAACCCTGCGCCTCAACGTGGCGATCGGCGCCGCGATCGTCGTCAGCGCAGGCCTCTTCACCCTCTGGCGCGAACGCCGCAAGCGCGCCTGATCAGGGGCGCGCCAGCGGACGGGGGCTTGTGCCCAGAGCTGTTGGCGAAGAAGGCTCCGAAGGGGTCATGGGTGGCGCGGGCCGCGCACGAGGCCGGATCAGCGGCTTTTCTCCGATCAACAGCTCTGCGAAGCGGATCGTGCCGGTTTGACCAGACAGGCGGGCGCGATAGATCGGGATGGCTTCGGTCACACGCTGGACGTAGTTGCGCGTTTCCTTGAAGGGGATCATCTCGATCCAGTCGACCACGTCGATCTGCCCCTGCCGCGGATCGCCGCGCGCGTCCATCCACTCCTGAGGACGTCGCGGGCCAGCATTATAACCCGCGGCGATCATCACCGGCGAAGGGCCGAAGCGTTCTTCAAGGTCGGCAAGATACTGGCTGCCCAAGGTTACGTTGTATTCCCAATCGTTCACCAGCCGCCATTTGTCGTAGCTGAGACCGAGGTCTTTCGAGACCATCTCGGCGGTTCCGGGCATCACTTGCATGAGGCCAAGCGCCCCTACCGGGCTCGCCACGGTCGCGTTGAATTCCGACTCGCGCCGGGCGATGGCGAGGGCCAGCTCGCGCTCCACCGACAGGTCCATCTCGGCTAGCGGATGGATCGGGAAATAGGCGGCAGGGATCAGGATGCCGCGGTCAAGCGCCGTTTTGGCAACGAGGACACGGAAGAAGGGCTCGTTCATTGCCGCAAGGATCTGGTCAAGCTGGCCAAGCTCGGTCCGATCAAGGCTGCGGGCGAGTTGCAGGAAGAACTGAACCGCGCCACTGCGCTGGCCGGCGCTGAGAAGGGTCAGAGCCGCGCGGGTCCTTTCTGAACCGACGAAAGCGGCTTGCCGCCAGTCTGGGAAAACCTCTCTGCCGGCCAGTGCGGGATCAAGGGACAGGCCCAGCCGCTCGGCCGCGAGGAGGCCGTAGAAAGCGGTCTGGAACTGAGCAGCGCCCGCATAGGCGGCGGAGGCCGCGACCTGATCGCCCCGTCGCTCATGGGCGCGGCCGAGCCAGTATCCCGCCCGCGACATCGAAATCGGGCCGCTGACCGCGCGCGCCATGGCGTCGAAATGGGTGATCGCGCTGGCGGGGTCGGCAAGGAACCGTAGGGCGATATAGCCCGCGAGCCACTCCAGATCGGCGAAGGTCTCGCCGTCGGTAGCGGTGAGGTGGTGCTGGCGGGCCAGATCATAGGCGCGGCCATAATCCCCCTCGCGCATCAGCCACCGCGCCACGATGCCGCGCCCGCCCGCCCAGCGGGCAGGTTGGCCAAGCGATGCGGCAGAGCCGGTGCGGGCGAGAAGGAAGGCACCGGCCTTGGTATAGTCGCCACGTCCGGTCAGCTGGGTGAAGCGGGCAAGGGCAACACCCGGTGCTTCCCGTTCGGAGGCCGACAGCGCAGAATAGAGCCGGTCGGCATCGCCCGCCCCCCGCTGCATCGCAATACGGGCCGCGAAGGCGGCTTTGTCGCGCGCGGGGGCAAGATCGATCACCGCCGAGGCATCGCCGATCCGACCCGCCCAAAGGGCTGTGTCAACACGTTCGGAATGCAAGGGGCCAAGGCTTCGGCCATATGCAGCCAAGAGCGCCGCCTGTCCCTCTTCGGTCAACGATACGGAGCGCCAGACGTCACGCAGCATCGCCTCGGCGCCGGCGTTATCCCCCTTTGCAGACAAGGCATTGATGAGCTTGACCGCCCCTTCGCCGGTCTGCGGCTTGGCACCTGCGAAGAAGGCGATGACCACGGCGGCTGGCGTGCCGGTCGGGATCGCCCGCTCGCCCTGCGCCCTGAGCCTGTCGAGGCCCGGCCAGTCGGAACGGCGGACCAGAAAATCGCGGTAGACGGCGAAGGGCGCGGTCGATCCCTCCGCCCGTAGCCACGTCCAGATCAGCAGATCCTGCGTGAGCGCATCGCTCTGCGGCAGCTGCGATGTCGCAGTCGGCCAATCGGATTTCGCCGCGGCCTCGAAGGCTGCGGGCAGTGATTGCGCCACAAGCGGCTGGGGTGCGCCTGCCCCCAAGAGGGCGGCACAAAGTAGAAGGCAACGAAGGCCCATGATTGTCTTTCTGCTCGTTTTTGCAAAGGGTAGCGGCCCCGTTGGCCGTGGCAATGGGAATCTTGGCAATCGGCGGAAACCCGTCTAGGTTCCGCGCGATTTCAGAAATGGGCGAGTCTGCCCGGCAAACAAAGGAAGCGCGTCATGATCAAAGGGTCTCTCCCCGCCCTCGTCACGCCGTTCAAGAACGGCAAGCTGGATCTCGACACGCTGAAGAAACTTGTCGAGTGGCATATCGAGCAAGGCAGCCACGGCCTCGTGCCGGTCGGCACCACGGGCGAAAGCCCCACGCTAAGCCACGAAGAGCATGATCTGGTCGTCGAGACGGTGATCAACGTCGCCGCAGGGCGTGTCCCCGTTGTCGCGGGTGCCGGTTCGAACAACACCATTGAGACCGTCCGCCTCGTCGAAGCCGCCAAGAAGGCCGGCGCCGATGCGGCGCTCGTCGTCACGCCCTATTACAACAAGCCGACCCAGCGCGGCCTGATCGTCCATTACCAAGAGGCGGCCAAATGCGGCCTGCCGATCATCATCTACAACATCCCCGGCCGCTCGGTCGTGGATATGACCCCCGCCACGATGGGCGAGCTTGCCAAGCTTCCGATGATCGTCGGCGTGAAGGACGCGACCGGCGATCTCAGCCGCGTGCCGAAGCAGCGCATCACCTGCGGTAAGGATTTCGTCCAGCTCTCGGGCGAGGATGCTACCGCGCTCGGCTTCAATGCCCATGGCGGCGTCGGCTGCATCTCGGTCACGGCAAACGTCGCGCCGCGCCTCTGCGCCGAATTCCAGGAAGCCACGCTCAAGGGCGACTATGCGAAGGCGCTCGAGTACCAAGATCGCCTGATGCCGCTGCATGAAGCCGTCTTCCTCGAACCGGGGGTGGCAGGTGCGAAATACGGCATGTCGCTCCTTGGCCTTATCTCCGATGAAGTCCGCCTGCCGCTCGTCGGCCTGACCGATGGCACCAAAGAGCGCATCAAATCCGCGATGCGCCATGCTGGCCTGATCAACTGACCCGCGTTTTCGTCTATGGCACCCTCATGCAGGGTGCCCGCAACGTCGCGCTCCTCAAGGGCGCGGCGTTTTGCGGCCCGGCGCAGACGCATGCCGCCGCCTTCCGGATGGAACAGTTCAACTCCTCCTCCAGCCCCGGCAAGCAAACGCCCGCCGTCCGCAAAGGTGGCAGTGCGCGCATTTCGGGCGAAATCTACGATGTGGATGCCGAAGGCCTCGCCGCCCTTGATCGCCTCGAACAGAACGGCATCCGCTACCAGCGCGAGGAAGTGCCGCTTTCCGATGGCACCGAGGCCTGGATCTACCTTCTGATTGCCGAAGATACCCCCTCCGCCACGCAAGACCGCATCCTCACAGCAGACGACGGCCGCCAGAGCTGGCAACGTCAGGAACCCTAGGCATCTTCTGAAACCATGATACTCTCGCGCCAGAGTAACGGTTCGAGGTGGAAAATGGCGAAGAAAGAGAAGAAGGCGAAAGCTCCGGCAGAGCCAGCCCTTCCCGAAAACTCGGCTAAGGTGCCCGTCGCGCTCCGCTTTAACGCCGATCTGCTGGCCAAGATCGATGACATGGCCAAGAAGCGCGGCATGAGCCGCAATGCGATCATCTCCTATTGGTGCTCGCGCGCCCTCGAAATGGAGTGACCGAACTAAGCCTTTGTAATCGGCTGGTGATCCCGGCGGGATTCGAACCTGCAACCTGTCCCTTAGGAGGGGACTGCTCTATCCAGTTGAGCCACGGGACCAGCCGAAGCCTGTCTTAACCGAGGAGCATTCCCTTGTCACCCGCCTTGAACGTCTGCCGCTCTGCGCGCT
>JALRLK010000196.1 GCA_023254495.1 Marivivens sp. | reverse complement strand
GGTGCAAAGCCGATCAGAAGGTCCATGGAATTTGCAGACTGTGCCTGCGCCAGCAGGTGCCCAAGTGGCAAGCACGGCATTGACTTTGACAGCGCCGCCTGTCTTGGCTGAGCAAAGCCTAGCCCCCGTGGTGTTCTGCGGCCTCTTCCCGGTCGACGCCAACGATTTCGACGACCTGCGCGACGCCATCGAGAAGCTCGCCCTCAACGACGCCTCCTTCACCTACGAGATGGAGACCTCGGCGGCGCTGGGCTTCGGCTTCCGCTGTGGCTTCCTCGGGCTTCTGCACCTCGAGGTGATCCGCGACCGGCTCGAGCGCGAGTATGACATCGACCTCATCACCACCGCCCCCTCGGTCGTCTATCACCTCTACATGAAAGACGGCGAGCTGCGCGAATTGCACAACCCCGCCGATATGCCCGACCTCACCTATGTGAGCCACATCGAAGAGCCGCGCATCAAGGCGACCATCCTCGTCCCCGACGAATATCTCGGCGATGTGCTCAAGCTCTGCCAGGATCGCCGCGGCATCCAGCTTGACCTGACCTACGCCGGCTCCCGCGCCATGGTCGTCTATGATCTGCCGCTGAACGAGGTGGTCTTCGATTTCTACGACCGGCTGAAATCCGTCACCAAAGGCTATGCCTCCTTCGACTATCAGCTCACCGGCTACCGTGAGGACAACCTCGTGAAAATGTCGATCCTCGTGAACGACGAGCCGGTGGACGCGCTGTCGATGATGGTACACCGCGAACGCGCCGAGATGCGCGGCCGCGCGATGGTGGAGAAGCTGAAAGACCTGATCCCCCGCCATATGTTCAAGATCCCGATTCAGGCGGCGATCGGCGGCAAGGTCATCGCCCGCGAGACCCTATCGGCGCTCCGCAAGGACGTGACGGCGAAATGCTATGGCGGGGATGCCACGCGGAAACGCAAGCTCTTGGACAAGCAGAAAGCCGGCAAGAAGAAGATGCGCCAGTTCGGCAAGGTCGAGATCCCGCAGGAAGCGTTTATCTCGGCGTTGAAGATGGACGGGTAGGGCGGGGTTAACCCCGCCCTACAAACAAATCCATCGCCTTCTGAAACCGTTCATCCCGATGCACCGAGGAATGCGGCCAGTCCTCTGGCCGCTCGACAAGCCCGTGCTTCACCGGATTCATCCAGCAATAGCGCAGATGGGCGATGAAATCGGCCTCATCCCGAATATGATGCTCCCAAAACCGCCGCTGCCAGATCCCGACCTCTCCCTTCGCCACCCGTAGGTCGGGGTTCACCCCGGCATATCTTCCCAATGCGACAACCGGCAATCGGTTGGGCGGGGTGAACCCCGCCCTACGCACCGCAATCGAGAACCTGCTCTTGATCGCGCCCCACCGGACCGAATAGCCGCTGTCATCCAACGGCAGGGTCCAGATGCAATGCAGGTGGTCCGGCAGAACCACCCAGGCTTCAATCTCGAACGGGCGCTCCGCTTTGGTCTGCTGAACCGCGTCCCGCAGGAGATCAACTCGCTCGGTCAAGAGCGCTGTCCCCCGATGCGCGAGGTTCACAGTAAAGAAGATCGTGGCGCCCGCCGCTCTGGGTCTGAGATAGGTCGACATGGCCCAGCTAGGGCCGAGGATGGTTAATATCCCGTCACCACCCCCACCACCTCTTCCTGCACACCCGCCTCGCCCACCACGGCCCTTCCTCGATCAACTCGCCCCCTTCCACCGGCTCGAGCCCGCCTTCCCGCAGGATCCGCCGTTCGTCGGCGTGGTTGAGTTGCAGGGTGCGCAGTTGCAGCGCTGCCTCGCGTTTGGAAACCATCTTGCCGCCCCGGCCGATCTCGAGGTCGATATGGGTGCGGTGGCGGTTGTGCAGGATGTTATAAAGCGGGTGCCAGATCTCGCCTTTGTCCTGCTCGTCCTGCTGCTGCCAGATGCGTTTGAGGTTGGGCATTGAGACGATCGCCGCCACCGATTTGCCGTGGCGAGAGAGGATGACAAAGTTGTTTGGATCCTGAACGTGGGTGACGGCGTGGCCGAGGTTTTTGCGGGCTTGGCTGAGGGTCAGGCGCATGGGGGGCTCTCCGAAGGCCGTTTGTACAAACTGCACAAACGGCCCTCGGAGAGTTGTACAAACCGGGTAAAAACCGACCTTTAGGCCCGTGCGCTGCCCTAACAGCCGGCCTCGTCCCAGAAGATACGCTCGGTCTCGCGGATGGTGCCGAACATATTCAGGATCGTGCCAAGGCCAAAGCGTTCCTGATCGCCCACGGCGAGCACGTATTTGCCGGAATTGGCGGTGTTATAGACGCGGACATAGTAGGTGCCCGCCGGGTAAACCGTTGTCGAGGCGAAGTTTTCTCCGATCTCTGGGCCGACCCAGTACCACTGCTTGCCAAACTCCTCAAACCACGGCCACCACTCGAAATTGCTCCCGTCGCGGCCGTCAATCCGCTTCATGTTGGCGTCGAGAACTTCAAAGTTGAAGGTCTGGGGCAGGGGGCAATCGCCCACCTTGGCGGCGGTCAATCCGACATAAAAATCAAAGGGTTGGTCCTCTTCGATCTTGTAGAAATCCGCGTTGCCATCAAGGATCGCATAGATCGCCTTGGAGTGTTCGGCATTGTCGATGAGGAAGGGCGCATCCGCCGTCTTGGCTTCGATGGACAAGACTGGCGCATGGGCCGCAACCTGTTGGGCAGCAAGGGAAATGGCAAGGGCGAGGGCATATTTCATGGCGGTCTCCGTTTGGGATTTGTCATGGATACGCGGGGAAAAGCGGATTGGATCACCGACGGAAAGCTGCGGGCCATCTGTTGAACGCAAAGTTCACGAGTGGAGATCCCGATGCCCTTTTCCCGCCCACGCCTCGCCGGCGCCTACCTCATCCTGATCGCGGACATCGTGCTTGCAACACTGCTCACCGCAGAAGGCGCTAACCTCTTCTAGAGATTGAGAAAAGCCCGCACAGCGGCCTCAAACTCGCGCGGTTTTTCTGCGTGGAGCCAGTGCCCCGCGCCGGGGATCTTGGCAAAGCGCGCCTTGGGGAAGAGCGCCTTGATCCGATTGCGGTGCTCGGGCAGGACGTAATTCGAAATCGCGCCGTTCAGGAACAGAACCGGCCCGTCGAAGCTCGCCGAAACCTCGGGGAACGACAGGATCGCGGCCATGTTGGCCTCGAGCGCATCGAAATTCAGCCGCCAGCGTTTGTCTTTCATATCAAGGCTTTGCATGAAGAACTCGGCCAACCCCGGCTCGAGCCCTTGAAGCTGCGCCGCCGCCTCGGCGCGGTTCGACACCCGCGAAAGATCGACCCGTCGCATGGCGTCGATATTGTGCTGCTGGCTGTGCCCGTAAGACACCGGCGCGATATCAGCGACGATGAGCCGCCCAACCTTCTCGGGATGCCGCAGCGCCAGCATCATCGCCGACTTACCCCCCATCGAATGGCCCAAGACATCCGCCCGATCGGGGATCACCTGCGCCAGATCGTCGGCCAGATCCTCATAGGCATGGTCTTCATGCCAAAAGCTCGCCCCGTGGTTCCGCATATCAACGGCGATCACCTGCCGTTCGTCCGAAAGACGCTTGGCGATCACGCCCCAATTGCGGCCCGACCCGAACAGGCCGTGGGCGATCAGAAGGGGCGGCTTGGCGGTGGGTTCGCCTTGGATAATCGTGTTCAACATGCATCGACCCTAAGCAATTGCAGCGCGAAAAGACCAGAGGGATTGAGCGGCGCCGGATGCTCTTGCTAGAGGGGCGGCATGAACCCGAACGAATTGCAGGATCTGATCGACAAGGTCGCCCGAATGGCGCGGCGGCGGCTGGGCGTGCGCGGTCGAACGGCCGAGATCCGGCTCACCCGCGCCGCGCGGCTGATG
>JALRLK010000180.1 GCA_023254495.1 Marivivens sp. | reverse complement strand
AAGGCGCGGTCGATATAGACCTTCTGCGACATGGCGGTTGCCATCAAGATAGGCGTGCGCTTGTACATCGGCATCTCACGGATGACCCGGCAAAGCTCGACACCGTCGATATGCGGCATCTGGATGTCCAAAAGGAAGCAGTCGAACCTCTGTTCGCCCTGCTCGAGCAGTTGGATTGCCTTTTCGCCGGATGTGACCGTTGTGAGCTCGTGCTGACCCGAGACCGACATCGCCAGCTCAAGCAGTTCGAGGATCATCCAGTCGTCGTCTACCGAAAGTTTCTTCATCGGTACCTCTTGTCATTGGCGGGCAGATCTGTGTCATCGAAAACAAAGCACCCAGATATACTTAGCGGACAGACCCATGCGCGAATCGTGTTTCACTAATTATTTGCAAGCGAATGTGGATATATCAGGGCAGCAACTTGTCGGTTTCTGACATTGAACAAGTCCAAAATATGTCTAATTTTCGGGAACTATGACGATTGTTGCTCTTTGGGGATGAGGGCCGGGCGGCTGCATGCCGGCGACACTGGTCGCAAGCCGAAAGCAGATCTCGTGAGACCGTCAAACTTTTCGAATCACCTTGGCCAGAGTGATCTGGCCGAGAGGCCGCCTAGCTGCCCGTAGCCCCCTGCGAAGTACCAGAATGGGTAAGCATCCGCGACATTTCCGCCCGTTTGGATAGGTTTCTTGACCAATTTTTGCGATTGTTTTTAAGTAATTAGATGCACCGAACACTCTTGGATGGAACCAACACTTTGATTTCCATTTGATTTCTCGGCCCCGCATCATATCGTGCCGATTGTGAGCCGTAGGGAAGTGGTCAGCAAACTTGTCTGACTAGGCGGCTCTCAGCCGAGCTCCTCGGCCATCTCATGGGAGGAAATAAATGACAGATCAGAAACTCAATCGCCGCTCCTTTTTGAAGAAGTCGGCTCTTGCAGGCGGTGCAACCGCTGGTGCTCTCGCAGCACCTGCGGTTCTTGCCCAGGCTCCCCTTGTCCTAAAAATGCAGACGTCTTGGGGCGCTACAAACATCTGGGATGAATTCGCCAAAGATTACACGACCCGCGTCGAAGAGATGTCGGGTGGACGCCTAAAAATTGAAGTGCTGCCGGCAGGGGCCGTGGTAGGCGCGTTCCAGGTCCTTGATGCCGTCCATGATGGCGTTATCGACGCAGCTCACTCTGTTCCAGTATACTGGTACGGCAAGAGCAAAGCTGCATCATTGTTTGGCACAGGGCCCGTCTTCGGTGGTTCTGCAACTACAATGTTGAGCTGGTTCTATGAAGGTGGCGGCGCTGAGCTTTATCGCGAGCTGACCCAAGACATCCTCGGTCTCAACGTCGTGGGGTATATGGGCTTTCCAATGTTTGCTCAGCCCTTTGGATGGTTCAAGGGCGAGGTCAATACAGCGGCAGATCTCGTAGGTTTCAAATACCGTACGGTTGGCCTTGCGGCGGATTTGCTACAGGAAATGGGCATGTCTGTTGCACAGCTTCCAGGCGGGGAAATCGTTCCTGCCATGGAGCGCGGTGTGATTGATGCGTTCGAATTCAACAATCCGTCTTCGGATAAAGACTTCGGCGCACATGATGTTGCAAAGAACTACTACCTCTCGTCCTATCACCAGGCATCTGAAAGCTTTGAGTTCTTGTTCAACAAGGACACCTTGGACGATATGGATCCAGATCTGCAGGCCATTGTAAAATATGGTGTAGAAGCCGTTTCGACAGCCAATACTGCCAAGGCGATGCGCCGATATTCTGCAGATCTGAAGTGGCTCCAGGAAGATGCCGGCGTTACGGTTCACCGTACATCCAAAGACATCCTCGATGCCCAGCTAAAGGCATGGGACGTGTTGATACCGACGCTGGAGGAAGACCCATTCATGAAGAAAACCATGGACAGCCAGCGGGCTTGGGTCGAGCAGGTCGGCTACTATGAGATCATGAACGCGCCTGATCTTACTCTTGCGTTTGAGCATTACTTCCCCGGTAAACTGGCGCTCTAAACACTCACGGACGACAGTTACAGGTCCCGGCAAGGAAACTTGCCGGGACCTAGTCGCAAACAAAACTCGGAAATCTGATACATGATTGGTTTTATCCGGTTTGCCGATAATCTTTCGGCTTGGTTCGGCAAGTCCTTCGCCTGGCTAATCGTTCTGATGGCGGTCGGTACCGGCTATGAAGTCTTTGTCCGCTATGTCCTCAACAGTCCAACGGCATGGGCGCTCGATGTCTCGTTTATCATGTATGGCACGCTCTTCATGATGGGCGGTGCCTATACGCTTTCGAGGGGCGGCCACGTTCGCGGCGACTTTCTCTATCGCCTTTGGCAACCCAGGACACAGGCCAAGGTTGATCTGGTCCTTTATATCTTCTTCTTCTTCCCCGGCGTGACCGCGCTTGTGCTCTCGGGCTGGAAATATGCCTCGCGCAGCTGGGGCTATTCGGAAGTCTCGATCAACAGCCCGGCTGGCATCCCGATCTTTCAGTTCAAAACCGTGATGGTCGCCGCCGGCCTCCTTCTCTTCATTCAGGGCATCGCGCAGATCATGCGCTGCATCCACGCGATCCGCACCAATGAGTGGATCAAGGCGGACGAGGACGTCATGGAAACCGAAGACATCCTGATCCAGAAAGCCCAAGAAGCCGAAACCGGAGGCCACGTATGACCGACCCTCAAGTGGCCCTCATGATGTTGGGCCTGTTCATCCTGATCGTGTTCCTCGGGTTCCCGATCGCATTTACCCTAATGGCGATGGGCATCGGCTTTGGCTACTACGCCTATTTCGACGCGGGTCGGATGTGGCGGGCCTTCAACCGGCTCGATGAAGCCGCAAGCTGGTGGGAAAGCACCCGCCTGTGGATCGAAGGGTTCTATAACAACCGAATATTCGATCTATTCATCAACCAGACATATACGGTGATGTCCAACGAGGTTCTGACGGCTGTGCCGCTCTTCCTCTTCATGGGCTACATCGTCGAACGCGCCAACATCGTCGACCGTCTGTTCACCACGCTGAACATCGCCTCCAAGCGGATCCCCGGCTCGATGGGTGTTGCGGCGCTGATCACCTGCGCCCTCTTCGCAACCGCGACCGGCATCGTCGGTGCCGTGGTGACGCTGATGGGCCTTCTCGCCCTTCCGGCGATGCTCAAGGCCCGCTACGATACCTCGTTTGCTTCGGGCATCATCTGCGCGGGGGGGACGCTCGGCATCCTGATCCCGCCGTCGATCATGCTGATCGTCTATGCGGCGGCATCCAACGTCTCGATCGTGCGGCTCTATGCCGGTGCGCTTCTGCCTGGCTTTACCCTCGTCGGCCTCTACCTCGTCTATGTGATTGGCCGCTCGATCCTCCAGACTTCGGTCGCCCCGCGCCCGACGAAAGAGGAAGTCCCGGATGTGCCCTTCGGCAAGCTCTTCGTCATGCTTATGACGTCGTTCTTTCCGCTGGCCTTCCTGATCCTCTCGGTTCTCGGCTCGATCCTCTTCGGCCTCGCGACCCCGTCGGAAGCCGCCTCGATCGGTGCGCTCGGCGGTATCGTCCTGGCCTTTGCCTACCGTGCCATGACGTGGCAGCGGATGCGCGAGAGCGTCTACTTGACCGTCCGCACCACGGCGATGGTCTGCTGGCTCTTTGTCGGCTCCTACACATTCTCGTCGGTCTTTTCCTACCTCGGTGGCGAAAAGATCATCTCCGAGTTCGTGACTGGCCTCGATATGTCGCCTCTGATGGTCCTGCTTCTTGCGCAGCTGATCATTTTCCTCCTTGGCTGGCCGCTCGAGTGGTCGGAGATCATCATAATCTTCGTGCCGATCTTCCTGCCGCTGTTGCCGCACTTCGGGATCGACCCGCTGTTCTTCGGCATCC
>JALRLK010000123.1 GCA_023254495.1 Marivivens sp. | reverse complement strand
CACGTTTTCAACAACCTCATCGAAAACGCAGTGAAATACGGACGGTCGGGCGGCAAGGTCGACCACCGGCGCGTCGCCCTCGGCGCGGCCGAAGGCTTCGGCTAGAAGGGCGGATTGGCCGAGGTGACCGGCGGTCTCGCCGACGAGCAGGGCCACATGGCCCTCGCGCGCCACGCCTGCGATCATCTGGTCGGGCGAAGAGATGAGGCCCACGGCGCAGATTGTGGGCGTCGGCAGGATGCCCACGCCATCGGTCTCGTTATAGAGCGAGACGTTGCCCGAAACGATCGGCGTATCGAGCGCAAGGCAGGCCTCGCCGATGCCTTTGATGGCGCCGACGAACTGGCCCATAATCTCGGGCTTTTCGGGGTTGCCGAAGTTGAGGTTGTCGGTCGTCGCAAGCGGCAGGGCGCCCACGGCGGTGAGATTGCGATAGGCCTCGGCCACAGCCTGCTTGCCGCCTTCGACGGGGTTGGCCTTGACGTAGCGCGGGGTCACGTCCGAGGTGAAGGCGATGGATTTCTGGGTGCCGTGCACGCGCACGATCCCCGCGCCAAGGCCGGGGGTGCGGGCGGTATCGCCCATCACCTGCGTATCATACTGCTGATAGACCCACTGCTTGCCCGCATAGTTGGGCGAGGAAATCAGCGCTTTGAGGCCTTCGATCGGGTCGATCGACGGGGCGTCGGCCAGCGCCGCAGCGGCTTTGGTCGGAACCCAGGGGCGGTCGTATTCGGGGGCTTCGGAGGAGAGCTTGGACAGCGGCAGGTCGGCTTTCACCTCGTTGCCTTGGACGATGAGGAAGCGGTCCTCGGGGATCGTCTCGCCGACGATGGCGAAGTCGAGATCCCATTTCTCGAACACCGCGCGGGCCTCGGCCTCTTTCTCGGGGCGCAGCACCATGAGCATCCGCTCCTGACTTTCCGAGAGCATCATCTCATAGGCGGTCATGTTGGCTTCGCGCTGCGGTACGGCGTCGAGGTTCAACTGGATGCCTAGATCGCCCTTGTCGCCCATCTCGACCGCCGAACAGGTCAGGCCCGCAGCACCCATATCCTGAATCGAGATCACAGCACCCGTCTGCATCAGCTCGAGGCAGGCTTCCATCAGGCGCTTTTCCGTGAAGGGATCGCCCACCTGAACGGTCGGGCGTTTCTCTTCGATGGTCTCGTCAAACTCGGCCGACGCCATGGTCGCCCCGCCCACGCCATCGCGGCCGGTCTTGGCGCCGAGATAGACCACGGGCATCCCCACGCCCGAGGCGGCGGAGTAGAAGATCTTGTCGGCATCGGCGAGGCCGGCGGCAAAGGCGTTGACGAGGCAGTTGCCGTTATAGGCCTTGTCGAAGCGAACCTCGCCCCCCACGGTCGGCACGCCGAAGCAGTTGCCATATCCGCCGATCCCTTCGACGACACCGGCCACAAGCGGCTTGGTCTTGGGGTGGCTCGTCTCGCCAAAGGACAGCGAGTTCATCGCCGCGATGGGGCGCGCGCCCATGGTGAAGACGTCGCGCAGGATGCCGCCCACGCCGGTCGCCGCGCCCTGATAGGGCTCGATATAGGAGGGGTGGTTGTGGCTCTCCATCTTGAAGACCACGGCCTGCCCGTCGCCGATATCGACAACGCCCGCGTTCTCGCCGGGGCCGCAGATCACCTGATCGCCCTTGGTCGGCAGGGTGCGGAGCCATTTCTTCGACGACTTGTAGGAACAATGCTCGTTCCACATCGCCGAAAAGATACCAAGCTCGGTAAAGGTCGGCTCGCGCCCGATGATCTCGAGGATCCTGTCATATTCGTCGGGCTTCAATCCGTGGGCGGCGATGAGCTCGGGCGTGATGACGGGATCGGACATCGGAGAATCCTTCCTAGGGCGCGTTGGGGCTCCTCATACGGGAAGGACGGATGGGGGAAAAGGGCTTTGACCCTGTGACGTTTTCGCCCGGAAGCAAAACATGGGTGAGGCGGTTTCGCTGTGCAAGGAACCGCCGCCGCACCACCGGATCGCCGGCAAAGGCAAGGAGCGTGATCTTGCAGAACTTGAGGAACATCGTGATGCGGATCACGCGATCAAGAACGTCGGGCGGGGACGTCGGGCCGTAACCATCGAGAAAGGCCAGCAGGTGGTTCTCGTCGATGCCGGACGCTCCAATTTCATCCTCTTCGGGATTGCAGCGCAGATCGAGGTCGCTGAGATAGTCAGCTATGTCGAAAAGGGGATTGCTGCGTCGGCTTGCGGTGCAGTCGAGTGCATTCGTCTGGTCCTTGCCCAACAAGAGATTGCCGCCATGGAAATCCCCATGGCCCTGAACCGAAGGCACCGCAATCCCTTTGAGCGCGGCGACATCCTCGAGGATCACGGCGGTCATCCGGTCGAGAAGGTCCGGCGCCGCATGGGGGCGGACCGTTGTCGATTTGTGCTGGCGCAACCGCGCGACATGATCCCCGATCCAGTCGAGATCTATCTGGTCTGTCTTTTTCTCGGTGGCGCGGTGCAAGGTTCCGAGCCAGCGGCCGCCACGGGCAAAAACCTCGCGCCGCGCTGCTTCGCTGTCGGCCATAGCCAACGCTTCGCGGGCGGTGGGGCTGGGATCAAAGCGGGTTGCCAGAGCCTCACCCTCGGGGTCGACCCAGACAACTTCGACCACTCCGAAAGCAGGCGTTGCCTGCAAATAGCCCCCCAAACGCGCCAGACGTTTGGCTTCTTTGGAAAATTCGCCGGATTTCGCGGCGGATGGATTGTGTTTGAAGGCGTAGGTGCCGCCCGCTCCGTCAAGAAGGAAGATTTTGCGCGGGCCGTCTTCAAGGATCGCGCGGGTAATCGGCCGCGGCGCTACATCGTGCGGCACCAGACCAGTCTCGGCAAAGCGCCGGATCGCAGCCCCAATGGCGCTGTCTTGCGTGATGTTGCTCTGCTGGTTCATCGCCTGCCCGACTGTGTTGCCGGACAGGGATAGCGTGCAACTATGGCGCCCTGAGGGAAGCGGTAAGGCGCGAGTTGGGCCTCACTGCGCCCATTCGCCCTTGCGGAAGACCGGCACGCGGGTGCCGTCGGCCTTGATCCCGTCGATATCGATCTCGGCCGAGCCGATCATCCAGTCGACGTGAATGATCGACTGGTTGCCGCCCTTCTCGACGATCTGTTCCTTGCTCAGGTGATGCCCGTCGACGATGCATTCCGCATAGCACTGGCCAAGCGCGATGTGGCAGGCGGCGTTTTCGTCGAAAAGGGTGTTGTAGAAGAGAATGCCCGTCTGCGAGATCGGCGAGGAATGCGGCACGAGGGCCACTTCGCCCAGACGCGAGGCGCCTTCATCCGACGAAATCATCTTCTGGAACACCGCTTCGCCCTTGGTGGCCTTGGCCTCGACGATCTTTCCATCCTCGAAACGGACTTCGATGCCGTCGATGATCGTGCCGAGGTGCGCCAGCGGTTTCGTCGAGCGCACAACGCCGTTCACGCGCTGGGCGTGCGGGGTGGTGAAAACCTCTTCGGTTGGGATGTTGGGGTTGCAGACGACGCCGTTTTTCGACGGCGCCGAGCCGCCGGTCCAGAGGTGATCATCGGCAAGGCCCACGGTCAAATCGGTGCCGGGGCCGGTGAAATGCAGCGCGTCAAAGCGCATCTCGTTGAGCCAGTCCGAGCGGCTTTGCAGCTCGGCATTGTGCTTGGCCCAGGCGGCCACGGGATCGTTGTTGTCGATCCGCGAGGCGGCAAAGATCGCGTCGGCCAGCTTCTGGATCGCTTCCTCTTCTGCCACACCCGGGAAAACCTGCTTGGCCCAGGCCGCACTCGGATAGGCGGCGATCGACCAGTTGATGTCGAAGTTCGAGATATACTTCATCGCAGGCTTCGCGGCGGCAAGGTTGGCGCGGTTCACTCGGCTGACCTTGTCGGGATCCTGTTCGGACAGAAGCGTGGGATTTGCGGCCGAGATCGCCATGCGGGCGGCGTTGTTTTCAAGGCCCTCGGCAAAGCCCCTATAGAGCCACTCGGGCGCGCCATCGAGCGCGGCCTGCCGAACCACTGCCTGAACATGCGCTTTTATGGCTCCGCCATGCCCTTCCCGCATATCCAGGGCGCGTTCCGCGAAGAGATTACCGCGCTCGCCCCCCAATGCGTCGTCGCAAACGGGCTTTCCCCGGCAGAAGCCGCTATGGCCGAACCGCTGGCCGTCTGCCTCCACGCCGTGCGCCAAGCAGGCGTCATGACAGGCGCGCGCGTTCTCGTCACCGGTT
>JALRLK010000105.1 GCA_023254495.1 Marivivens sp. | reverse complement strand
CATTACGAAGTCCGGCTGAACCAGCGGCCCGAGATCTGTCATGTACGTGATGCGGATATGAACGTCGTTGGGGTTGGGGTTCTCAATGTTGACGTACGTGCCGAAATCCCAGGCTGTGGAGCCTTCCGCGAAAAGCGCCCGCCGTCTTTCGAGGGCCGCTGAGCCTTCAGCGCGGCGAGAAAGGCCAGCGCCTCGGGTGGCGGCGATTGCTCGATCCGTTCATAGACCGAGCCATCCCGCGCCCGCGCCACCATCCGGTAATCGACGAGATAGCGCCGCAGCACGGCGTGATCGCCAAAGAGGTTCCCCGCTTTCAGGATCTCGTTGATCTCTTTCTCGGTCATCTGCTGTCGCGGCGGGATCTTGGTCCAGAAGGGCCATAGACAGAGCCACTGGACCTTCTGCCCCGTGGGCCAGCGGGTCATGCGCCCCGCTTCGTCGAACACCCGCAGCGCTTTGGCCGCCGAGGGATCGGGTTTGGCCGGCGGTGGCGTCGAGGCCTTGAGCTCCTGAAAATTGGCATAGCCCGCGGATCGGGCGATGAGGCCCATCAGCGCCAGATGGCTCGGGGTTTCCGGCTCTTTAGCGAGGCCTGCGCGGAGTTTCTTGGTGAAATCCGAGATATCGGAAATGAAAAGTGGCAGCGCGTCGCGCGGCATGGGATGCATCCTTTCCCACGTGCAATCCCCCTCGCGGGGTGCCGATGGTCGCCCTTGTCGGCGCACGGGTGAGGTGCAACCGATGATTTCGAACGGCAGGTTTAGCTGGGCCTTGTGGCTGGCGACGCCTCGGTGAACTGCGGACCGTGGGCCAAGGCTACTGCGCGGGGCGTCCGGCTGCAAGCGCGGGCCGCTCGAGGGCGAAGTAGATGCTTCCGAACCAGCGGCCACCGATGAAGAATGTGTTCTCGGCGCGGTGGGTTTCGTGAAACCCGAGTTTGTTCAGGAGCTTGATCGAGGCGTGGTTGTCTGGGTCGACATCGGCGGTGAGACGCGGTGTCTCTGTGGTCGCCCAAAGATGGCCAATGATCGCCTCCATCGCCTCTCGGGCGAAACCCTTGCCCCAGTGGTCCGGCGACAGGATGAAGCCAACCTCGGGAAGCTGCCATGCCCCCGCTTTGCCGATCACCTTGCCGCCGTGCTCGATGATGAAATCGGAGCCATCGGGGCGGCCGATCATCGACGCCAGCCATTCGGAGCTCGTCGCCAGATCTGGATGGGGATCGGTCGACCAGAAGCGCATGGCCTGCGGGTCCGAAAGGATCCGGTGCATCGGTCCAACGTCCTCGGCGCGGGCCGGGCGCAATCGCAGGCGGGGTGTTCTGATCTCAAACATCAAGAAAAAGGCCGCCCTGAAAGGCGGCCCCTGTCTTAGCGGTTCTCGATGTCGACATAGTCTTTCGCCGTCGACCCGAGATAAAGCTGCCGCGGGCGGCCGATCTTGAGTTGCGGATCGGCGAGTTGCTCTTTCCACTGGCTGACCCAGCCGACGGTGCGGGCAAGGGCAAAGATCGGGGTGAACATCGATGTCGGGAAGCCAATCGCATCAAGGATGATGCCCGAATAGAAATCGACGTTGGGATAGAGCTTCTTCTCGATGAAATAGGGATCTTCGAGCGCGATTTTCTCAAGCTCTTTGGCGACCTGCAGCGTCGGGTTGTTGTCGACGCCGAGAAGGGCCAGCACCTCGTCGGCGCTTTCCTTCATGACCTTGGAGCGCGGGTCGAAGTTCTTGTAGACGCGGTGGCCAAAGCCCATCAGGCGAAACGGATCGTTCTTGTCCTTGGCGCGGGCGATGAACTCGGGGATGCGGTCCACGGTGCCGATCTCGCGCAGCATCTCGAGGCAGGCCTGATTGGCGCCGCCGTGGGCGGGGCCCCAGAGGCAGGCGATGCCAGCGGCGATACAGGCAAAGGGGTTGGCGCCCGACGACGAGGCGAGGCGCACGGTCGAGGTCGAGGCGTTCTGCTCGTGGTCGGCGTGGAGCGTGAAGATACGGTCCATCGCACGGGCGAGGATCGGGTCGACATTGTACTGCTCGGCCGGAACCGAGAAGCACATATGCAGGAAGTTCGCCGCATAATCGAGATCGTTGCGGGGATACACGAAGGGCTGGCCGATCGAATATTTATAGGCCATTGCCGCAATCGTCGGCATCTTGGCGATCAGGCGGATCGAAGCGACCTCGATCTCGGACACGCTGACGAAGCTGCGCGACATGAGCCGGGCCGTCAAGCCGGTCACCGTCAGCCTCGCCGGCCGCTCCGCTGCCTACCGCATCACCGATCTCGGCATCACCGAGCTCGAGTGGAATACAGACGGCTACCCCCTCGTCGCCGAGATTTCTCTGACGCTCCTCGAAGCGTCTGAGGCGGCTGTCCCCGTCGGCCCGATCCGAGGCAAGGGATCC
>JALRLK010000007.1 GCA_023254495.1 Marivivens sp. | reverse complement strand
CGTGCTCTTTATCTTTCTCTTCTGGTTCTTCATCGGCCACATGATTTTCGCGCTGTTTCTGGGCCTTTCGACCATGACCAATATCTCGTCGAGCTTTGCCATCTATCTCACCGGAAACGGGCTGATGATGCTCGCAGTCGGCTCGTTGGTGGGCGCAGTCTTCGCGCTCCTACTCTTCGCCATCACCGCGATTTCCCTGCCTATGCTGCTCGACCGCGAAGTGGATTACGTCTCCGCCATGATAGCGAGTTTCCAGACCGTCGCCGCCAATCCCGGCCCGATGCTGGCCTGGGGCCTCTTCATCGCCCTACTCACCTTCGTGGCGATGGTGCCCTTGTTCCTCGGCCTTTTCTTCACCTTGCCCCTCTTCGGGCATGGCACATGGCATCTCTATCGGCTGATCGTCGAAGAAGGCATGCGCAAGGAAGCGGAAGAACTGGACGAGGCGGGCGAACCCACCTGATCCGCCTGATCCATCAGTAAAGCCCGCCCGACGAGAGCGAGCCGAAGCTCGCTTTCGGCCCCACCACGGCTTGCTTGCCAGTGGAGGTGGTCACGTTCTTGCCGCGGTCTCCGGTCAGTTCCTCGACCAACGGCAGGTTCGACCCCATAGCGAAACCACCATCATAGGTGATGCCGAAGATCGGCTCCTCGCCGTCGCGGAAGAATTCGGCCACGACATTTTCACCCTCTGCATCATCGGGAAGGCGAGCCCCTGTGAAGCGGTCGATCTTGATGAAATGGCCACCCTGCGGAATGCGGAACCGTCCGCCGCCGTATTTCTTCACGGCTTCAGTCATGAATTCCTGAAACACCGGGCCACAAACCCCGCCGCCCGACGCGCCATCGCCCATCGAACGCGGCGTGTCATAGCCGATGTAGCAGCCCGCCACGATGGAGTTCGTGAAACCGATGAACCACACATCGAGCGCATCGTTCGTCGTGCCGGTCTTGCCCGCCACGGGCACAGGCAGGTTCACCGTCCGCGCCGCCGTGCCGCGCTCCACCACACCTGCCATCATCGAGGTGAGCTGGTAGGCGGTGACCTCGTTCATCACGCGTTCCTGGTTCGAGACGATGCGCGGGCTGAGGCCAGTTGGCACAGCTTCCGTCGCGCAATCCTCACAGACGCGCTTGTCATGGCGATAGATCGTGTTGCCGTAGCGGTCCTGAATGCGGTCCACCAGTGTCGGTTCCACGCGCCGCCCGCCATTGGCAAACATCGCATAAGCCGCCACCATGTGGAAAAGCGTGCTTTCCTCGGCCCCGAGCGCATTGGCAAGGAACGGGTTCATCCGGTCATACACCCCGAAACGCTCAGCATAATCGGCCACCACATCCATCCCGACTTCCTGCGCAAGGCGGATGGTCATGAGGTTTCGCGACTGTTCGATCCCAGTCCGCATCGGCGTCGGGCCGTAATACTTGTTCGAGGAGTTCTTCGGCCGCCAGAGGCCCTGCGGTGTGTTGATCTCGATAGGCGCGTCGATCACGATGGTCGCAGGCGTATAGCCGCTATCCAGAGCGGCCGCGTAAACGAACGGCTTGAACGACGAACCCGGCTGGCGTTTGGCCTGCGTTGCACGGTTGAACACCGAGTGCTGGTAGCTGAAGCCGCCCTGCAACGCGATCACACGGCCCGAATTCACGTCCATCGCCATGAACCCGCCCTGCACGTCCGGCACTTGCCGCAAAGACCAGCGAATGAATTCACCTGTCTTGTCGTCAGTCATGGCGCGCACGTAAACCAGATCGCCCACGTCCACCAGATCTCCCGGATTTTGCGCTTTCTTGCCAAGCTTGCCATCTTCGAGCCGCTTACGGGCCCAGGTCACGTCCTTCGAAACGATCCAATGCCCTTCGGCATCCTCGGCCACACCATCAATCCCGATCCGTGCACCCTTGTAGGTGAGCGCCAGAACGACCGCCGGATGCCAGACGCTTTCCAGATCGATATCGCGGGCCAGTTCGGACTTGGCCAAGGCCTCGCGCCAGCTTGCCTCGTCCTTCAAAGCCTCAGCCGGCAGGGCCTTGCCCGTGCCGCGCCACACGCCGGAACCACGGTCAAACTTCTCCAAGGCACGGCGCAAGGCCTTCGCCGCTTCCGTCTGCATCGCCGGATCGACAGTGGCGCGCACCGTCATACCAGATCGCCGTCTGAAGATAATGCAGGCCGATGAAGGCGAAGGTGCCAATCAGGCCGATCCAGTTCACGGGATGCATCCGGCCCCGATCACGCAGCTCCTCGCGATGCCGCACGGCCCGCCAGATCAGACCCCAGAAGAAGAACTGATGCGCGAGATAGAAGCTCCAGGCGGTGGCGCGGCTCGCCCAGTCGGGGTCGATCCGCTTCCAGTAATACCAGGCCGCGCCTTGATCCGGCAGGTGAGGCACCTGATCGAGGAAGGGCTGAAGGGTCAGAATGGCGAACGTCGCGAGAATCGCGCCGAGAAGGGCGGTCCAGAAGACGATCCAGAGGGGCGAAATCTTACTCATAAACCACATACGAACCGGGCCAAAAAATGGATCAGAAATCGACGCTGACGCCCGGCAGATTCAGCGCTTTCATCAGATCCCGAAGCTCCTGCCGCGCAGCGACGTTGGAGATATTGAGCTGCGAGACGCCGATATCGCGCAGATCAAGGAGCGTCAGGCCGCGCGGGAACAGCTCGCGGAAGATCACGCGCTCGTTGAAGCCCGGGACAAGCCGGAAGCCGATGCGCCGCGATAGCTTGGTCAGCGCGGACTCCATCTTCTGCTTGTTAACCATGTTCTGCGCGCCAAGGCGATTGCGGACCACGATCCAGTCGATCGGCGGCAAGCCGGCCTGCGCCCGAAGCTGACGGGCATTCCAGACCATCTCGGCATAGACGGAGGGGCCGGTGATCGTCTCGCCGTCATTGTCGACATGGGCGAGAAGATCGAAATCGACGAAGCTGTCGTTCAAGGGCGTGATCAGCGTATCGGCCAACGAATGGGCGACTTGGCTCAGGCGCGTGTGGCTGCCGGGGCAGTCGATCAGAATGAAATCCACGTCCGGCTCAAGCCCCGCCACAGCCATCGAAAGGCGATGATCGAAAACGTTCCCACCCGGTTTGAGGCTGGATTGATCGATTTCGGGCAGTTCGTGATAGCTCGGTGTCGGCAGGTCCAGCCCTTCGGCCTGAAGAAAGCGAATCCGGTTGTGCATATAACGGGCGAGTGTTTTCTGCCGCAGATCGAGATCGAGTGTCCCGACCTTGTGGCCCATCCGCGCGAGCGCCGTCGCTACGTGCATCGACATGGTCGACTTGCCCGCGCCACCCTTTTCGTTGCCCACGACGATGATATGCGCCAAGTGCTCTTCCCCGATTGTTTCTTGGCGCCACTATAGTTTGAGCCGCGCCCAAGGGGAAGCGCGGCAGCGCAGCATGAGCCGCAATTCCTTGGCTTGACTTTGTGTCGCCCAAGCCCCATGTGCCCTAAGACCGATGCTTCCTGCCGCGTGAGCAGTGCGCCGTCCGCAATGATGTGGCCGCGCGAGAGCAACGGATCAACTGGTTCCCACAGTCACGCAGGGGCGCCGCGCTTTGGCGGTGTGCGCGCAATTCGGTGCGCCTGTCAGCCCTTGGCGCAACCCTTTGCCGATGCTGCGGCTGCTCTAGCCGTGGCGCATGATGTGCGTATGCCCATGGGCTGCGCCGGACAGGAAAATATTATGGATTTTGATATGCTGGGCCTCGCGCCCCGCCTCATCGCGAAACTTGCCGAAAACGGCATCACCGACCCGACGCCGATTCAGGCGCAGGCCATCCCGCACGCCATGAATGGCCGCGACGTGATGGGCCTTGCCCAGACAGGAACCGGCAAAACCGCAGCTTTCGGCCTGCCGATGCTCGATGCGCTTCTGAAAGAAGGCGGGCGCCCCTCGCCCAAATCGGCCAAGGCGCTGATCCTTGCGCCGACCCGCGAGCTTGCCAAACAGATCGCCGACAACCTGATGATGTTTGCCGAAGGCAGCCACCTCAAGATCGTCCTTGTGGTCGGTGGCGCCGGCATCACTGGCCAGATGCGCAAGCTCGAGAAGGGCACCGCCGTTCTTGTCGCCACCCCCGGCCGCCTGCTCGATCTGATCGACCGCAAGGCTGTCCGGCTTGACGAGACCCGCTTCCTCGTTCTCGACGATGTCTACAAACTGGCGCAGGGCGCCAAACGGTCCCAGTTGGCCTTCCGATTTTCGGGCGACGATCGCGGACCTGTCCGCGCAGATGCTGGCCGCCGCCGACGAACTCAAGTTCGAGCTCGCCGGACGCCTGCGTGATGAGGTCCAGGCCCTGAAGAAGGAGCTGCGGGCGATGGAGCGGGCCGGGCACGCCTG
>JALRLK010000169.1 GCA_023254495.1 Marivivens sp. | reverse complement strand
CGGCCGCGCCGACCTGCCCGAGACCCTCAAGGATCTCTCCCGCCTTCTGCCCGCCTGTGCCGGCGTCCGCCGTTTCGGCTCTGCCGCGCTCGATCTCGCCTATGTGGCCGCCGGTCGCTACGATGGTTTCTGGGAGCGTCGCCTCAATGCATGGGACATGGCCGCAGGCCTCGTGATCGTCCGCGAAGCGGGTGGCTTCGTCGAGCCGCTGCGCGAGGGTGGCGATATCCTTGCCGATGGCGAGGTGATCTGCGCCAACGAGGCGATCTTTCCGGCCTTCGCCAAGGTAATCCGCGGCGCCTGATACCCTATTCTTGCCCCATTGGCCCGCGAGGGCCGGGGGCATGACATATCTGACCGAATTCGCCGCCTATCTCAAAAAGTTTCACGCCGAAGAAAGCGGCGCAGCGACCGTTGATTGGGTCGTTGGCGTTGCCGCTGCCGTGTCTCTGACGATGGCGGTTACCAGCTCGATCATCGAAGGCGTTGTCGCGCTGTCGGACAAGATCGCCGCATCCATCGGCAATCTCGAGTTCGGCTGGGATGCAGCCCCGTCCCAAACCAGCCTCAGCAACGAATAATCAGCGCCTGCGCCGGACAACCGGTATGTCGCTCCGGCCGATCCGGTAGGGTCGGTTCGGATAGGATGGACGTCCGTCGCTCGCCTGCCAGTGGCCGCGCCCTCCACGGCCAAGCCAGGTCGGAATCATCAAGACAAAGCCAAGCGCAAAGCCCCCAGCATGGGCCAGATAGGCGACGCCGCCGCTATCGGCGCTGGTCCCTACGCCGCTCAGAAGCTGGACGACGAACCAATAGCCCAGCATCGCCCAGGCGGGCAGGGTGATGATGCGTATGATGAAGATCAGAAACAGAATGAGATCGACCTGCGCCCGCGGAAAGAGCAAGAGATAGCCCCCCATCACTCCGGCAATTGCGCCGGAGGCTCCGACGAGCGGCACCATCGAATAGGGCGCGGCGGCGAATTGCGTCAGGTCCGCGCCGATGCCGGTGATGAGGTAGAAAAAGAGAAACTTCGCGTGCCCGAGCACATCTTCAAGATTGTCGCCAAAGATCCACAGAAACAGCATATTGCCCAGAAGGTGCATCCAGCCGCCGTGCAGGAACATCGAGGTCAGGAAGGTGTAATAGCCGTCGCCCGCGCTGATCCTTGCGGGGATCATGGCATAGTCCGAGTAGAAGCCCATCAAGGCGCGGTCGGTCGGATAGGTGCCGATCATGCCGATAAAGACCACGACATTGATCGCGATCAGGGCATAGGTGACGAAGGGCGCCCGGATTGAGGCGTTATGGTCGCGGATCGGGAACATGGGGCAGATGTGGCATCTCTGCCCCGCTTCGTCCAGCGGGGCAGGGGATCAATCACATAAACTTGCCTCAGGCGCGGCCCACTTCGGCAAGAAGCGCCGCGTTGCCGCCCGCGGCGGTGGTGTCGATGCAGACGTGCCGCTCGTGCAGGACATGGGCCGCATCGGACATGGTTGTCACCAAGGCCACGATCGGGCCGGAGCGGCGCGAGAGGGCGGCCTCATAGGCGCGGCCTGCGTCCTCTTCGCCCCACCAGAGAACCGCGCCAAGCGGAGAGAGGGTAGCGAGCGCCTCGGGGTCAACCGACCCCTCGCAGGCCACAGCAACCCCGCCCAAGGCCTCAACTGCCGCCACCTGCCGCGCCGCGGCATCCGATCCCGGCCCGAGGCAGAGGATCGGCCCGCGCGGCGAGGCGGTGAGGCGGTTCGACTCGCCCGTCGGCCCCGGCATGTCGCGGGTCGGCTGGGTCATGCCTGCGGGAGCCTTGGCCAGCGCCTGACCAAGTGCAGCAACATCCGCCTTCTGGTTCCAGCCGGAGCCGAGCGCCACGGTCTCTGCAGCGCCAAAGCGCGGTAGATAGAACGGCCCGCCCGCCTTGGGGCCGGTGCCCGAAAGCCCCTCGCCGCCGAAGGGCTGGCTGCCGACAACCGCGCCGATCTGGTTGCGGTTGACATAGACGTTGCCCGCATGGATCGCGTCGACCACCGTCTGCACCCGGTCGTCGATGCGGGTGTGCAGGCCGAAGGTCAAGCCATAGCCGGTGGCGTTGATATCCGTGATCACCTTGTCGAGCTCATTGGCCTTGAAGGTCGCAACATGCAGGACCGGCCCGAAGATCTCCTTTTCCAGATCTCCAATGCCGTTCACCTGAATGACCGTGGGGGCGATGAAAGTGCCCGCCTGAGGCACGCTCATCTCGTGCAGCACGCGACCCTCGGCCCGTGCCTTGGCGACGTGGTCGGCAATGGTCTTGTGGGCCGGCGCGTCGATCACCGGGCCGACGTCGGTCGAGAGGAGCCACGGATCCCCCAAGGTCAGCTCATCCATCGCGCCCTTCAGCATCTTCAAGAGCTTCGGCGCGATGTCCTCCTGCATATAGAGACAGCGCAGCGCCGAACAGCGTTGTCCGGCCGAGCGGAAGGACGACATGACGATATCGCGCACCGCGTGTTCGGGAAGCGCGGTCGAATCGACGATCATCGCATTGAGGCCGCCGGTTTCCGCAATGAGCGGCGTGCCGGGGGCGCAATGGGCGGCCATCGAGGCGCGAATCTTGAGCGCGGTCGCGGTCGAGCCGGTGAAGGCCACGCCCTTGACGCGCGGGTCAGACGTGAGGACCGCGCCGACCAAGCCGCCGCCGGGGAGGAGCTGAACAGCAGTGGCCGGAACCCCCGCCTCGTGCATCAGGCCCACGGCGAAATGGGCGATGAGCGGGGTCTGCTCGGCGGGCTTGGCGAGAACGGCATTGCCTGCGGCCAAAGCGGCGGCGATCTGGCCGGTGAAGATGGCGAGGGGGAAGTTCCACGGGCTGATGCAGGTCCAGACCCCGCGCGCAGTGAGGGCATCGCCCGCCGCCACGGCCTCGGCCGCATAGTAGCGCAGGAAGTCGACCGCCTCGCGGACCTCGTTCACGGCGTCGCCCAGCGTCTTACCCGCCTCGCGGGCGAGGATGCCGAAGATCTCGGCCGACTGCGCTTCATAGGCATCGGCTACGGCATTGAGGATGCGCGCGCGTTCGGCCACCGGCGCGGCCCAAGGCTTGGCGGCGTCAAGCGCCGCGGCGATATCCTCGGGTGTGGCATTGGCGACTGAGCCGACCGAAAGGCCATTGGCGGGGTTCACCACCGGAACCGCCTTGTCGCCAGCCTTCTTGCGCCCCGCGATCAGCGGCGCGGCGTGGCGGGTGGTGTCAGAGGACTCGCGGCCGGCGTCGATCTTTGCCAGCGTCGGCTTGTGGGTGATATCCCATCCGGCCGAGTTCCGTCGCGAGGGGGCGAAAAGTGCGGGGCCTTTGGTGACGATGGCCTGATCGCGCAGCGCCGCGTAGGGGCAGGCGGCGACCGTTTCGGGCGGGACGCTTTCATCGACGATCTGGTTGACGAAGGACGAGTTGGCGCCGTTTTCCAGTAGGCGCCGCACGAGATAGGCCAAAAGGTCTTCATGCGCGCCCACGGGCGCATAGATACGGCAGCGGGTGCCCTCGGCCTTGTGGACGATATCGTGGAGCGTCTCGCCCATGCCGTGCAGCCGCTGGAACTCATAGTCCTGCGCTGTGCGTCCCATGCCGCCCGCCATGTCGAGGATGGCGGCCACGGTGTGGGCGTTGTGGGTGGCGAATTGCGGATAGATCCGGTCGGTCATGCCCAGAAGGCGGCGGGCATTGCCGATATAGCTGATGTCGGTCGCCTGTTTGCGGGTGAAGACGGGGAAGCCCTCCATCCCTTCGACCTGCGCGCGCTTGATCTCGGCGTCCCAATAGGCGCCCTTCACGAGGCGGAACATGATCTTGCGGTCCAGCCGCGTGGCGAGTTCATAGAGGTGCTCGATCACGAGGCCCGCCCGCTGGCCATAGGCCTGCACGACGATGCCAAACCCGTCCCAGCCCTTGAGCGCCGGATCGGACAGCACCGCCTCGATCACGTCGAGCGAGAGGGCCAAGCGGTCGGCCTCTTCGGCGTCGATGTTAAAGCCCATGCTCTATGTCCAACTTTCAAAAGCCTTTTACGGACTTCTCAGAGCCGCGATTCTCTTCTACCGCAAGCTCAAGAAGGAGCTGGAGGCCTACGGATTCGAGATCAACACCTATGATCAGTGCGTGGTCAAC
>JALRLK010000117.1 GCA_023254495.1 Marivivens sp. | reverse complement strand
TGGCCGGATCGAGCATGGCGACTTGGCCGTGCGCGAGGAAGGCGAGGGTGGACGCCTGCTCCCCACCGCGATCTTCGCGCGCTGGACCAACGACTGAATTTGAAGAAGGGCACTGCGATGGCCGACAGCCTGATCCTTGAGGTTGGCAATTTTGAGCACGATGTCCTGACCGGCATCTATTCGGAAGAGACCGGCCGTCCGCAGCCGCTGCGCTTTACCATCACCGCGCGGCTCAAGCCCGCGCCGCGCTATCAGCCAGACACCCCGCTGGAGGCGAGCAAGAACTACATGGACCTCAAGTTCGCAGCCTCCGAGGCGCTGATCCGCGATATCCCGAAAGCCACCGCGCTGATGGGGGTGCCCACGTTCTACACCCGCCTGTTGGACGATGCGCGTTTCACCAAGGAATTGACCAAGGGGATGCGGCTGTTCATCTCCGGTTCGGCGCCGCTTCTGGCGGAAACCCATGTGCAGTTCGAAGAGCGCACGGGGCACCGCATTCTTGAGCGCTATGGCATGACCGAGACCAATATGAACACCTCCAACCCCTATGAGGGCGACCGCCGCGCCGGAACGGTGGGGATGCCGCTGCCGGGGGTGGAGCTGAAGATCACCGATCCCTCCACGGGCGCGACCCTGCCGCAGGGCGAGGTGGGCGTGATCGAGGTGCGGGGCGCGAATGTCTTTCAAGGCTATTGGCAGATGCCGGAGAAAACCCGCGAAGAGCTGCGCGAGGATGGGTTCTTCATCACGGGCGACTTGGCCCGCATGGACGCGGACGGCTATGTGACGATCATCGGCCGTGGCAAGGATCTGATCATCTCGGGCGGCTTCAATGTCTATCCCAAGGAGGTCGAGACCCTCCTCGACGAGCAGCCGGGCGTGTTGGAAAGCGCAGTGATCGGCGTGCCGCACCCCGATCTGGGCGAGGTGGCCGTAGGCGTCCTTGTGTGCCAGAAGGGGCAGGAACCCGACCTCGAGCAGATCGCCGCAGCGATGGGGCAGGCGCTCGCGCGGTTCAAACAGCCGCGCAAGCTGATCGTCGTGGACGAGCTGCCCCGGAACACGATGGGCAAGGTGCAGAAGAACATCCTGCGCCAGAGCTACGGCGGGCTTTACGCCTAGACCTCGAAACTTTCGGGAAAGAAGGCGCGGGCGGTGTGCAAGACCACGGCGCGGGCAGTGTCGCGGTCAAACCGGTCGGGGTGCAGGTAGTAATCGGTCCAGAGGCCCTCGAGAAGGGCGATGATCGATAGGGCAGCGATCTGTGGATCGGTGCCCGGATTGGCGCCTTTCTCGCAGAGCTCACGGCAGATCGAGGTGATCGTACGTTGCATCTTGGCGTCGCGCGAGTCGATGAATGGCATGAATTCGGGCGAGGAATGCGCCTCGCTGCGGAAGGCGAACCAGACGGCCATGGTGCGCCGATTGAGCACGACGGGATCGAAGTCGGCATCGATGATCGCGCGCAGACGGGCTTCTGCGCGGCTTCCGGCACCTTCCATCGCCACGATCCAATGGCTTGTGTAGTCTTCAGAAAACTGTTGAGCTACGGCCAGCAAAAGATTGTTTTTGCTGGAAAAGTGCAAGTTTACCATTCCGCGGGACAGGCCCGCTTTCTCGAGGATCCGGCTGATCGATACCTTCGCCAGCCCATGCTCGGCGATGGCGTCCGCCGTCGCCTCGATCAGGGCGCGTCTGTGCCGCTCCTTGGTCTGTTCCCGTGCGGATTTGGCCTCGGGCATTCCTCAAGCTCCGATTTTCGCTGAGGCAAAGCATTGTCAGTCTTTGGACTGAAATGGAAGGCGATTGACAATGAATGAACGTTCATTCATTATGCGTGTGATCAAATCAGCCGATTTCGGAGCGGAACATGACGTCGCACATCAACGATTTTTCCCGTCACAACGACTGGGACAGCAAGAATGTTCTGCACCCTTGGGAGGGCATGGAGGACCATGGCCACACCGAGCGGACTTTTCCGGTCAGCGGCGATGGCATCTATATTCAGGATGAGTCCGGCCGAAAGCTGATCGATATGACCGCAGGGATGTGGTGCGTGCAGATTGGCTATAACCGGCCGGAGATGGCGCAGGCGATCGCCGATCAGGTCATGGCCATGCCCTACTACAACCCGTTTGCGCTCGGGCATTCGACCGCCGCCGAACTGGCCCACAAGATTGCCCAGCACACGCCGGGCGATCTCAACACCGTGTTCTTTACCACTGGCGGATCGACCGCTGTCGATAGCGCCATCCGTTTCCTTCACTTCCGCAATAACATCCTTGGAAAGCCGGAAAAGAAGATCATCATCTCACGCGCCAAGGCCTATCACGGCTCGACCTACCTCTCGGCCTCGATGTGCGGCAAGGAGCGGGACGTTGGCTATTTCGACCATGCCCAAGACCTGCGTCATATTTTGCCCGATGTGAATCCCTATCGGCGGCCCGAAGGAATGGCGCTCGACGCCTTCCTCGACGAAAAGGTGGCCGATCTCGAAAACGCGATTTTGAAACTGGGCTCCGATCGTGTTGCCGCTTTTATCGCCGAACCGATCCTCGCCTCGGGCGGGGTGATCGTTCCGGTGCCGGGCTACCACAAGCGTTGCCTTGAGGTCTGCCGCAAGCACGACGTTCTCTACATCTCGGACGAGGTGGTGACAGGCTTCGGTCGTCTTGGCCACTGGTTCGCCTCCCAAGCGGTTTTCGACATTGTGCCTGACATCATCACGACCGCCAAAGGCCTGACCTCGGGCTATGTTCCGATGGGCGCAGCCATCATTTCCGACCGTCTGATCGCCGAGGTCTCTGGCGCGAACTCCAAAGGGGCGACCTTCTCCAACGGCTTTACCTATTCCGGCCATCCGGTTTCCGCTGCCGCAGCGCTCAAGAACATGGAGATTATCGAGCGCGAAGGCATCCTCGAGCACGTTCGCGAGATCAGCCCCTATTTCCAGGAGCGGCTGCATTCCCTGCGCGATCTGCCGATCGTGGGCGATACCCGCGGCATGGGCCTGATGGGGTGTGTCGACTGTGTGGCCGATCCGGTCAGCAAGAACCCGTTGGCGCTGGATTATGAGGTCGGTAGCCGGATTGATGCCCATTGCCAGGAGATGGGCCTGCTGGTCCGTCCGCTGATCAATATGTGCGTGTTTTCGCCGCCGCTGACCATCAACCGCAGCCAGATCGACGAGATGTTCGGCATTCTTCGCAAAGCCATCGAGATCACGCAGGAAGAGCTGCTGGCCGAGGGTCTTTGGGACGGAGCGCATGAAACCACCGAGCACGCGCCGCTTCGTGAAGGGCACCGCAACAAACACACCGGTGCGCCATCCTATTGAGGGATGGCGTCGGCCCATTTCGGCAAGAGAAGCCGCAGATGGGCCATCGCCATCGAGCGGGCATCATGTCGGCTGAGGGATTTGGCCGAGATATGCATCTGTAGCCAAAGGCCATCGGTCATCGCATCAATGGAATGCGCCAGAAGGGCGGGATCGCAGGTCTCGCCCTTGTTCGTTTCGCAAAAGGCGCGGCAGGCGGCGATCATCGCCTCATAGCGGTGGATCTCGCTCTCGGCGCAAATCGCGTTGTAAAGCGGCTGGGCCGCAGCCTCGCCCCAGAAGGCAAACCATAGGGCCAGCGTTTTGCGGTTGCAGATCGCGGCGGCAAAGTCGGAGCGGACGAGTTTGACGATCCGCTGTAGCGCGTCTGGTTCGGTCAGCGCCGCTTGCCAGCCCTGTTGGTATTCGTCGATCAGGCGCCGCAGGGTTTCGGCGAAAAGCCCTTCCTTCGACTTGAAGTGAAAGATCAGGACACCTTGGCT
The DNA here is from genome assembly GCA_023254495.1 of Marivivens sp. GTDB lineage: Bacteria > Pseudomonadota > Alphaproteobacteria > Rhodobacterales > Rhodobacteraceae > RFZI01. The sequence goes on along the minus strand of JALRLK010000117.1, from coordinate 9,207 downwards.
GACCTCGGCCAATGCCGCGACATTGGCGAGCGTGGTTCCCGAGATGCCGTGCTGCGCCACCGCCTCGACCACAGCCTCGACAATCCGCGCCTGTGTGCGGGCGCTGGTGCGGGAAAGCGATCTGTCGGTCTGAACGGCTGTCATGTCCTTTGCATAGGTGGGGTGGGCCGCGATGAAAAGAAAAATCTGAGTGATCGCTCGAAAATTTTTGACTGAGCGCTCAGTTTAAAATACCGTCGCCCCACGAGGAATCGAGGGAGCGGACATGAAATACGACGCCATTATCGTGGGCGCGGGGCACAATGGCCTGACAACGGCCGGATTTCTGGCGCGGGCGGGTCTCAAGACCCTCGTGATCGAGAAGAATGATTACGTCGGCGGCGCGGCGGTCAGCCGTGAATTGCAACCGGGCTGGACCTATTCCAATTGCTCCTATGTCTGCTCGCTCCTGCGCCCCGAGATCATCCGGGCGCTCGAATTGCCGAAGTATGGCCTTCAGGTGATCCCCTATGAAAGCGGGGCGACCTTCGATTCCAAGGGCAATTATTTCAACTATTCTTCCGATCACGACGCGCTCCGCCGCGAGCTTATCCGCAACAATCCCGAAGATGCCGACGGCTACGAACGCTACGCCCGCGCGGTGATGCGCCAGTGCAAGTTCATCAAGCCCTTGTTGATGCGGACCGCGCCCGACCCGACCTCGTTCAATCCTCGCGATATCTCGGAGCTTCTCTATATCGGCAAGCGGTTCTACGATCTGGGCGAGCGCGAGATGGCCGAAACGGTCCGCTTCTGGACCATGTCGATTGCCGAGTTCCTCGATCAATACATCAAGTCCGACCTCGTGAAGGTCCACCTTGCCGGCTCTGGCATCATCGGGACCGGCCTTGGCCCCTATTCACCGGGGACAGCCTATGTCCTCCTCCATCACTATATGGGCGAGGTTGACGGCTCGATCGGTGCTTGGGGTTTCTCGCGCGGCGGCATGGGCTCGATCACCAAGGCGATGGCTCTGAGCTTTCAGGACGCGGGCGGCGAGATCCGCACAGGATCGGGCCTTGACCAGTTCATCGTCAAGAATGGCCGCGTCGTCGGTGTGGCGCTCGAAAACGGCGATGAGTTCTATGCCGATACGGTGGTCTCGGGCATGGATGTGCGCCGGACTTTCATCGAGCATACCGAGCAGAAAGAGCTGCCGGAGGATTTCGTCAAAGGCGTCAAGCGCTACCGGTTCCGCGGCTCTTCGGGCAAGCTCAACATCGCGCTCGACGGGATGCCGACCTTACCCGCCGCGCCCAAGGATGCGCGGTTCCTCAAGGGCGATCTGCATTTCCTCGATGGTATGGAGGAGCTCGAACGCGCCTATGACGATTGGAAAGAGGGCCGCTGGTCGGCCTCGCCTTACGTCGATTTCCTGATCCCGACCCAGATCGACCCGACCATGGCCCCTCCGGGCAAGCATTACGCCACGATCTTCGTGCAATATGCGCCTTATGAGCTGGCCAATGGGACATGGGACGACGCCAACCGCGAGGCATTTGCCAAGACGGTGATCGACAAGATCAGCCGCCACAGCCCCGATTTCAAGGATCTGATCGTCCACAAAGAGGTGCGCAGCCCCGCAGATATCGAACGCGAGGTGGGCTTGACCGAGGGCAATATCTTCCAAGGCGAATTGACCTTCGACCAGCTTCTCTTCAACCGCCCTGTCCCCGGCTATGCGCAATATCGCTCGCCCATCAAGGGCCTCTATATGTGCGGCTCCTCAAGCCACCCCGGCGGCGGCGTCATGGGGGCGCCGGGCGCCAACGCGGCGCGGGAGGTGCTTCTCGACCTCGGCAAGAAGATCGATCTGGGGGCGGCGGCATGAGCGAGACTTTCGACGCCATCGTGATCGGCGCGGGCCACAACGGCCTCGTGGCGGCAGCGCGGCTTGCCAAAGAGGGCAAAAAGGTTGTGGTTCTGGAAGCCGCCGCCGAGGTGGGCGGGCTTCTGGGCGGTGCGGACCCTGTCGCGGCGATGCCCTTCGGCATTAACCCCAAGATCGCTTCCGGCCTTGGCCTTGCCCGCCACGGGCTGCGCTATGGCGCGCCGATGAAAACGCTGTCTTTCGGTGGCGGCGAGCGGGTCGAAATCGACGGCTCCGTGGCCCGCGGCGTGGCGCCCGAGATGGCCACCAACTATGCCGAACTGCACCGCAAGCTCACCCGCTATTCTGGCGCACTTGCCAAGATGCTCACCAAAGCCCCGCCGCGGTTCCGCGATGGCGGCTTGGGCGATATGCTGTCGATGGCGCAGCTGGGCCTCTCGATCCGTGGCCTCGGCAAGACCGATATGCGCGATATGCTGCGGATCATCCTCTCGAATGTCTGGGATCTTTGCGAAGACGAGATCGGCGATGGCCCGCTGGCCGCCGCGCTGGCGATGGACGCCACGCTTGGCGGCGCCATGGGCCCGCGCTCGCCGGGGACGGTTCTGACGCTGCTCTACCGCATGGCCTCGACCGGCTCGGGCGGGGCGGGGCAGAGATCGACGCCAATCAGCGGCGCGGCGGCGGTCGTCTCGGCGCTGACCAAGGCGGCGGAGGCCTCGGGCGCGGCGATCCGCACCTCGTCGCCCGTGGCGCGTATCCTTGTGGATAATAGCGACCGTGCGGTGGGTGTGGCCCTTGAAGATGGCACAGAATTCCGCGCGCCGCTCATTCTGTCGAACGCCACACCGCGGCGGACGCTTCTTGATCTTCTCGGCCCCCAGCACCTCAACGCCGAAGACGTAGCCCGCCTGCGCCATATGGCGACGAACGGGATGGTGGCGCGGATTGATCTTGATCTGGCAGAGCTGCCCGAGGGGTTGAGCGAGGCCGATCTGGGCCACCGCATCGTCGTCGCTCAAGATATGCGGCGGATCGAGCGGGCGCTCAACGCGGCGAAATATGGCGAGTTGCCGACCGAGCCAGCGGTCGAATTCACCGGCCGCAAGACCGACGCGGGCTGGCGCCTCGCGGCACTCGCGCAATTTGCGCCGTGCAATCTCAAGGGCGGCTGGACCAAGGCCAAGAAAGACAAGCTCGCCAAAGCCACGACCAAGGCGATGGAGGCGGTTCTTCCGGGAATTGGTGGCAAGATCACCGGCTGGGATGTCCGCTCGCCTGCCGACCTCGAGGCCACCTATGGCCTCACCGGCGGCCATTGGCACCACGGCGAGCTGCGCATCGACCAGATGCTGATGATGCGCCCCTTCGCAGGCGCGGCCCAATACCGGATGCCGGTGGCGGGCCTCTATCTCTGCGGGGCAGGGGCGCATCCGGGGGGCGATATCTCGGGCCTGCCGGGATGGAACGCCGCAGGTCAGGCGATCAAGGACGGAGGCGCGAAATGAACAAGGCCCTGACACCCCGCCCCCAAATGCCGATGGGCGCCTTGCCCGCGCCCTTTCACGAGCGCATCGCCGCCGAGAACTTCCAGCACAGCTGGATGAACTGGAACGGCTATGCCTCTCCCGGTGTGCTCGACACCGCCGAGTTTGAATATTTCGCCATCCGCAACCAGTCGACCCTCTTCGACATCTCGCCCATGTGCAAATTCCGCATCAAGGGGCCGGATGCCGAGGCGGTGATGAACCGCATGGTCACCCGCGATGTGAGGAAGCAAAAGCCGGGGCGGGTGAGCTATGTGATCTGGTGCGACGAGGATGGAAACGTCGTCGATGACGGGACGCTCTTCCGCCGTTCGGAGGACGAGTTCCTGCTCTTCTGCCAGGAGCCGCAGCTTCTCTGGATCAAGGATATCGCCTGGGGCTTTGATGTGGAGGTGACCGAAGTCACCCACGATCTCGCAGGCTTTGCCTTTCAGGGGCCGACCACGGCGGCCACTCTGCGCGATCTGAAGATCAAAGAGATCGAGACGATGCGCCCCTTCGACATCCGCGACATCAAGATCGCGGGCAAGAAGGTGATGATTTCGCGCACCGGTTTTACCGGCGATCTTGGCTATGAGTTGGTCATGGCGCCCAAGGATGCGCTGTCGGTCTGGGATGCGGTCTATGCCGCAGGCCAGCTGCGCGGGGTGCGAATCATCGGCTATGAGGCGCTCGAGATGGCGCGGATCGAGGCGGGGTTCCTTCTGCCGCGCGTCGATTTCATCTCGTCGCAGACGAACCTGCGGGTCAACCGCGCCCGCAATCCTTTCGAGATCGGGCTCGGCTGGCTCGTGACCTTCGACAAGCCGCATTACAACGGCAAGCGGGCCTTGCAGCGGCTCGCGGGCGTGGCCCCCAAGCGCAAACTGGTTGCCATCGAAATCTCGAAAGACAAGGCCGCCCATCACGCGCTGGTCTATCATCGCAAGACCCGCGAGGTGGGCTTTGTTACCTCGGCGCTCTGGTCGGCCACGACCAAGCGCAACATCGCCTATGCCTGGCTCGAAGTGCCTTTCGGGCAAGCGGTGAAAGACGATCTCTGGGTCGAGATCTATCTTCAGCGCGAGATCGAATGGCAGCGCCGGATGGAGCGGGTGATGATCGTAGAGCGGCCTTTCTTCGTGCATCCGCGGCGGACCGTGACCCCGCCCCTGAATTTTTGAGGTGAGTGATGAGTGAACCCGCAACGTCTGGCCGACGGGCCCGCGGTGGCGGCCGTGCCGCAAGGCTTGCGCTGCGTGAAGCGGCCCCCGCGGCCGACCGAAAGCCGATCTGGGCAGGTATGGAGGGCGGGAGCTATAACCCGCTGTCTGCGCGAGATCTGGAGCGCATTCACGATGCGGCGCTCGATATTCTTTCCGACGTGGGCGTGGGATCGCCCACGGATGAGGTCATCGAACTGGCAACCGCCAAGGGCTGCAAGCTGAACAGCAAGGGGCGGTTGATCTTTCCGAGGGCGCTGGTCGAAGACCTGCTCGTCGGCGCCGCCAAAGAATACACGATCTATAGCCGCGATCCGGCGCATGACGATGTGGTCGTCGGCGGCAACAAGGTCAACTATTGCACCTCGGGTGAGGCGGTCTCGATGCTCGATTACGAGACCCGAACCTATCGCCCCTCGACCCTGCGCGACCTTTACGACACCGCCCGCGTGGTCGATGCCTTGCCGAATATCCACCAGTTCGGGCAGACCGTGGTTCCGACCGAGATCGAAGACCTCTTCGAACACGATATCAACGTGGTATATGCGGTCCTCTCGGGGACGACCAAGCCCGTCGAGCACACATTTAATACGGTCAAATCCATCCCCGCCGCGATGGAGCTTTATGCGATGGTCGCAGGCTCGGAAGATGCCTTCCGAGAGCGCCCTTTCGCGAGCTTCGGCGGCTGCCCGATTGTCTCGCCCCTGCGGTTCGCGCAGGAGAACCTCGACGTTCTGTTGGAAACAAGCCGCCGCGGCCTGATCAACGATATCGCCATCGCGCCGCAGTCGGGGGCCACTGCGCCTTCGTTCCTTGCGGGATCGCTGGTGCAGGTGACGGCCGAAGCCTTGGCCTGCCTCGCGGTCGTCAACATGGTGCGGCCCGGATGCCCGATGTCTTTCGCCGCTTGGCCTTTTGCAGTCGATCTTCGCACCGGCTCCTTTGCGGGTGGTTCCGCCGAGGTCGCCGTTTCAATGGCCGCCATCGCCCAGATCGGGCGGTTCTATGACCTGCCAACGACCGTCGCTGCCTCCATGTCGGACGCCAAGATGCCCGATGCGCAGATGGGCTATGAGAAAGGGATCGCCTCGGTGGTGGCGGGCCTTGCCGGCGCCAACCGCATCCTTGAATCGGCGGGCATGATGGCGAGCCTCATGGGCTGTTCCGTCGAGGCGCTGGTGATCGACAACGATATGCTCGGTATGGCGCAGCGGGTGGTGCGCGGGATCGAGGTCACCGACGAGACCCTGAGCGTCGAGACGATCAAGGCGGCGGTGATGGGCGAGGGGCATTACCTTGGTGCTGCCGATACGCTGCGGTCGATGGAAACCGAATACGTCTATCCCGAAACCGCCGATCGCGCCTCGGTGCAGGTCTGGAAGGCGGAAGGCTCAACGACGATGGACGAACGCGCCCACGCGCGGGCGGGCGAGCTGTTGGCCAAACACTATGTCCGCGCCATCCCGCCCGAGATCGACGCCCGCATCCGCAAGCGGTTTCCGATCCTCCTGCCCGAAGAGGCGATGCGACCCAAACCTTAGGCCGGTTTGACAGCCCTCAGATGGGTCGGGCAATGCTCGCCCGCGTCGAGAACCGGGATCATCCGCTCCCAGATGCCGCAGTTCTCGGCCACGAAATCCGCGCCGACAATCTTGGCCGCCGCTTCACCGACCGGCCCGCGCAGGCGGTCAAGCTCGGTGCGGGCCACCTCGCGATACCAGGCGTTGCGGCTCGTGGTCTTGGCTTCAAGAAAGCCCGCGGCCTCCATCGCCGCCTGATAGCGGTTGGGCGAAGCCATGCCGAAATCCAGCCCTTCGGATTTGATGTAGTCGGCCATCTGGGCGCTGGGTTCACCGTCATGTCCGATGAGCCAGTCAGAGGCGATAAACCGCCCGCCGGGCTTTAGTACGCGGAAGACCTCGCGCATGAGCGCGTGCTTGTCGGGGATATGGACGATGGAGTCCTTGGAAAACACCACGTCGAAGGTTTCGGGCGGAAAGGGAAGGGGGCCGGGGGCGACCTTCACCAGCCCGATCCGATCCTCGAGCCCCGCCTTGGCGACAAGCCCACGCGCGTGGTTGAGCACGGTGTCCTCGACGTCGATTCCGGTGACGTAGCCGGCGCGATGTGTGGTGGCGAGGGCAAGCTCGATGCCGCCTGCGCCGCAGCCGATATCGAGGATCGAGCATCCCGATAGATCGTCGTCGCCCACCAGTCGGGCAACCTCATCAGGCCCGCCCGGGGAAAGATAGCCCTCGCCCCAGATCGCCTCGAGCATCCCGATCATCTTGTCGTGGTAGAGTTCGCCGTCAGCACTAACTCCCATCTTCTTCCCCTGTCATTGACAATTCTTCTTGTGAGTTCCGCCAAGAGATTAGGGGAAATTTCCTACAGGTCTACCATCTGATAAGCGGATCGCGGCAGGGTAGGCCGATAGGTCGTATCGGCTGGTCCGATGGGCTGCCGGGCAAAGATCAAAATACTCGAATAATTTTGATCATATTGTGTAGTTTTGCTTTGCCGTTCGATATTTGCCCGATAGTCTTTTTTCAGATGGAGTAGGGTTTCGAATCCTGCGGGGGAATATCGTGCCCATAGATGCACAGAACGAAGGACGCAAAGGGCTCTTACTTGTCAGCCCGACATTTGCCTATGCTATCCTGCTGCTTGCAGCGCCGCTCATCCTTGTCATTCTGTTCAGCTTCTGGACGCAGGACTATCTCGATCTCGACACCACACCGACTCTGGCCAACTACAAAGAGGCTTGGACCGATCCGCTGTATCGTGAGCTGATGCTGCGTTCGCTGAGGATCTCGGTGCTTGTGACGACGGTAACGGTCCTCACGGCTTTCCCCGTGGCCTACTATGTCTCGTTTCGTGTGAAAGAGCGCAAGGCGCTGTGGCTGTTCCTGATCACGGCGCCCTTCTGGACGAGCTATCTTCTGCGTGTGTTCTTGTGGAAGGTGATCCTTGGCTACAACGGCGTTTTCAATTCAGCGCTTCTTTGGGCGGGAATTATCGACGAGCCGCTGCAGTTCATCCTCTACAATGTCAACGCGGTCGTTATCACGCTCGCACACGCCTGGGCGCCTTTTGCAATCCTGCCGATCTTTGTTGCCCTCGAAAAGATCGACCGCTCGCTTCTTGAGGCCGCCGAGGATCTTGGCGATGGTCCGGTGCGGCGCTTCTTTCGTGTGACATTGCCGCTTGCCATCCCCGGCGTGATGGCGGCGACCCTGATTGTCCTTATCCCGACCGTTGGCGATTTCATCACGCCCAGACTTGTTGGCGGCACGGAAGGCCTCATGATTTCCAACATGATCCAGGTGCAATTCGGAAAAGCCAACAATGCGCCCCTTGGCGCGGCACTGGCGGTGTCGTCGATGTTCATTGTCGGGGGCCTCAGTCTTTTGATTTTTCTGGCAAGCCGCCGTGTCGGCCGAGTGGCGGGGGACTAGGCGATGGCAAAGGGTTTGAAAAAACTGAGCTGGCTGCAGGCCTATGCCTCGGTCTATATGGTGTTTCTCTATGCGCCCGTCGTGCTTTTGCCGATTTTCGCTTTCAACGATTCCACCGTCATTGCCTTCCCGCTCTCGGGCTTCACGACCGATTGGTTCGCTTCGCTCAGAGACAATGCGGCGCTCAAGTCTGCGGTCTCAAATAGCCTGATTGTCGCCGTCACCACGGCGATGATCTCGACCATTTTGGGCGCTTTCGCTGCGCGAGCCGGTGTGCGCTATCGCTTTCCGGCCAAGCGCGGGATCATGGGGCTGATCCTTTTGCCGCTCGTTCTTCCCGAGATCATCATTGCTGTGGCGCTGCTTGTCATGTTGATGCGGCTGGGCCTCAGTCTGTCGCTCTGGACGGTGATTGTGGGTCACGTTCTCGTCTGCGTGCCCTTTTCGATTGCAGTCTTGAATTCCGCCTTCAGCGGCCTCGATCAAAGCCTCGAAGAGGCGTCGTTCGATCTTGGCGAGACCGCCTGGGGCACCTTCAGGCGCGTCACCTTTCCCCTGATCCTGCCGGGGGTCATTTCCAGCCTGCTGATTACTTTCACGATCTCGCTTGACGAGTTCATCATCGCGTTCTTCCTGACTGGCACCGACGTTACCCTGCCGGTCTATATCTGGAGCCAGCTGCGCTTTCCGGCCAAACTTCCCGGGGTTATGGCGCTGGGCACGCTTCTTTTGCTTCTGACGATCTCGCTCCTCGTCATCGCTGAATTCTTCCGTCGACGGACCGCTCAACGCCGCGGCCTCGATGCCTCTACAACCGAAGGGCTGATCTGATTATGACCGCCGCAAAAGCCGACAAACCGATCATCACGCTCGACAATGTGACCCGCAGCTTTGGCACGGTTCAGGCGCTCAGGGGCGTCAGCGCCGAAATCCGCGAGGGTGAGTTCTTCTCGCTCCTGGGCCCGTCAGGCTGTGGCAAGACCACACTACTGCGGATGATCGCAGGTTTTGACGAGCCCACCACCGGCACGATCACCCTGGACGGCAAACCGATGGCAGGCATCGCCGCCAATCATCGTCCGACCAACATGGTGTTTCAGAGCTATGCGATTTTCCCGCACCTCTCGGTG
>JALRLK010000108.1 GCA_023254495.1 Marivivens sp. | reverse complement strand
GCTGATGGTACTGCGTCTTAAGACGTGGGAGAGTAAGTCACTGCCAGACCTAATAAAATCCTCGCCTCTCTAATACGATATCACCAATCAACGCCGCGGGATGGAGCAGCCCGGTAGCTCGTCAGGCTCATAACCTGAAGGTCGCAGGTTCAAATCCTGCTCCCGCAACCACAACTCACGAAACGCCCGCAGAACCCCTGCGGGCGTTTGTGTCTGTAGGGGAGGCAAGTGTTATCCCGCGCGTTGGTTCATCGATCGCGGCAACCAACCCAATTTCAGGCCGATTTCCGGCGACGGGTGGAAAATTCGAGCCTTTTGCCTAGACAAATTGGCGATACGGAGAGTTTAACTCCTGATTTGGTGTTATGAAGCATTATGGGACAGAATGCCCGTATTCATCACCAAAAGGTTTTCTGAGAATGCTCAGCCACGCCGAACCCAGTTTCCGCGAATCCGTCGATATCATGTTCAACCGCGCTGTTGCGCTGATGGACCTTAGCCCGGGACTGGAAGAGAAGATCCGCGTTTGTAACGCGACCTATACCGTCCGCTTCGGGGTCCGCCTGCGCGGCGCGATCCATACGTTTACCGGCTATCGTTCGGTTCATTCCGAACATATGGAGCCCGTGAAGGGCGGTATCCGCTATGCGATGTCGGTCAATCAGGACGAGGTTGAGGCGCTGGCCGCGCTGATGACCTATAAATGCGCCCTCGTCGAAGCGCCGTTTGGCGGCTCTAAGGGCGGCCTTTGCATCGACCCGCGCGAATGGGACGAGCGCGAGCTCGAGCAGATCACGCGCCGCTTTGCCTACGAGTTGATCAAGCGCGACCTGATCAATCCTTCGCAGAACGTCCCTGCGCCCGACATGGGGACTGGCGAGCGCGAGATGGCGTGGATCGCCGATCAATATGCGCGAATGAACACGACCGATATCAACGCAAAAGCCTGTGTCACCGGCAAGCCGCTCAATTCCGGCGGCATTCAGGGGCGGGTCGAGGCGACCGGCCGAGGTGTTCAGTTCGCTTTGCGCGAATTCTTCCGCCATCCCGAGGATATGGCAAAGGCGGGTCTGAAGGGCAGCCTCGACGGCAAGCGCGTCATTGTGCAGGGCCTGGGCAATGTGGGCTATCACGCGGCGAAATTCCTCGCAGAGGAGGACGGCTGCAAGATCATCGGCATCATCGAACGGGACGGTGCGCTTTTCGATGAGGCCGGTCTCAACGTCGAAGCCGTGCGTCAGTGGATGAACAAGCACGGCGGGCTTGCCGGCTATCCTGATGCGACCCATCAGGCCGATGGCTCGTCGGTTCTTGAGGCCGATTGCGACATTCTTATTCCGGCGGCGATGGAAGGCGTGATCAATCTCGGCAATGCCGACCGGATCAGGGCCGCTCTGATCATCGAAGCCGCCAACGGCCCCGTGACTGCGGGGGCCGACGAGATCCTTCAAAAGAAGGGCGTCGTGATCATCCCCGATATGTATGCCAACGCCGGCGGCGTGACCGTGTCCTATTTCGAGTGGGTCAAAAACCTCTCGCATATCCGGTTCGGCCGGATGCAACGCCGTGCCGAAGAGGCACGGACGCTCATGCTCGTCGAAGAGTTGGAGCGCCTGTCGGCCGACAAAGGCCTTGGCTGGACGCTCAGCCCCGGCTTCAAACAGGCCTATCTGCGCGGCGCTGACGAGCTCGAGTTGGTGCGTTCGGGCCTCGATGACACGATGCGTACCGCCTACCAGTCGATGCGCGAGGTCTGGCATGGGCGCGATGACGTCAAGGATCTGCGGACCGCGGCCTATATCGTCTCGATCAGCCGTGTAGCTTCGAGCTATCGGGCCAAGGGGCTCTGATCTGAAAGTCTCGGATCGCCCCCACTGCGATCTGCGGTGGGGGCTTCCGTGGCCCGCGGGCCTTTCTTTGAGGTGAGTGGGCCGACAAACCGTCCCCGCTCCTTGTTCCCGAGGCCACCTCGGCCTATGTGGGAAACATGAGACGCTGGATCCCATTTATGAAAACCACGCCCCTTGTGTCGGTCATCCGGCTGCAGGGGAGCATCAGCAATTCGACGCGCGGGCTCGATGACATCAGCCTTGGCCCTGTCATCGAAAAGGCATTCTCGCGCGGTAAACCTGCCGCCGTCGCGCTTGAGATCAATTCGCCCGGTGGCTCGGCAGTGCAATCGTCGCTCATCGCGGCGCGCATTCGCCGGCTTGCTGAGGACAAGGGCATCCCTGTCTACGCCTTTGTCGAGGATGTTGCGGCTTCGGGCGGCTACTGGCTCGCCTGTGCCGGCGACGAGATTTATGTCGATCGAGGTTCGATCATCGGGTCGATCGGCGTCATTTCCGCGAATTTCGGCGCACACGAGCTTCTCGGCAAGGTTGGCGTCGAGCGGCGCATCTATACCGCTGGCAAATCGAAATCGATGCTCGATCCCTTTGTGCCGGAAAAGCCCGAAGATGTGAAACGGCTCAAGGGCTGGCTCGAGGATTTGCACGGCTACTTCATTGATTGGGTTCAGTCCCGGCGCGGCAGCAAACTCGCCCAAGAGGCCGATCTGTTTACCGGTGAAGTTTGGGTCGGACAAAAGGGCGTGGATATTGGGCTGGCCGACGGGATCGGCCACCTTGTTCCCACGATGAAAAAGAAATTCGGCAAAGAAACCCGTTTCCGCCGATATGGCCAGAAGGTCTCGATCGCTCAGCGTCTTGGTGCGCGTATCGCGGGCGATGCGCTTGGGGCTGTCGAGGAACGCGCTAGCTTTGCGCGGTTTGGTCTCTAGATGCTGATCAAAGGCATCACCCTTTTCCTGATCGCGATGCTCGTCCTTGGAATGTTCGGCAAGCTACGCTTTCCTTCGGTTGGTCCGCGCCGTGATGGCAAATGCGCCAAGTGCGGACGCCACCGCATCGGCAAAGGCCCCTGCGCCTGCGGCAAGGCATAGACGATGATGGACTGGGTTGTTGCATCGGCAAGCCTCGTGCTCCTGCTTCTGGCAGGGGATGCTTTGGTCAAAGGTGCGGTCAACCTCTCGCTCAGGCTCGGTGTTCCGGCGCTGATCGTGTCGTTGACCATCGTTGCCTTCGGCACCTCGGCGCCAGAATTGCTTATTTCGGTTCAGGCATCTCTGGAAAACGCTCCGGGCATCGCCCTTGGAAACGTGGTGGGTTCCAATACCGCCAACATCCTGCTTGTCCTCGGCATTCCCGCGATACTGTCCACCATGCGGACAAGCGATTGCGAAACCCGCATGAGCTATGTCCAGATGATCCTGGCTAGCGGCCTCTTTATCGCCCTGTCCCTTGGTGGAGAGCTTACAAGGACCAGCGGGGCCATACTTCTCGTCACTCTGGTTGCGATGCTCTATTACGCCTTTCTCGAGGCCCGCCGACATCGTGCCTCATGCAATCTTTCCGATGCGGAAGAGGATGTCGAAGGTGCCGATCCTGATATGCCTTGGGCCAAAGTGCTGCTCATGTTGGGGCTTGGTTTGATAGGCCTGCCCATCGGCGCCGGCCTGCTCGTCGATTCATCCGTTGCTATCGCAAGAGACTTTGGGATCAGCGAAACAGCGATCGGCCTTACCCTCGTCGCCATCGGGACATCTCTTCCCGAGCTCGCCACCACCGTGATGGCTGCTGTCCGGCGGCAGGCCGATGTGGCGCTCGGCAATGTGATCGGCTCAAATATGTTCAACCTTCTGGGGATCATGGGCATCGCCAGCCTCATTCACCCGATTCCGGTTGACCCGAGTTTCATCGAATTCGATTTCTGGATCATGCTTGGCGCGTCGCTCTTACTCGTGCCATTTGTCTTTTTTCGCAAAGACCTCACGCGTGGTTGGGGCATCGCTCTGACAGCGCTATACACAGCCTATATAGTTGCAGTTCTGGGGTAGGTGATGCAGCAGAAGCGGGCACTTGTAACAGGTGGCGGCGCGCGGCTTGGGCGGGCGATGGCCTTGTATCTGGGTGAGCGGGGCTTCGATGTCGCGGTTCACTATTCGACCTCACGGGAAGGGGCGGAAGCCGCTGCCAAGGATATTCGCGCTATGGGCCGATCCGCAGCAGCGATCAGGGCGGATCTGCTCAATGAAGACGAGACCGAGGCTCTTTATGAAGCGGCAACAGAAGCGCTTGGCGGGCCGATCACTTGCCTCGTCAACAGCGCGTCGATCTTCGAATACGACACCATCCAGAGCGCCACGCGCGAAAGCTGGGACAGGCACATCGGGTCCAATCTACGAGCGCCGTTTGTTCTGACACAGGCGATGGCACGGACGATCCCCGACCCACTTCGCGATACAAATGACGAACCGGTCGCGCAGGGTCTGATCGTCAATATGGTCGATCAGCGGGTCCGCAAACTTACGCCGGATTTCATGACCTATACGATTGCCAAGATGGGGCTCTGGGCGCTGACCCAGACTTCGGCGCGGGGGCTTGCGCCCAAGATACGGGTCAATGCCATCGGGCCGGGGCCAACGATGATCGGCCATCGGCAAAGTCAGGAACACTTCGACAACCAACGCAAGGCGACTGTCCTACGGCGCGGCTCGAGCCCAGGGGAAATCGTTGCCGCCCTTGGATATTTCCTCGATGCGCCGGGGGTTACGGGGCAGTTGATCTGTGTCGATGGCGGCCAGCATCTGGGCTGGAAGACCCCTGATGTTCAGGGCGTCGAATGATCTGCCCCTGAAAGTTGTGCACCCTCGTTACAGGGAGGTCACATTCGGTAATCTTTCGTCAATGATTTCAGTCCCTTGCTGGAGGGAAACTTTTTACATAAACAATTACAATGGTTTACAGATTTGCCTAATTTTTAGGCACATTAAGGAAGGGGGCGAAAAACAAGGAAAATTTCCGCCTGCCCAGATATTGCCCACGGAGTTATCCACAGAAATAGTGGATGCCTTTCCTCTTGCCCTCCTATGGCTAACATGGCAGCGCAGAGCAGAATCACGGAGCTGCTGCGGATGACAGAAGACCCACCCGATCAGCCAACCGGTTTTGCCCGAATTCAGGGCTATTTGCGCAATCTCGAAAGCGCGCCGGGCGTTTATCGGATGCTCGATGCCGAAAGCCGCGTTCTTTATGTCGGCAAGGCACGGAACCTAAAGGCGCGGGTGTCGAACTATGCCCGCCCCGGCAACCATTCGCCGCGGATCGCGCGGATGATTTCCGAGACCGCGTCGATGATGTTTCTCACGACGCGGACAGAGACCGAGGCGCTCCTCCTAGAGCAGAACCTCATCAAGCAGCTCAAGCCGCGCTACAACGTGCTGCTGCGCGACGACAAGTCTTTCCCCAATATCCTTGTCAGCCGCGAGCACGCTTTTCCGCAGATCAAGAAGCACCGGGGCGCAAAGAAGGAGAAGGGCGACTATTACGGCCCCTTCGCCAGCGCGGGGGCGGTGAACCGCACGCTGAACCAGTTGCAGAAGGTATTCCTGCTTCGCAACTGCTCTGACAGCCAGTTTGAAAGCCGCACGCGCCCCTGCCTTCTCTATCAGATCAAGCGCTGCTCGGCGCCTTGTGTGGGGTATATCTCAGAAGCTGACTATGCCGCCGCGGTTGCCGATGCGGCCGAGTTCCTCGGTGGCAAGACAACTCGCATTCAGGAAGCCCTCGCAGCCGACATGGCCGATGCCGCCGAGGCGATGGAATATGAACGCGCTGCCGCCCTGCGCGATCGGATTCGGGCGCTCACGCAAGTGCAGACAGCGCAGGGGATCAATCCGAGGGGCGTTTCCGATGCCGATGTGATCGCCCTCCATATCGAAGGCGGGCAGGCCTGTGTTCAGGTCTTTTTTATCCGCGGGCACCAGAACTGGGGCAACCACGATTTCTATCCGCGCATCTCGGGCGAGGAGGACGCGACCGAAGTGATGGAGGCCTTCGTCGGCCAGTTCTATTCCGACCGCGAGCCGCCGAAGATGCTGCTTCTTTCGCACGGTCTTGAGGATCAGGAATTGATGGCCGAGGCCCTTGGGGAAAAAGCGGGCCGTAGGGTGGAAATCAACGTGCCGCAGCGGGGAGAGAAGGCCGAGCTAGTCGGTCACGCGCTGCGCAATGCGAAGGAGAGCCTTGCGCGCCGGATGGCGGAAACGGCTACGCAGACAAAACTGATGCGCGGGATTGCCGAGGCCTTTGATCTCGATGGGCCGCCCGTCCGGATCGAGGTCTATGACAACAGCCACATTCAAGGCGAACACGCGGTCGGCGCGATGATCGTGGCGGGGCCCGAGGGCTTTGAGAAAGGCCAGTATCGCAAGTTCAACATCAAGGGCGACAGCCTGACCCCCGGCGACGATTTCGGCATAATGAAAGAGGTGCTCACCCGCCGCTTCAGCCGCCTTCTCAAAGAGGATCCCGACCGCGCCACGGCCCAGTGGCCCGATCTTCTGCTGATCGACGGCGGCGCGGGGCAGGTTTCGGCCGTGATGGAAATCCTGCAAGAGCTCGGCGTTGACGACATCCCAACGGTCGGCGTCGCCAAGGGCATCGACCGCGATCAGGGCAAGGAAGAATTCTATCGCCCCGGCCAAAGCGCCTTTGCCCTGCCTCGCAACGATCCGATTCTCTATTTCATCCAGCGGATGCGCGACGAGGCGCACCGCTTTGTCATCGGCGCCCACCGCGCCAAACGATCGAAAGCCATCGGCGCGACCCCACTCGACGACGTGCCCGGCGTCGGCGCCGCCCGCAAGCGCGCCCTTCTGGCCCATTTCGGCAGCGCCAAGGCCGTGAGCCGCGCCAATCTGGCCGATCTCAAGGCCGTTGAAGGCATCTCGGATGCGATGGCCGAGACGATCTATGGTTTCTTTCACGAAAGAGGTTAGTCTGGTCGAGTAGGGTTTGTGAAAAAGGAGGTTGTGATGCCGGAGAACAAGGAAAGCGATCGTCAAAGGAAGATGGGTGTCGGGATCGCTCTTGGCGCTGCTCTGGGCGCCGCGATCGGGACAGCGCTTGACAATTTGGCGCTCGGGATCGGGATCGGAATTGCGATCGGTGCCGCGCTTGGGGCCGCTCTTGGTGGGCGAAAATCTGATCAGGACAGATGCAGATCTGGATATGATGCTCTTCCGAATTGGACCGGGAAGAGATAGCAAAGTCTTATGAAACTGACCTTGCCCAATGTTCTAACGATTCTTCGAATGCTGGCCGCGCCCGGCGTTGCGATTATGTTTCTTTATTTCCACCGACCTTGGGCCGATTGGCTGGCGCTGACGCTTTTTGTCGGCGCGGCGATTACCGACTTTTTCGACGGATACCTCGCCCGCCTGTGGAAGCAGGAATCGAAATTCGGCGCGATGCTCGATCCGATTGCCGACAAGGCGATGGTGGTAATCGCTCTTGTCGTGATCACCGGCTTCTCGGGCATGAACCCGTGGATCCTTCTGCCCGCCACACTTATCATTTTCCGCGAGGTCTTTGTCAGTGGTCTGCGCGAGTTTCTCGGCGCAACAGCCAAGCTCCTCGCCGTGACGAAGCTCGCCAAGTGGAAAACGACCGCGCAGATGGTCGCCATCGCCATTCTCTTCTTTGGCACCGGACTTGATTTCATCGAACGCGGGCGTGGCCCGACTGTGGGCGGCCTCGCACCCCTTTCTGAGGGGTTTGCTGGGTGGGTCACTTGCTTGGGGATCGTTCTCCTTTGGATTGCTGCAATCCTGACGCTGATCACCGGCTGGGACTATTTCTCGAAATCGCTCCCCTACCTGAAGGATGCGGAATGATCGAGGTCCTCTATTTCGCCTGGGTCCGCGAGCGGATCGGTATTCCCCGTGAAAGGATCGAAACGGGGGCCAAGACGGTGGCCGATCTGGTCGAAGAGCTGCAAAGGCGCGAAGATCGCTATGCGGCCGCCTTCGAAGACCTCCGCGCATTGCGCGTGGCGATTGATCAAGAGCTGACCGATTTCAGCGCCTCTCTCGAGGGCGCACGCGAAGTGGCGTTTTTCCCACCGATGACGGGTGGCTGATGGCTGTCCGCGTCGATCCCGCCCGGTTTGATCCCGGCGCCGAGCTCAACGCCTTTTCCAAGGGTGTCGGGAATGCCGGCGCAGTGGTGAGCTTTACCGGCGTCGTGCGCGATGTTGCGGGCGGCCTCAGCGCGATGGAGATCGAGCACTATCCGGGTATGACCGAAAAGGCGATTGCCGCGATTGTCGACGAGGCCAAATCGCGCTGGTCGCTGGCCGATGCTTTGGTGATCCACCGCTATGGGCGGCTTGAGGCAGGCGAGATGATCATGATGGTCGCCACAGCCTCGCGGCACCGGGTAGATGCCTTTCAGGCGGCGGAATATCTGATGGACTATCTCAAGAGCCGCGCGCCGTTCTGGAAGAAAGAGCTTACCCGCGATGGCGCCGAGTGGGTCGAAGCCCGCGACGAGGACGAGGCGGCGCTCGACCGTTGGTGATCAGACCTCGCCGTGGCGCGGGCAGGTGATCAAGTGATCGTTGACCATGCCGACCGCCTGCATCCAGGCATAGACGATGGTCGCCCCGCAGAACTTGAAGCCGGCTTTCTTGAGGTCTTTCGAGAGGCGTTCAGATAGGGGCGTGAAGGCGGGCACCTCGGCCAGATTGGCCCAGCGATTGACGATGGGGGCGCCGCCCACATAGCTCCAGCAGAATTCCGCGAAATCGGGGATCTCCAGATAGGCGCGGGCATTGCCGATGGTTGCCTCGATCTTGGCACGAGAGCGGATGATACCTGCGTCCAGCAAGAGGCGTTCGATCTCGGCCTCGCCCCATCCGGCGATGACCTCGGGATCAAAGCCCGCGAAAGCGGCGCGGAAATTGTCGCGTTTTTTCAGAATGGTGATCCAGGAAAGCCCGGCCTGAAATCCATCGAGGACGAGCTTCTCCCAAAGCGCCCGACCATCGTATTCCGGCACGCCCCATTCGGTATCGTGATAGTCGATGTAGATCTCTTCGGGCCCAGCCCAGCCGCATCGCGCCATGATTGCCTCCGTCAAACGACCCTAGAGAATTCTAGGGGGGAGGCAATTGTTTACCGGGGATTAGGACGAATTGGAGATGATGCTCCGGCACAGCGGGGTTTTGCCATGCATCATATCCGACAGGAAATATTGGAACCCGCAGATGGCGGGACGGGATATCCGACCGAAAGCCCGGGCTGGGCCGACTTCAGGGATGGCTATTCTGCGGCCGAAGCCGCTTTGTTTGAGCGGCGGGCAGCTCTCGAGTATCATCCGGTCTATGCCACGGGTGAACAAGTCAGCCTTGCTTTCTATCGTGCGAACCTGAGTCTTCGCGACGAATATACCAAACCGATCGCGCGGGCGTCCTATGCTGGACGGGCAGAAAAAGAACTTCTCGGGCGGGGTCTGGATACGGTCGCGCTCAAACTTGGCATCGAAAACCTCAGAGCTCGGCCGGATATCCGGCTCGCGGTGCCGTCGTCTGCTCGATCCTTGGCGGACTCGCGCTGGCGGCAGGAGCTTGAAGCCGGTCTAGGCTCTAACCCATATCTTGGCGAGCGGCTGATCCTTGAAATGGACGAACCGTTGGTCATGGATCTTCATGAAGTCGTTGGGCGCTTTATGGCCGAAATGCAGGGGCATGGTGTTGCCTTCGCGCTAGGTCGTTTCGGCTCGGGGGCGACGAACTTCCAATATCTGCGCCGCTTTCATTTCGATCTGGTGTCGATAGATCGCTCCTTTGCGAAGGGCATCGAGACCGATCCGGATAGTCAGGTTGTTGTAGGCGCGCTTGTCTCCATCGCACAACAATTCGAGATGTTTACAGTCGCCCCTGACGTGGAAACCCCGCAAGAAGCCTCGAAATTGCTTGAGTTGGGTGTCGATTGCATGAGCGGCCAATTCTTTGGCCCGCCTCTTGCCAGACTGTGACCAAAACGCAATGCTGCAGGTGCGAAGGCGGGGACGGGCCCATTCAGATTGCCCCGCGGCAGAAGACTCCGTAAACAGGCTTCGATCGCGGGTTGGCCCCGTCTGGCATATCAAGACGCCCTCCCGCCTTGGCTTGGATAGGAGAGGATTTCCGCATGACCAACGTCGTTATCGCCTCTGCGGCCCGCACCGCCGTGGGCAGCTTCACCGGCGCTTTTGCCAATACCCCCGCACATGAGCTTGGCGCTGCTGTTCTTGAGGCCGTGGTTGCCCGCGCCGGCATTGAAAAGGCTGAAGTCAGCGAGACAATCCTCGGTCAGGTGCTGACTGCCGGTCAGGGCCAGAATCCGGCCCGCCAGGCGCATATCCGCGCCGGCCTTCCCATCGAAAGCGCCGCCTGGGGCATCAATCAGGTTTGTGGTTCGGGCCTTCGCGCCGTGGCGCTCGCCGCCCAGCATATCCAGCTTGGCGATGCCTCGATCGTCGCTGCGGGCGGCCAAGAGAATATGTCGCTCTCAACCCACTGCGCCCACCTGCGTGCCGGCGTGAAGATGGGCGATGTGAGCTACATCGACACGATGATCCGCGATGGCCTTTGGGATGCGTTCAACGGCTACCACATGGGCCAGACCGCCGAGAACGTTGCCAACAAGTGGCAAATCAGCCGTGATATGCAGGACGAATTTGCCGTGGCCAGCCAAAACAAGGCCGAAGCCGCGCAGAAGGCCGGACGTTTCGTGGATGAGATCGCGGCCTTCACGGTCAAGACCCGCAAGGGCGACATCATGGTCGATGCCGACGAGTATATCCGCCACGGCGCAACCCTCGACGCGATGCAAAAGCTCCGCCCCGCCTTCGTGAAGGATGGCTCGGTGACTGCCGCCAACGCCTCGGGCATCAACGACGGCGCCGCAGCCGCCCTGATGATGACCGACAAGGAAGCCGAGCGCCGCGGCATCGAACCGCTCGCCCGTATCCTTTCCTACGCGACCGCTGGCCTCGATCCGGCGATCATGGGGGTCGGTCCGGTCATGGCCTCGCGCAAGGCGCTTGAGAAGGCGGGCTGGAAGGCGAGCGATCTCGATCTCGTCGAGGCCAACGAAGCCTTCGCCGCGCAAGCCTGTGCCGTGAACAAGGACATGGGCTGGGATCCGGCCATCGTCAACGTGAACGGCGGCGCCATCGCCATCGGCCACCCGATCGGTGCCTCGGGCGCGCGCATCCTCAACACCCTTCTCTTCGAGATGAAGCGCCGCGGCGCCAAGCGTGGCCTTGCCACCCTCTGCATCGGCGGCGGCATGGGTGTTGCCATGTGCCTCGAGCGTCCGTAAGGCGCCACAAACGGCAGATTTATGCGGCAGCGCAGCGTAATTTTATTGCGCTGTGCTGATTGCCAAGATAATTAGATTGCGCAGAGAATTTGAAGGAGAATCGATATGTCTCGCGTTGCATTGGTTACTGGGGGATCGCGGGGCATCGGTGCCGCTATCTCGATCGCTCTCAAGAATGCCGGCTACACCGTCGCCGCCAACTATGCCGGCAATGATGAAGCCGCTGCCGCCTTCACCAAGGAGACCGGCATCAAGACCTACAAGTGGTCGGTAGCCGATTACGAGGCCTGCGCCGCCGGCATCGCCAAGGTCGAGGCCGATCTCGGCCCGGTCGAGATCCTCGTGAACAACGCCGGCATCACGCGCGATGCGATGTTCCACAAGATGACCCCGCAGCAGTGGAAAGAGGTCATCGACACCAACCTCTCGGGCGTCTTCAACATGACCCACCCGCTCTGGTCGGGGATGCGCGACCGCAAGTTTGGCCGCGTCATCAACATCTCGTCGATCAACGGCCAGAAGGGGCAGGCGGGGCAAGCCAACTATTCCGCCGCCAAAGCCGGCGATCTGGGCATGACCAAGGCGCTCGCGCAAGAGGGCGCGCGGGCCGGCATCACGGTTAACGCCATCTGCCCGGGCTATATCGGCACCGAGATGGTCCGCGCCATTGACGAAAAAGTGCTGAACGAGCGCATCATCCCGCAGATCCCGGTGGGCCGCCTTGGCGAGCCGGAAGAAATCGCGCGGATCGTGACCTTCCTCGCCTCGGACGATGCGGGCTTTATCACCGGCTCGACGATTTCCGCGAACGGTGGTCAGTTCTTCGTCTAAGGGCGATTGCAGGCTTCTCAAACACCGCTAAAAGGGTCGGGCTTTCCCGGCCCTTTTCCTTTGGAGGCCCCATGCCCCGTTCCCGAGCGACCCTGATCGGCTTTGCCGCGGTGATCCTGTGGTCGATGCTGGCCGTCTTGACGGTCGGGACGGCACCGGTGCCGCCGCTTCTGCTCAATGCGATCTGCTTCGGGATCGGTGGCACTGTGGGGATCGTGTGGCTTGTGCTGAGCGGCGAGATCGGCTCGCTACGGCAGGTGCCGCTCAAGGTCTATGCGATCGGAACGGCGGGCCTTTTCGGCTACCATTTCTTCTATTTCTCGGCCCTGCGCATGGCACCCGCTGCCGAGGCGGGGCTGATCGCCTATCTCTGGCCGCTTCTGATCGTGCTCATGTCGGCGCTATTGCCCGGCGAGAGGTTGCAACGCGGGCACATTCTTGGCGGTGTTCTGGGCTTTGCCGGTGCGGCGGTGATCCTCCTTGGCGGGCGATCCGGGTCGGTCGATGGTGCGATGGCGGGCTATGCCCTCGCGCTCGTCTGCGCTTTCACTTGGTCGGGCTATTCGATCATTTCCCGCAGTTTCGGCGCAGTGCCGACGGGATCGGTCGCCGTTTTCTGCCTCGTCACTGCCGTGCTCTCGGCAGCGGCCCATCTTCGGTTTGAGACCGCGCTCTGGCCGGAAACCACGCTCGGCTGGCTCTCGGTCATCGGCCTCGGCCTCGGGCCGGTGGGCCTTGCCTTTTATGTCTGGGATATCGGCGTCAAAAAAGGCGACATCCAGCTACTTGGTGTCGCCTCTTATGCAGCGCCGGTGCTATCGACGCTGATTCTCGTTTTGGCCGGGGTTGCCGCCCCAAGCTGGAGCCTTTTGGCCGCGGCTATCCTGATAACAGCAGGGGGATCACTGGCCGCGAGGGCCAGCGGCAAGTCGCAATAAGGCGTTCGACCCTAGGCCGAGAGGCGGGAGATTTCCTCTTTGATCTGAAGCTTCTGCTTCTTCAACTTGGCAATCTCGAGGTCATCCGACGAGAGGGTGCGCTGGGCCGCTTCTACCTGATCCGAGAGAGTTTGGTGCTTCTTCTTCAGTTCATTCAGATGCGAACTCATGGTCATGGAGGTCTCCTCTCTCGGGTTGGTTTGGTCTCAGTCGAGCACAACTTTTCCCGTCTGTCACGCGGCGCGTGGGCGTTTGGCGGGAACCAGCAGTCTCGAGCCCAATCCTAAACGGCAGGTTAATGCCGGAGAGGGAGAGGCTTGCCATCCCGCAGGATTGCCCGCGCCTCGGCGGTATAGTCGTCTCTATCTTCGACATGGGTATGCCCATCGTGGAGCACAAGAGGTGCCGAAAGATGAAAAGCGGCGCGTCCACCTTTGCGCGCCTGTAAGAGGAACAGCTTTGGCGCGCGGCCCGGGCGTGGGGCGAACGGCCGCACGACGATCGACCCGAGCCGGCCTTCGCAGGCGGCGAGCACCTCGGGCAAACGTTCGATTCTTTGCACAAGGGTCAGCGTGCCTTTCGGACGCAGCCGCCGCGCGGCAACATCAATCCATTGCGTCATCGGGGTATCGCCGCCGAGAGCCGTGTCCCGACCGTGATCCGCCGAGGCGGTGGACGCCGAGCGATCAAAATACGGCGGATTCACCAGAATGTGGTGCCACAGGCGCTGGCGGAGCTCGGAGGGCAGGTTCCGTAGGTCAGCCTCAATCACTTCGAGAGGAACATCGTTGTCTTCGGAGTTCTGACGGGCCAGCGCGGCATAGTCGCGCTGAAGTTCGATCCCCGTAAGGGCCAACCCCTCGACGCGCACCCCTAGGCAAAGGATTGCGGCGCCTGCCCCGCATCCAAGCTCGAGAACCTCTTGCCCGCGTTCTGCCGGAACGGCCGCAGCCAGAAGCACCGGATCTACCCCCGCACGATAGCCTTCGCGCGGCTGCCAAAGACGAATCCGGCCGCCCAAAAACTCGTCACAGGTGAGTTCATCTGTCACGAAAGCCCCGTAAAACCGTTGTCTGACAGGACGACTCGGGCCTCCTCCAGGTCGGCATCCAGAACCATCAGCCGCCTTGGAAAGATTCCGATGCTTCCTTCAAGGACGCTCATGTTTACGTCCATTTCAAAGCAGTCTATATCCTCACCGTCCAGAAGGGCCTTGGCGAAAGCGATGTCTGTCGGGTTGTTGCTGCGCAGAAGTTCCTTCATGGTCAAAGACCTATGTGGTTGCCCCCCTGTTGTCTATCACGCTGACGGATAAGTTATGAGCCTGGATATCGCTGCGACCAAACCTCACGAGCGCCTGGCCGAGGCGCTGGCCGAGGATTTGGCGCGTGTGAACGCGATGATCCGCGCGCGCATGGCCTCCGAACACGCCCCGCGCATTCCCGAGGTCACGGCGCATCTGATCGAGGCCGGCGGCAAGCGCCTGCGCCCGATGCTGACCCTCGCCGCCGCGCGGATGTGTGGCTATGACGGGCCATTCCATATCCATCTGGCCGCGACGGTCGAATTCATCCACACCGCCACGCTTCTGCACGACGATGTGGTGGACGAAAGCACCCAGCGCCGCGGCCGACCGACCGCCAACCTCTTGTGGGACAATACCTCGAGCGTTCTCGTGGGCGATTATCTCTTTGCCCGTTCGTTCCAGCTCATGGTCGAAACCGGCTCGCTTCGCGTGCTCGACATTCTCGCCAACGCGGCTGCGACGATTGCTGAGGGCGAGGTTCTTCAGCTGACCGCCGCGCGCAATTTGGCCACCACGGAAGAAACCTATCTCAAGGTCGTTCGCGGCAAGACCGCGGCGCTTTTCTCGGCGGCAACCGAGGTGGGCGGCGTGATTGCCGGCATGGACGATGCTGCTGTCGGCGCCCTCTTTGCCTATGGCGACGCGTTGGGCGTGGCCTTCCAGATCGTTGACGATGTGCTCGACTATGGCGGCACCTCGGCCATCGGCAAGAACATCGGCGACGATTTCCGAGAGCGGAAGCTGACGCTGCCGGTGATCAAAGCGGTGGCCAAGGCCGATGCCGAAGAACGCGCCTTCTGGGTCCGCACGATCGAGAAGGGCCAGCAGGGCGAGGGCGATCTCGAAACGGCGCTTGCCATTCTTGCCCGCCACGGCGCGGTCGAGGCGGCGCGGCAAGAGGCGATTGCCTGGGTCGGCAAGGCCAAGGCCGAGATGGCCAAGCTGCCCGAACACCCGCTGCGCGATTTGTTGGTCGATCTGGCCGACTATGTCGTGGCGCGGATCAACTGATCGCGCCCACGGCAACCCACCAGTTTGGATAGGCGCGCCGGATCGCTGCGGCGGCCGCCTCGGCGGGTCCGGCGCTTGCGAAAATACCAAAACAGCTGCTTCCCGAGCCTGACATACGCGCAAGGGCGCAGCCGGGTTGTGCTTCGATCGCTGATTTTACGTCGCTGATCGGCGCGAAATCTGAGGCCGCCCGTTCAAGATCATTGCGAGTGAGCCTGAGCCAGACGGCGAGCTCGGCCAAATCGGCAAAGCCTGCGGGCATCTCGGGCATCGGTGGGTTTTCGTTCCCGCCGCGGGATGCGACGGCCGCAAAGATCGCGCCAGTGGGCGTTTCCACGCTGGGATTGACGAGGAGCATGGTAAAGGCCGGCAGGGCTGGCGCGGGCCTCAAGACCTCACCAATCCCGCGCATCACCATCGCCTTAGGCGCAGCAAGGCAGACTGGAACATCGGCACCCAGCGCCGCGGCCCTATCGGCGGTGGGCAGGGGCAGGCCCCAAAGCGCGGACAGGCCGCGAAGCGTTGCCGCAGCATCGGCCGAGCCGCCGCCGATCCCAGCACCATGCGGCAAGTGCTTTTCAAGCGTGATGCGCGCGCCCTTCGTGGTGCCGAGAAGCAGCGCCGCCCGAAGGCAAAGGTTGCGCCCATCGGTCGGGACGCCCTCGGCCAGAGGTCCGTAAACCTCAAGGTTCAGATCGTCAGCGGGGGCAAAGCTCAGGCGATCCCCCACATCGGGAAAGACCACGAGGCTATCAAGCAGGTGATACCCGTCCGAGCGGCGGCCGGTGACGTGAAGCGTCAGGTTGACCTTGGCCGGTGCAAAGGCCTCAACGCTCATCACGCGGCACCGTAAGGGGTGGCGCCCCTTCTTCCTCGAGCACCTTGTCGAGCCCCTTGGCAAGTTTGGCGCGAATGCGGATTGAGTCTTTCTCTTCCGGTGCAAATGACAGCGCCCGCTGCCATTGGAACCGCGCCTCGGCTTCGCGCCCTACAGCCCAGAGAACATCGCCCAAGTGATCGCTGATGATCGGATCAAGCGGCTCAAGTTCGGCCGCTCGAACCATATGGACGATCGCCTCATCATAGCGGCCAAGCCCGTAAAGCACCCAAGCGAGGCTATCCACGATGGCGCCACTGTCGGGTTGAGCCTCGACCGCCCGCGCGATCATGTCGAGCGCCTCGTCAAGTTTTTCGCGCCGCTCAACCAGCGAATAACCTAGATAGTTGAGGATCGAAGGATGCCCCGGCTGAAGCTGGAGGGCGGCGCGGAAATCGGCCTCGGCATCAGCCCAGCTGCCCATCCGCTCGGACGTGATCCCGCGCGTATAGAGAACAATCCAACGAGATGGATCACCCGGCCCATAGGTCGCCAGAGCGCGGGTATAGGCAGCGTTGGCAGCCGCCCAGTCGCTGTTTCGCCGCAGCATATCTCCGAGGGATGCGAGTGCGTCCTGCATTTCACCACTATTGCGGATCAGCGCGTTCAATACTTCGATTGCCGTATCGGTTCGGCCCGCGCTATCGAGGGCGGCTGCACGTCCCAGCTCGGCTTTGAAATAGACCGGATCATCTCGGGCAATCTTTGCGTAGGTCTCATTCGCCTGATCAAAGCGGCCGAGCGCCTCGAGAAGTCGGGCCGAAAGGATGATGGCTTCGCTGTGGGTCGGATCAAGGGCTTCAGCTGCACGTGAGTAGAGAAGGGTATAGTCGTCGTCCGCATCCCCTTCGATGGCCGCAGCCACCGAGAAGAACACTTCCGCCATTCCTTCTACGGGCCCGGAAACAAACTCGAAACGCAGCACCTCGCCCGATCTCAGCCGCGCGATCTTGTCGAGAAAGACGGGATCCCCGGCAGAACCGGCAAAATCCTCGAGAAGCGAAATGGCCGCATCATTCTTGCCGAGTTGGCTCAATATCTCGGCCCGCGCAAGCGCAGCGCGGTGTGTCCTCTGCATCCCCTGTTCGGGCGGGAGGGAGAGGATCGCATCGGCGCCCTCAAAGTCTCCAACAGAGGCCAGAGCGAGCGCCTTGTGATAGAGGCCGAAGGCGCGGAGCCCAGGGGAATCGATCACTTCGTCAAAACTTTGTACCGCGCGGGTCATGCGTCCGCGTCCGACGAACGACCAGGCCTGTGCCAGCCCATCGACCAGAGGCCCGACGCTTTGGCCCTGCTCAAGCAAAACGAATATCCGCTGCCAGTTTCCGGTATGGGCGGCGTGAACCATTGCGATGAAATTGGCGGTCTGGCTGTCGATGCCGATGGCGATCATCCGGTCGGCCAGGCCGTAGGCATGATCAAATTCGGCCAGGGCAAAATGGGCGCGGAGCGCTTCTTCAAGCAGAACGGGATTCTGCGGATCGTCTATCAGGGCGCGATCAAGATAGGTTGCCGAGAGGGCGAAATCGTAGTCCATGATTGCCATGCGCGCCGCCAGATAGGCGCCTGCGTCGGGCTCGGCATAGGCAGGGCCCGAGGCCGCTAGGACCAAGGCCGAGGTGGCGAAGAAACTGCGGATACTCTTCACGTCAAACCAGTCTTTCGTTGGCGGGAAATCGCAGGGCCACCCTAGAGAACCACGCCCCCAGCCGCAATCGCAGGCAGGTCACGAGGGCGTGCAAAAATGAAAAAGGGGGCCGAAGCCCCCCTGATCTGATCCCGATCACATATTGGGATAATTCGGACCGTCGCCGCCCTGAGGCGTCGTCCAGTTGATGTTCTGGCTGGGATCCTTGATGTCGCAGGTCTTGCAGTGCACGCAGTTCTGGAAGTTGATGACAAAGCGCGCGTCCTTGCCCTCTTCCTCGATCACCTCATAGACGCCGGCCGGGCAATAACGCTGGGCTGGCTCAGCGTATTTCGGCAGGTTGACCGAAATCGGGATCGAGGAATCCATGAGCCGCAGGTGGCAGGGCTGGCTTTCCTCGTGATTGGTCATCGAGAAGCTGACGTTGGTCAGCCGGTCAAAGCTCAGCTTGCCATCGGGCTTGGGATAGTCGATCGGCTTGTGCTTCGATGCCTCTTCGGTCGCCGCGGCGTCGGATTTGCCGTGGCGCAACGTGCCGAGGAGCGAGAGGCCGAAAAGATTGTTGGTCCACATATCGAACCCGCCGACGGCAAGCGAAGTGAGGAGACCATACTTCGACCAGAGCGGTTTGACGTTGCGGACGCGCTTGAGGTCTTTGCCCACGGGGCCAGCCTTGAGCGCGGCATCGTATTCCATCAGAGTATCGCCGCCACGGCCAGCCTTGATCGCGGCATGGGCGGCTTCGGCCGCCTCGATGCCCGAATGCATGGCGTTGTGGTTGCCCTTGATGCGCGGCACGTTCACCAAGCCCGCCGAGCAGCCCAGAAGCGCCACGCCCGGTGCGACCATCTTCGGGATCGACTGCCAGCCGCCCTCGGAAATCGCCCGTGCGCCGTAAGCCACGCGTTTGCCGCCCTTCAGAAGTTCCGCCACCATCGGGTGGTGCTTGAAGCGCTGGAATTCCAGGTAGGGGTAAAGGTGCGGGTTCTGGTAGTTCAGGTGAACCACGAAGCCGACATAAACCTGATT
>JALRLK010000157.1 GCA_023254495.1 Marivivens sp. | reverse complement strand
CATCTGCATTTGCATCTGTTGTTGTTGCATTTGTTGTGCTGCGGGGTCAGGCTGAGAAACTTGAGCCAGTTGAGCCATAAGCTCTTCACGGTTAGACAAGCCCATGTTGTCAATAACAGCAGATACCAACATCGGGTACATGGGGCTATTTTGACCAAGGGTTTGTAGCAATTGCACAAGTTGTGTCACCTCATACTCACGAGCAATAACACCCAGAGAGGATGATGGGATGAACTTGTAATCTGACACAGGGTAATTGTCAGGGTCAAACTGCATATACCGCCATGCTGCGCCTCGCCACCCGCGCACCGGGCTTGGGCGATGCGCCTTCGATGCGCAAGGTCTATCGGCTGGGCGAAGCCACGCCCGAGCGGCTGACCGAGGCGCGGGCGCGGGTTCTCGAGGTCTTGCGGGATTACGGCGGGTTGTCGTTCACCCTTGGCGAACTGGCCGGGGCGGCAGGCGTTGGCACTTCGGTTATCAAAGGCCTTGTGACGCAAGGCGCCGTGCGCGAGGAGGACACGCCCCGCGACACGCCCTATCCCGCGCTGGACCCCGACCTTGCCGGCAAGGCGCTTGCCGACGATCAGGCCGCATCGGCCGAGATCCTGCGCGAGGGAGTGCGCTCGGGCCGCTATGGCACTACGCTTCTTCAGGGCGTAACCGGCTCCGGCAAAACGGAGGTCTATCTCGAAGCGGTGGCCGAATGTCTGCGGCAGGGGCGGCAGGCGCTGGTTCTTCTGCCGGAAATCGCCCTGACCAATGAATTCATCCATCGGGTCGAGGCTCGCTTCGGGATGCCACCCGCCGAATGGCATTCGGGCGTGACCCTGACCGAGCGCCGCCGCTGCTGGCGCATGGTGGGGCAGGGGGCGGCGCAGCTCGTGGTCGGCGCCCGCTCGGCGCTCTATCTGCCGTTCCGCGATCTGGGGTTGATCGTTGTCGATGAAGAGCACGACACCTCCTACAAGCAGGAAGATGGCGTTGTGTATAACGCCCGCGACATGGCGGTTCTGCGGGCCTCGCTCAATGAGGCGCAGGTGGTTCTGGCCTCGGCCACGCCGAGCCTTGAAAGCTGGGCCAATGTCGAGGCGGGCAAATACCGCAAGCTCGAACTGACCAGCCGCTTCGGCGCGGCGGTCATGCCGAAGATGAGCGCCATTGATATGCGCATCGAGGATGTGCCCTCGGGGCGCTGGATATCTCCCTCGCTGCAAGCGGCGATCACCGACCGTATCGAGAAGGGCGAGCAATCGCTTATCTTCCTCAATCGCCGCGGCTATGCGCCGGTGACGCTCTGCCGTGCCTGCGGCCATCAGATCGGCTGTGATCATTGCGATGCGCGGATGGTCGAGCACCGCTTTCTCAAGCGACTCGTCTGCCACCAGTGCGGCGAGACCAAGCCGCTGCCCGCCGCCTGCCCCTCCTGCGGGGTCGAGGGCAAACTTGCCCCCGTGGGGCCGGGGGTCGAGCGGATGGCCGAAGAGGTGGCGGCGGTCTTTCCCGAGGCGCGGGTCACGGTTCTGTCGTCCGACCTCTTCGGCTCGGCACGGGCGCTGAAAGAGGCCATCGCCTCGATCGCCGAGGGCGGCACCGACATCATCATCGGCACCCAGCTTGTCGCCAAGGGGCACAACTTTCCGCTTCTGACGCTTGTCGGCGTGATCGACGCTGATCTGGGCCTGCAAGGCTCCGACCTGCGGGCTGCCGAGCGGACCTTTCAACTGATGCGGCAGGTCGCGGGCCGTGCGGGGCGGGCCGAGACGCCGGGTGAGGCACTGTTGCAGACCTATCAGCCGGAGCACCCCGTCATTCGGGCAATCCTGTCGGGCGATGAAGAGGGGTTCTGGTCGGCCGAGGCGGCGGCCAGAAAGGCGGCAGGCGTGCCGCCCTACGGGCGCATGGCGGGGATCGTTCTGTCGAGCCCGAATGTGCAGGAAGTTTTCGATCTTGGCGCCGAGATGGCCCGAAGGGCCGAGCCCTTGCGCCGGATCGGGGCCGAGGTCTATGGCCCTGCGCCTGCGCCTATCGCCCGTATTCGCGGGCGGCACCGCGTGCGCCTTCTGGTCAAGGCTGACAAGACGGCCCCGATACAGGCGGCCTTGGCGGAATGGGCGGGACAGTTCAAACTGCCCGCGAATCTGCGGCTCACCATCGATATTGATCCGCAAAGTTTCTATTGAGGGGGTTTCATGCGTGCGATTGTGATCGGGGCCGGGCCATCGGGGCTCGCCGCGGCGGCCTGAACCCAGACAACCGCTATCGAAAATGTCAGGAGCCAGACCGCGACGCTGGGGCCAAGTTTGCGCCGCGCGAATTCGACGGTCGCGGCGCGCAGGCAAAATCTGGAACGCTGTGCCGCGACGCCAAAGGTAATGCCTGTCGCGGCGCCCATGAGCATGGAAACGGGCGCTTCACCCAGCCATTCGACAAAATCAATGAAGGTCATCTGCGCCTCGGAATCGGTTTGAAGCGGTTATGTTCGAACGACGCCCTACAAACATTGATATAGATCATAATATGACAATGTGTTTTGGCCTCGCCTACAGAGCGAAAACGGCGTAAGCGGCGCTCATGAGCTCGACCGTCCCTTTGCACAACGCCTCGCAGATGCCGTTCTGGCGACGGCCGATCACGCTGCTTTTCCTGATGGCGGCAGCGATGCCGGTAGCCTTTTCCACTTGGTCGGCACTTCTGAATAACTTTGTCATCGAGGTCGCGGATTTCGATGGGTCCGACATCGGCTGGCTGCACACAGTGCGCGAGATCCCGGGCTTTCTGGCGATTGGCGTGATCGCGATTCTGATGTTCATGCGCGAGCAGGTCTTGGGCACGGTGGCGCTGGCACTTCTGGGCGCGGCCACGGCGATTACGGCGTGGTTTCCTTCGCTCGGCGGGCTGCTGACGATCACCATGCTCTCGTCGATCGGCTTTCACTATTACGAGACGGTCAACCAGTCGCTTCAGTTGCAATGGATCGACAGGCAGCGCGCGCCGCAGACCATCGGCTGGATCATGGCGGCAGGCTCGGGCGCGACGCTGGTTGCCTATGTCCTCATCGTGCTCAGCTGGAAGACCTTCGATCTGTCCTACAATTTCGTCTTCATCGCCTCGGGCGGCTTCACCTTCCTTGTCGCGATCTTCTGTTTTCTCGCCTATCCGCAGTATGAGGCCCCGAACCCGCAGCTGAAGAAGATGGTGCTGCGCCGCCGCTATTGGCTTTATTACGCGATGCAGTTCATGGCCGGCGCGAGGCGCCAGATCTTTGTGGTTTTCGCAGGCTTCATGATGGTCGAGAAATTCGGCTTCGAGGTGCATCAGGTGACAGGGCTGTTCCTCATCAACCTCGTCGCCAATATGGTTTTCGCCCCGCTGATGGGCCGTTTCGTGGCGGCCTATGGCGAGCGGCGGGCGCTTCTGATCGAATACACTGGCCTCGTCTGCGTCTTTCTGGCCTATGGCGGGATCTACTGGTTCGGCTGGGGCGTATTGATCGCCTCGGTGCTCTATGTGCTCGATCACCTGTTCTTTGCCATGGCGCTGGCGCTCAAGACCTATTTCCAGAAAATCGCCGATCCGGCCGACATCGCTCCGACCGCTGCCGTGGCCTTCACCATCAACCATATCGCGGCGGTGTTTCTGCCGGCGGCGCTGGGCTATCTCTGGCTTGTCTCGCCTTCTGCGGTGTTCCTGCTTGCAGCGGGGATGGCCTCGGTGTCGTTCACGCTGGCGCTTCTCATCCCTCGGCACCCCTGCCCGGGCAACGAGACCATCTTTTCCAACCCGCTCCTGAAGGCTGCGGAATAATCCCGACCGGAGAGCCGAAATGCTGACCTATTCCGCCATCGCTAAGATCGCAGACCCCGACGCCGCCGACCGGCTGGCGCTGGCCTGCGAGGGGCTCGAGCCCGAACCGACCGGCGTCGGCACCTTCGAGATCGAGGACGGATCGGGGCTTTGGGAAGTTGCCGCCTATTTCATCGAAGAGCCCGACCTGGCCGCTCTTGCCCTTCTGGCCAAGATCCACGGCGCCCGCGATTTCATTGTCTCGGAAATCCCGGATCAAGACTGGGTGGCCAAGGTGCGGCGCGACCTCGCACCTGTCGAGGCGGGGCGCTTCTTTGTTTATGGCAGCCATGATGCCGATAAGCTCCCCGAGGGGCGGATCGGCCTTCTGATCGATGCCGCGATGGCCTTTGGCACCGGCCACCACGGGACCACCCTTGGATGCCTGCGGGCGCTCGACCGCCTGATCGACGGGGGGTTTGTGGCCCGGAACGCGGCCGATATCGGCTGTGGCACGGCCGTTTTGGCGATGGCTGCCGCGCGGGTCTTCCCAAATCGCGTTCTTGCCTCGGATATTGACGGTGTCGCGGTCGAGGTGGCCGAGACCAACGTTCGCCTCAACGGCCTTGAAGGCCGGGTGGTCTGCCTGGAAGCGGCAGGTTTCGACAATGATGCCCTGCACGCCGCTGCGCCTTTCGATCTGGTCTTTGCCAATATCCTGAAAGGCCCGCTTGTCGCATTGGCGCCCGACATGGCGGCGCATCTTGCCCCCGGCGGATTCGCGATTCTCTCGGGGATTCTCAACGAGCAGGCCGAAAGCGTGATCGAGGTTTATACGCGTCACGGCTTCAATCTTGTTGAACACCAAAGGATTGTTGACTGGTCGACACTAACGCTTCGGCGAATGTGACGATCTGAACAAGAGATCGGGCGGATTCGTTCATTTCCAAGGGTTGCGCCACAAAGTTGACACATTTGGCGATAACTTTTGTCGGGTGAGGTGGGGGCCTCGCGTACGGGTTTTTAGATATGGCACACGCCGAAACCGATTTCAGCAAGCGCCTTGAGCAGATCGCTGCTCGCCGCGGCAGCATGAAGCATGGCATTCAGTATCAGGTCAAAGAAGACGGAACTGTTGTCGCCACTCACCGACGTTCGAGAACGCGATTTCCGATCGGCAGCCTTCTGACCCTTGTGGCTGGTGGCCTCGTCTTCAAGGCATTCCTATTCATGAGCCTCGGTGAAGCGACCTATAATCAGCGGGTCTCTATCCTGGAGAACGGCACTCCGGTCGAGATGGTGGGCGCATTCGTGATGAAAGCAGACCCGGCGACGCTTTGGATCGTTGAACAGGTTGAATCTCTTCTGCCGTAGTTCCCTCGGCTAAATCGGCAAAAGAAAAGGCCGCGTCCGGCAAACGGGCGCGGCCTTGTTCGTGAGTGGGTTCAGATTAGAACCGAACGCCGCGGGTGGCGATTTCTTCGATATCGCCACGGCACAGGCCGATGTCTTCGAGCTCGCGGGCCGACAGACGCGACAGGGCGTTGCGGGTCATGCGGGCTTCGTTCCAGGCGGTGAAGGAGGCGGCGGCGCCATAGATGGCGGAGATGATGCGGTTCGCGATGGCCGGAGCGGCGGCGCGGGTGGTGTCGATGGCGACCATGGTCGTGTTCCTTGTCTCGGGGCTGCTGCGACGCAGCGAAAATATCTTGATGGGCGGCAGATAGAGCCGACAAATCCACATTTCCAGTGACGTTTTTGCATAGGTCCTATGCAATGGCATCATGGGTTTGGAATGTATGATAAATGCCTATAATAAAAGGTATATGCGGATAGGAGAGATGTCGTTTTGGCGCTTTGAGATGGCGGTTCCAGACTGCAATTGTGGCTTTGTTGCGGCGCGGCATCCGTGAAAGCTCCTTGGCGTTTGTTCTCTTTTTGTGCTAATTGAGCGCAAAGAGACCAAGAACAGGGGCGAGCATGAGGGTCATCGGCATCGATCCGGGCCTTCGGAACATGGGCTGGGGAATCATCGACGTGGATGGTTCGCGGCTGGCGCATGTGGCGAACGGCACCTGTAAATCCGATGGCGGGGCCGATCTGGCCGAACGCCTTCTCGATCTTTTCACACAGCTTTCCGCCGTTTTCACGGCCTATCGGCCCGATGCCGCCGCAGTAGAGCAGACCTTCGTCAACAAGGACGCCGTGGCGACCCTTAAGCTCGGTCAGGCGCGGGGCATCGCCCTTCTGGTGCCGGCGCAGGCGGGGATCACAGTTGGGGAGTATCTGCCGAATGCGGTCAAGAAGGCGGTGGTGGGCGTGGGCCATGCCGACAAGCGCCAGATCGACCATATGGTGCGGCTCCAGCTTCCGGGCGTGAAGATCGCCGGGACCGACGCCGCCGACGCGCTCGCCATCGCCATCTGCCACGCGCATCATTGCCAATCGGCCGGGCATTTGGCTCGCGCTCTGCAGAGGGCCGCGTCATGATCGGCAAGATTTCCGGCCGCCTTGACTATCGCGCCACAGATCACGTTCTGATCGACGTGCGCGGGGTGGGCTATCTTGTCTATGTCTCCGACCGGACGATGGCCGCGTTGCCCCCGGTGGGCGAGGCGGTGGCGCTTTATACCGATCTCCTCGTGCGCGAGGATCTTTTGCAGCTCTTCGGCTTTACTAGCCTTGTCGAGAAGGAATGGCACAGGCTCCTGATGGGCGTGCAAGGCATCGGCGCCAAGGCCTCGACCGCGATCCTCGGGGCGCTGGGCGCTGATGGCGTCAGCCGCGCGATTGCGCTGGGCGACTGGAACGCCATCGCCAAGGCCAAGGGCGTTGGGCCCAAAACGGCGCAGCGGGTGGTGATCGAACTCAAGGACAAAGCCCCCACTGTCATGGCGATGGGCGGAACGTTGGCCAAGGCGGTCGCGGGCGAGGATGAGGTGATCGAGCCCACCCGCCCCAAGCCTGCGCCCGCGCCCAAGGTGAGCCAGGCCCAGCCCGAGGCTCTCTCGGCGCTGGCCAACCTCGGCTATGCCCCCGGCGAGGCCGCAAGCGCCGTGGCCGAAGCCTTGGGCCAAGACCCTCAGGCCGATACCTCGCGCCTGATCCGCGCCGCCTTGAAGCTTCTGGCGCCGAAGGGATAGGGGTAGGGCATGAGCGAACCCGATCCCACCCTGCGCCCTGACCGCCGCCCCGAGGATGCCGACCGCGCCCTGAGGCCGCAGAGCCTTGAGGAATTCATTGGTCAGGCTGAAGCGCGGGCGAACCTGCGCGTCTTTATCGACAGCGCCAAGATGCGCGGCGAGGCGATGGATCACACGCTGTTTCACGGGCCACCGGGCCTTGGCAAGACGACGCTGGCGCAGATCATGGCGCGGGAGCTGGGCGTCAATTTCCGCATGACCTCGGGGCCGGTTCTGGCCAAGGCGGGCGATCTGGCGGCGATCCTGACGAACCTCGAGGCGCGGGACGTTCTTTTTATCGACGAGATCCACCGGCTCAATCCGGCAGTGGAAGAGGTGCTCTATCCCGCGCTCGAGGATTTCGAGCTCGATCTCGTCATCGGCGAGGGGCCGGCGGCGCGGACCGTGCGGATCGAGCTTCAGCCCTTCACCCTCGTCGGCGCCACCACCCGCCTCGGCCTTCTGACAACGCCCCTGCGCGACCGCTTCGGCATCCCGACGCGGCTTCAGTTCTACAACGTCGACGAGCTGCACGAGATCGTCACCCGCGGCGCGCGCCTGATGGGCACGCCCGCCGAGGACGACGGCGCCCGCGAGATTGCCCGCCGCGCCCGAGGCACGCCGCGCATCGCCGGGCGGCTCTTGCGCCGGGTCGTCGATTTCGCGCTGGTCGAGGGCGATGGCCGCGTGACGCGCGAGATTGCCGACCGGGCGCTGACCCGCCTCGGCGTCGATCACCTCGGCCTCGACGGGGCCGACCGGCGCTATCTGAGCCTCATCGCCGAAAGCTATGGCGGCGGGCCGGTGGGGATCGAGACGCTTTCGGCAGCGCTTTCGGAAAGCCGAGATGCGCTGGAAGAGGTGATCGAGCCCTATCTCCTGCAGCAGGGCCTCATCCAACGGACCCCGCGCGGGCGGATGCTCGCCGCCGCGGCCTGGCGGCACCTTGGCCTTGACGCGCCGAAGAACGGCGCCGACCTCTTCGATTGAGATTGCCCGCAAAAGCCGCTAGGCCCGCGCCATGACGCCCGACGATATCACCCCGCTCTTCACCCGCACCGACGGAAGCTTTCTCTGCGCCCGCTGGGGCCGCCCCATCGTGCCGGTGATCTTCGGTGTCGAGGCGCAGACCTTGGGTGTGCTCAAGGGCGCGATCGAAGCGGTGGTGGCGATGGCCGGCCACAAGATGGCCGAGACCGATCCCGAGCTGGGCGCCAACCTAATGATGTTCTTTTTCCGCGACTGGGCGGAACTGCGCGATCTGACCGATCTTGGCCGTATGGTGCCGGGAATTGCTGATCTAATCCCGAGGCTCGAGGCCGAAGGCGCCCATCACTACCGCCATTTCCGTTTCGATGAGGCGGGTGCGATCAAGGCCTGTTTCGTTTTTGTCCGCATGAGCCCCGCGCTGGCCAACCTCTCGGCCGAGACCATCGCGCTCACCCAAGCGGTGCAGATGATCCTCAGCTGGTCGGACGCAGCCTTCGCCAGCGCCTCGCCCTTGGCCCTACTCGACGGTGCCGCAGTGGTCCGCCCCGAGATCGCCAACGTGATCCGCGCGGCCTATGATCCCGTCCTGCCCGCCTCCTCCCGCGATCCCTCGCACGGCTTGCGGCTCTTTGCCCGAATTGGGAGCGGCTGATGCGCTCCTTCGTCGCCCTGACCCTTCCGGCGGGTGCGGCGGCGCTGAGCGAAAGCCTTGCGCGGCGGGTCGATTTCGGGCGGCCGACGAGACCTGAGAACCTGCACATCACCTTGGCCTTTCTTGACGACCAGTCCGATGCTGCGCTCAGCGCCATCGGTGAGGAGCTCTCGACGATCCGGCTGCCCGCCCCACTAGTAAAGGTGCGCGAGGTCGGCGTTTTCGGCGGTGGCAAGCCGCGTATCCTCTATGCCGATATCGACCCCGAGCCGCGCCTCTTGGCCCTGCGGGATGAGGTTCGGCGGGCGGTGCGGGCGGCGGGGATCAACCTGCCCCACGAGCGCTATCATCCCCACATCACGCTGGCCCGTATGACCCCGACCGATACCGCCGTCCATGCGCGGCTGGCGCGTTTTCTCGAACGCTACGGCCCTTCGGCCTCCGAGCCCGAACCCGCCATCGCCTTCGGCCTTTTCGGCTCGCATCTGCATCCAGACGGCGTCCGCTACGAGCCGCTTGCCCTCTATCCCTTCGCTGCCTAGGGTCGGCCCGAGACTGAAAGGCCCGATATGACCCACCGCTTCCCCCTGCGCGTCTATTACGAAGACACCGACCTTGCCGGCATCGTCTATTACGCCAATTACCTGCGGTTCATCGAGCGGGCGCGGACCGAATGGGTGCGTTCGCTGGGTGTCGATCAGGGGCGGCTCAAAGCGGAAGAGGGGATTGTTTTCGCGGTGCGCCGTG
The DNA here is from genome assembly GCA_023254495.1 of Marivivens sp. Taxonomy (GTDB): domain Bacteria; phylum Pseudomonadota; class Alphaproteobacteria; order Rhodobacterales; family Rhodobacteraceae; genus RFZI01. The sequence goes on along the minus strand of JALRLK010000157.1, from coordinate 5,041 downwards.
TCGAGGCCGATTACCTTCAGCCCGCGAAGTTCGACGACGAGCTCGTGGTCGAGACCACGCTTGAGCAGATGGGCGGGGCGCGGATGGTGGTACGGCAAGAGGTCAAGCGCGATGGCAAAGCGCTTTTCACCGCAAATGTAACCCTTGTGGCCCTTTCCTCAACCGGTGCGCCGGCGCGTATCCCCGCGATCCTGCGGCGCCCGCTGCACTAGCCCACGACAAGGTGATCGGCGACCCTCTGCCTGCCCATGCAGGCTCTATTGGCTTTGTGCTTCGAAATGCGGTAAATCGGACCAAACAGGCCGAAACGGCCGCATAAACGAGCAGGCAGATGGAAATAGCAACCGACTACACGATGTGGGCGCTCTTTGCCCGCGCGACGCTCCTCGTCAAACTGGTGATGCTGATGCTTGTTGCCGCATCGGTCTGGTGCTGGGCCGTCGTGATCGACAAGCACCGGCAATACCGCAAGGCCCGCGCCGAGGCGGACGTTTTTGATCGCGCCTTCTGGTCGGGGCAGCCGCTGGACGCGCTCTTCGACAAGATTGGCGCCTCGCCCGCAGGGCAGAGCGAAAAGATTTTCGCCGCCGGCATGCTCGAATGGCGGCGCAGCCACCGCGACGATGGCGATCTGATCGCCGGTGCACAGGGGCGGATCGACCGGTCGATGGATGTGGCCATCGCCAAGGAAGCGGGGAGCCTGCAAAAGGGCCTGCCGGTTCTGGCGACAGTCGGCTCAACCGCGCCGTTCGTCGGCCTCTTCGGCACGGTCTGGGGCATCATGAACTCCTTCATCGAGATCGCTGAATCGCAGAACACCAACCTCGCGGTCGTCGCCCCCGGCATCTCCGAAGCGCTTCTGGCCACGGGCCTCGGCCTTCTCGCCGCGATCCCGGCGGTGGTGTTCTACAACAAGCTCAGCGCCGATGCAGACCGGATCGTTTCCGGCTACGAGGCCTTCGCCGACGAGTTCGCCACCATCCTCTCGCGCCAGTTGGACAGCTGACATGGGCGGGGGAGTGATGAAACAGGCGGCGGAGACGGGTGGCAATCACCGCCGCCGCCGCCGCCGCGCCCAGCCGATGTCGGAAATCAACGTCACGCCCTTCGTGGACGTGATGCTAGTGCTTCTCATCATCTTCATGGTGGCCGCGCCCTTGATGACGGTTGGCGTTCCGGTCGAGTTGCCGAAGACGGCGGCCAATGCGCTGCCCACGGACGACGAAGAGCCGCTTACGGTGACGATCACCGCCGAAGGCCTTGTGATGATCCAGAATACCGAGGTGCCCGAGGAGGAGCTCGTCGCCAAGTTGCAAGCTATTGCCGCAGAGCGGACGAGCGATCGGGTTTATCTGCGCGCCGATGGGGCCAATGAATGGAACCGCGTGGCCGAGATCATGGGTGCGCTCAACGCGGGCGGCTTCTCGAATATCGGTCTTGTGACCGATATCGGCGGGCCGGCTCTCGATGGCGCGGGCCAGTAGGGCGGGCCAGCGGTGAGCCCGGGCGGCTATATCTCTGCCGTTGGACACGCGGCCCTCATCATCTGGCTTCTGGCCGGATGGGGGCTGAGCCATGACCCTTTACCATTCGAAGTGACAGAGGTCTCGGTTGTCTCCGGCGAGGAATACGAAGCCATTGTCGCCGCACGCACACCGAACCCCTTCGTCGATGCGCCGATCACACCGGCGCTGCCCGAGGCCGAGGCCGCCCCCGACGCGCCGCCCCCCACCGAAGTGGTCGCTCCGGCGCAGCCTCAGCCGGAAGCTGCGCCTGCGCCCGAACCCGAGGCCGCACCGGAAGAGCCCCAGCCCGCGCCCGAGCCACCCGCTGCCGTGGCCGATATTGGCCCCGACCAGCCGACCGCGCTTGTTCCGCCATCGGCCGCCGTCGATAACAACCGCACCACGCCCACGCCGCGCCCCTCGACCCGTGTGGCCAATACCCCCTCTCTTCCCACGCCCGACGCCGCCGTTGCCCCGGTCGAACAGGCGGCAGTGACGCCCGACACCTCTGCTGAAGCCGAGGTCGTGGCCGAGGCCCAAGATGCTGCGGCCCCTGAAGAAGCGACGACAGAGATCGTCACCGAGGCCGAGAAACCCTCGGGCGCGGTTGAAAGCTCGATCCGCCCGACCGCGCGCCCGCGCACCCAGACCGCCGAACAGAAGCCCGCCGAGACCCCGGCCAAGCCACAAACCCCTGCGGCCAGCTCCACCGAGGATGCCGTGGCCGCCGCCGTGGCCGCCGCTGCGGCGTCTGCCTCCGCGCCTGCCGCCTCGTCGGCTCAGGCCGGCCCGCCGATGACGGGCGGCGAGAAGGATGCCTTCCGCCTCGCGGTCAATGCCTGCTGGAACGTCGATCCTGGTGCCGAATGGGCGCGGGTGACGGTGACGGTCGGCTTCTCCCTCGGTCAGGACGGCCGCGTGATCGGCGACGTGCGGATGGTCAGCGCCTCGGGCGGCAACGACGCCCAGACCTCGACCGCCTTTCAGGCGGCGCGGCGGGCGATCCTGCGGTGCCAGTCGTCGGGCTACAAGCTGCCGCCCGAGAAATACGACCAGTGGCAGAACGTCGAGATCACCTTCGACCCCAGCGGCATGAGGCTGCGATGAGCGGGGTTTCGCGCAATTTGAATTTGGCCTTTGCCAAGATGTGCTATTGCATAGCCGCGGGCCGTCAACGAACCAGACCCGAAAGCGGGCAACGAGGACAAAGATGATCAGGAAACTACTCGCACTTCTGGCGGTATTCGTCTGGGCGGACGTGGCGCTGGCGCAATCGGGGCCCTTGCGGCTGACGATTACCGATGGCGTGATCGAGCCCTTGCCCTTTGCTTTGCCGACGTTCCAGCCGGAAGGCACTGGAGCCGAGGAAATGGCAGCCAACCTCTCGCAGGTGATCGCCAGCGACCTGATCGGCACTGGCCTTTTCCGTCAGATCCCTGCCTCGGCTTTCATCAGCCCCTATACCGGCTTTTCCCAGCCGATCGCCTATGCCGATTGGCGGGCAATCAACGCGCAGGCGTTGATCACCGGCGCGGTGGCGGTCTCGGGCGGGCAGGTCGAGGTCAAATTCCGGCTCTATGACGTCTTCTCGGGCGGCGAGTTGGGCGATGGCCTGCGGTTCGTCGGTTCGGTCGATGGCTGGCGGCGGATGGCGCACAAGGTGGCCGATACGGTCTATTCCCGCATCACCGGCGAGGGCGGCTATTTTGACAGCCGTGTGGTTTTCGTGGCCGAAACCGGACCCAAGGACGCCCGCCAGAAACGGCTTGCGATCATGGATTATGACGGTGCCGGCGTTCAGTATCTGACAGATAGCGGCACGCTTGTGATCGCTCCGCGCTTCTCCCCCTCCGGCGACCGCGTGCTCTATACGACCTTCGAGAGCGGCTTCCCGCGGATCAACATGATCGACGTGGCGACCGTGGGCCGCCAGCAAGTCACCACCGCCGCCGGCGAGATGGCCTTCAGCCCGCGCTTCTCGCGTGATGGCAATCAGGTGATCTATAGCCTGTCGAGCGGCGGCAACACCGACATCTGGCGCACCGATCTTCTGACCGGCCAGCACACCCGCCTGACCTCGGCCCCCTCGATCGAAACGGCCCCGAGCTTCTCGCCCGACGGCAGCCAAATCGTCTTTGAAAGCGACCGTTCCGGCAGCCCGCAGCTCTACATCATGTCGGCCACCGGTGGCGAAGCACGGCGCATTTCCTTCGGCGAGGGGCGCTATGGCACGCCCGTCTGGTCGCCGCGTGGCGATCTGGTGGCTTTCACCAAACAGAACGCGGGCCGTTTTCACATTGGCGTGATGCGGACCGATGGCAGCGAGGAAAGACTACTCACGGCCTCGTTCCTCGACGAGGGCCCGACGTGGTCGCCCAACGGCCGCGTCATCATGTTCTTCCGTGAAACTCAAGGCGCTGCTGGCGCACCGTCGCTCTATTCGGTCGATATCTCGGGCCGAAATCTGCGTCAGGTGCCCACCGTGACCTTCGCGTCCGACCCCTCCTGGGGCCCGCTGCAACGCTAGGCCCTTCTCATTCCCAAGGCGCGCAGCGCGTGCTAAAGTGATCCCAACGAGCAAACAAAAAAACAGGAACACCTCATGAAAACCCTTACCAAAGCGGCCCTAATCGTTCTGGCCCTTTCGACCGCCGCCTGTACGCGGCCTGATCGCTTCGGCACCGGCGCGGATGGCGCCGGCGCGGGCACAGGCTTTGGCGCCGATGGCAGCATCAGCGATCCCACGAGCCCGGCCTATTTCAACCAGACCATCGGCGACCGTGTTCTGTTCCAAGTTGATCAGTCGACCCTGACCTCGGAAGCGATGTCGATCCTTGAAGGACAGGCCCGATGGCTCCTCGACAACTCGCAATATATGGCGGTGATCGAGGGTCACGCTGACGAACAAGGCACCCGCGAATACAACCTCGCCCTCGGCGCGCGCCGTGCCAACGCTGTCCGCGAATACCTTGTGTCGCGTGGCGTTCCGGTGGCCCGTCTGCAGACCGTGTCCTATGGCAAAGAGCGTCCGCTCGCGATCTGTTCGGACGAGACCTGCTATTCGCAGAACCGCCGCGCCGTGACGGTGATCTCGCTCGGCAGCCTTTAAGAAACGGAGAGGGAAATGCGGATCGGAATTCTCAGGTCGATCGCTTTGGCGGTGGCGCTCGGAAGCGCCGCTCCGCTTCCTTCTTTCGCGCAGGATCAAACGCTGGCGGACATCCGCCAGCAGCTGACCCAGCTCTATGTCCAGATTCAGGAGCTCAAGCGCGAGCTTTCGACAACGGGTTTGGTCGCGACCAATATCTCGGGCTCGACACCCCTTGAACGCCTCAATGCGATCGAGGCCGAGCTTCAGCGACTGACTTCGAAGACCGAGGAGATAGAGCATCGGGTGAACCGGATCAGCCCGTGCAGGAATAACACACATCACCTGACAAACCGCGTCATTTTCCACACAACGCCACCGCTCACGCCCTTTCGGCTACGTAGTCGAACGTTCAAGTGATCTACATATAGATCTTCTACGTAGGCCA
>JALRLK010000071.1 GCA_023254495.1 Marivivens sp. | reverse complement strand
AGCCGCTCCTCAGATCGCCCGGACAAGACCAATCCAGCGCCACGCTTGTCAAGCTCGCGCGCCAGTGCTGCGCCGATCCCGAAGCTCGCACCAACAAGCCAGTAGGTCTTTCCGTTCAAAGTCCGGTCCATTCTAGCGGCTTAATTCTGGCACCGGCGGCATCGGGCGTCTGTGGAACATCGCGCGGGCGCGCCATAGTTTGAGCGCTTGCCAATGAATAAGAGCCATAACCCGCAGCGACCCAAATGGCCTTTGGACGAGTGAAGCCAGAAGCCCCGGCGTTGTCATCTCGTTGCGCGGTCCATCCAAGGTGGCCAAAAGCCCGCCTTTGCCGTGGCGATAATCGATCCGCACGGAAACTTCGTCTTGTGTCAGCGCAAACTTAAATCTGTATTCGCCAGCGACAGGCTGAAATGGCGAAACGTGAAAGATCTTCTGGGCCACCATTTCATCCGAGGGCTTGATCGGCGCGACATCGGGATGGACGCAAAGATAGCTGTGCCTATCTCCGAAGGTGTTGTTCACCTCGGCGATGACGACCCTGAGCGCGCCATCCTCGTCGACAACCATCCAAAAGCTAACGGGCGTGAAGCGAGTCCCCAGCATCCGCGGTTGGGCGAGGAGCAGGATCCGCCAGCCCTGACCGATTTGGATTTCCGCCTCAGCGAGCCGGTCGCGCACCCATTGCGCCCCTTGCCCTGCACCGCGAACACCACCGTGATCGCGGTCATGGTAGGACACAAGGTTTGCAGAATTTGCCGAAAACAACGCCGATGTATTTTCGATCTTTTCCGGATCGATCAGCAGATAGTCGACGCTATAGCGAAAGCTGTTGGCCTCGCCTCCCAGCCTCCTGTGCATCGTCGATGCCCTGATGTGCTGTGGTCTCATGCGGCAAGCACTCCAGCTTTCAGACGCTCGACCACCGCAACAGCGCTGGCATATCCATCCTCGTGAAAGCCATGCCGGGTCCAGGCGCCGCAGAACCATGTCTTGTTCTGCCCCTGTGCAAGCCGTAGCTCGGCTTGCGCCCGGATGGCCGCGCGATCAAACACAGGATGGGCAAACTCCGTCTCCTCGTAGACAAGGTGATCAGGAATCTCGACCTCTGGGTTGAGAGAGACAAAAAGCGGATCCGATGCATCAAGGCCTTGAAGCCTGTTCATCCAATAGGTCAGGCCGATGCGCGCCGCGGGACGATTTGTCGTACTTTTATAGACCCACGATGCCCAAGCCCTCTTTCGGTTGGGCATCTGGCTTGTGTCGCGGTGGAGGACCGCTCGGTTTGGCTGATACCGAATATTGCCAAGGATCTTCTTTTCCTTGTCGGTCGGATTCGAAAGAAGCGCCAGCGCCTGATCTGAATGGCAGGCAAAGACCACTTCATCAAAAAACTCGGGCAGACCGCCCTTGCAGCGGACCTCAACGCCAATATCGCTCCTTGTGACCGATGCGACCGGCGCGTCAGTCCGAATATCGCCACCTGCGGACCGAATGGCCGCCGCGATACGCGTCACATAGGCAATCGACCCGCCGTCGACCGTATACCACTGATGGGTATTCGGCGTCAGAAGCGCGTGGTTGTCGAAGAACTGAACTAGGGAACGGGCCGGAAAACTTTCCATCTGCTCTGGCGTCGACGACCAGATCGCTCCAGACATGGGCAGGAGATAATAATTGCGGAACCACTCGCCCACTTTCAGCAGATCGAGGAACTCCCCAAGCGGCAGGTCAGGATCTTGAGCTGCAGCGACGGCGTTCTTGTTGAACCGCACGATATCGCCAAGCATCCGCCAGAATTGGGGCCGGGCAAGATTGCGCTTCTGGGCCGTCAAAGCCGAAAGGTCGCGCATACTGTATTCCAGACCGCCGTTATTGATCGACACGCCAAAGCTCATATCGCTCTTTTTCACCGGCACATCGAGATCGCGGAACATCTGCGTCAGATGCGGATAGGTATGATAGTTGAATACGATAAAACCCGTGTCGACTGCGGTCTCTCCACGCCGCCCCGCCAAGACGGTCCGAGCATGGCCACCAAGGCGATGAGAGGATTCAAACAGAACGATCTCATTATCGGGCGCCAGCATATAGGCTGCACCTAGGCCCGCCACACCGCCGCCGATCACGGCAATTCGCTTTTTCTTCGCTAGATCAAAAGGCACTTTGGCAACCCCGCTTGGATGATTTCGGAAAGAATACGCAAGAGCGGTCAGTCCAGATCAGTCAGGGGCAAAATGATCCATCTCGGCGGTTGTGCCGTAGAGATGTCAAACCGCAATGAGGAGAGCCAAGTGCAACTCGCAGCTATCTACGCCACAACCGTCGTCGTCTTTCTGGCACTTGACGCGATTATGCTAAAATTCGTTATGCGCCCGCTGTTTTCCCAACACATCGGAAGCTGGCTTCTCGACGATATCCGCATTTTGCCGGCCGTTGGCTTTTATCTTTTCTACGTGGCGGGCATCGTATGGTTTGTCTCGATGCCGGCCTTCAAGTCGGGCGTAACAAGCCAAGCCCTGATCGCGGGTGCCTTACTGGGCGCAATTGCCTACGGAACCTACGAGTTCACCAATTATGCAACGCTGAAGAACTGGAGCCCGTCTATGGTGGCCGTTGATGTTATCTGGGGCGCCGTCCTGACCGGCATTTCCGCTTGGTTCGGGGTCGCAGCTGTAAAAGCTTTGGCTTGAAAGTCCAAGGTGGGCTCAACGCTGCGGGCCATACGAAACACAAAAGCCGCAGGAAATATCACCGTCTCCGGAAAGCGTTACATCATAAAACAATGCGCGGCCAAGCTCAAACACCGATTGAGAATAGGATTGATGTGCGGCACAAGGAATGGAAGCAATACCAATAGGAAGTGTTTTTTGCGGTTTTAAAGCATTGTAAAAAAGAGTAAGTGTAATAGCCGAAAAAACAATAAAGATACCAATGAAAATTCGGTATTTGTATAATG
>JALRLK010000015.1 GCA_023254495.1 Marivivens sp. | reverse complement strand
TGCTTTACCGGCCAGAGGCGCGTGCGTTGGCGTCTTGAGACGCGCATTTGGGGCAAGTCGCGAGTCGATTCAAGGCAAAAACCTCCCCTTGGGTCAATTATTTCACAAATGCCCCCCGATGTCGCCTATCGTGTTGAACTTAAAACGGAAATTCGACTGTTTTGATCAAATTTAGCGCCGCACGACCCCTTCCGGTCTGCACACGGGAAGAGTAGGACAGACACATGAGCCGCCTTATTGCCTTCAACAAACCTTTCGACGTCCTGTCGCAGTTTACCGATTCAGGCTCGCCCACCGAGCGGCGGACCTTGTCGGAGTTTGGCCTGCCGTCCGGTGTCTATCCGGCAGGGCGGCTCGACCGTGACAGCGAGGGACTGCTCCTCTTCACCGACGATGGGCGCCTGCAAGCACGGATCGCCGATCCGGCGTTCAAGCTGGCAAAAACCTATCTGGTGCAAGTCGAAGGCGCACCGACTGACGCCGACCTTGCGCCCTTGCGCGCCGGGGTGAAGCTCAAGGACGGGATAACCCTGCCCGCCGGGGCAAAGCTCATCGAGCCCCCTGCCCTTTGGGACCGCGATCCGCCGGTGCGGTTCCGAAAGTCTGTCCCTGATCGCTGGATTTCTCTCACGCTGCATGAAGGCCGCAATCGGCAGGTCCGGCGCATGACAGCGGCCATTGGCTTTCCCACTCTGCGGCTGGTGCGCTGGCAGACCGGCCCGTGGAGCCTCGAGGGGCTTCAGCCCGGTGAGTGGCGTGAGATCGACGCCTCGAACCTACCGCTCAAGCCCTCGGGCGCTGGACCGCGCCCAAGGCTAGCGCCACGACCGAAAGCCCGCCACCGAGCCAGAAACTAGCCCTTCGACTTACCAGACTTCTGGATCGATCCCCTGCTCTGCCAGCTTGGCGAACTTGTCTTGCAAGTAGCGCTGGAAATGCTGGGTCTTGTAGTCTTGGGTCACCACATATTCGAGACCCGAGATGAAGTGGAAGGGCTTGAAATAGCCCGGCAGGCGGAACACCTCGGCCTCGCGCAGACTTGTCGCCCCCAAAGTCTCGGGCGGGAAGAACAGCATCGTCGGCGTGAAGTTGACGAACCATTTCACCGCGAGATCGCGCTCTTCCAGTTCCTCGCCGTCAAAATCAAGAACCGCGCGTGATCCGAACATATCGAGCTGAACCACATCGAAATGCTCGGTCAGGTAGCTGGTGATTTCCTCGCGTTTGAAATTCACCTCGTGCAATTCGCGGCAATAGGGGCAGCCGCGCTGCTCGAACAAGACGGCCAGCGCCTTGCCCTGATCGGCCGCTTCCTCATGGTCGAGCGCCATCTCGAGGAAGCTGTCCTTGAGGAAATGTTCGTCGTAAAGCCCGTCGTCCCCGACAGTGCCCTGTGCCTGCGCGCGTCCGGCGGTCACAAGGCTGGCGGCGGACAGGGCGAGCAGAGTTCTACGGTCCATAGTCGTCTCCCTGTTCCTAGTCCCGTGGGGCCAATGTAGCAGGGGCGAAATGAAAAAGGCCCCACAATTTCGTGTGGGGCCTTCGAAAGGTCGGAAATCCCTACTGGACGCGGGTCAGAAGATCGTCGAGCGATTTCTTGGCGTCGCCGTAGAACATCCGCGTGTTCTCTTTGTAGAAGAGCGGATTTTCGATCCCCGAGTAGCCGGTGCCTTGGCCCCGCTTGGAGACAAAGACCTGCTTGGCCTTCCAGCATTCCAGAACCGGCATCCCGGCGATGGGGCTGTTGGGATCTTCCTGAGCGGCGGGGTTCACGATGTCGTTCGAGCCGATAACGATGGCAACGTCCGTTTCCGGGAAGTCCTCGTTGATCTCGTCCATCTCGAGCACGATGTCATAGGGCACCTTGGCCTCGGCCAGAAGCACGTTCATATGGCCCGGAAGACGGCCCGCGACCGGGTGGATCGCGAAGCGGACGTTCTTCCCCTTGGCCCGCAGGCGGCGGGTCAGTTCGGCCACGTTCTGCTGGGCCTGCGCCACGGCCATGCCGTAGCCCGGGATGATGATGACGCTGTCTGCATCTTCGAGGGCGGCGGCCACGCCGTCGACGTCGATCGCCACCTGCTCACCGTCGATCTCCATGGCGGGGCCGGTCGTATTGCCGAAGCCGCCGAGGATCACGCTGATGAAGGAGCGGTTCATCGCCTTACACATGATGTAGCTCAGGATCGCGCCCGAGGAACCGACAAGCGCACCGACCACGATCAGAAGATCGTTGCCGAGCGAGAAGCCGATCGCGGCGGCGGCCCAGCCCGAGTAGCTGTTGAGCATCGAGACGACCACAGGCATATCCGCGCCGCCGATCCCCATGATCAGGTGATAGCCGATGAAGAACGCCAGAAGCGTCATGGCGATCAGCGTCCAGATACCCGCGCCATTGAGGAACATGGCAAGGAGGACGACACTGCCCAGCGCCGCAGCGGCGTTGAGCGCATGACCGCCCGGCAGTTTTGTCGCCTTCGAGGTGACATTGCCCGCGAGCTTGCCGAAGGCGATGACAGAGCCGGTGAAGGTCACGGCGCCGATAAAGACACCGAGGAAGACCTCGACCTTGAGGATCGTCTGCTCGACCGGATCCTTATGGGCAAGGATCGCGGCAAAGCCTTCGAGCGCCTCACGCTCTTCCGCGCTCATCGCCAGAACGCGGCCTAGCTCGAGATAGGCGTTGTAGCCCACGAACACAGCCGCCAGACCCACGAGCGAATGCATCGCGGCGACAAGCTGCGGCATTTCGGTCATCTGCACGCGCTTGGCTACGATATAGCCGATGATACCACCCGCGACGATCAGGACGACCGAGAGTACCCAGAGGCCTGCTCCGGGGCCCACGAGGGTCGCGGCCACGGCCAGAGCCATACCGGCGATGCCATACCAGACAGCGCGCTTGGCGCTCTCCTGCCCCGAAAGGCCGCCAAGCGAGAGGATAAACAGGACAGCCGCAACGACATAGGCGGCGGTGGTGAAACCGATTTCCATTTGCCCGGCCTCCTTAGGATTTCTGGAACATGGCGAGCATTCGCCGGGTGACGAGGAAACCGCCGAAGATGTTGATCGCGGCCATAAAGACCGAGAGCGCGGCGAGGATGATCACGAGCGTCGAGCCCGAGCCGATCTGCAACAGAGCACCAAGAATGATGATCGACGAGATCGCGTTGGTCACGGCCATGAGCGGCGTGTGCAGCGAGTGGCTGACGTTCCAGATCAGTTGGAAGCCGATGAACACCGACAGAACGAAGACGATGAAGTGCTGCATGAAGCTCGCAGGCGCATAGAGGCCGGCAAGCAGCATGAGCGCCGCACCGACACCTAGCAGAGTAACCTGTTTGCGAGTCTGGGCTTTGAAGGCCGCCACTTCGAGCGCACGCTTCTCTTCCGCGGTCAGCTCTTTGGGCTTTTCCTTCTTCTGCACCGCGATCGCTTGAACCTTCGGCGGTGGCGGCGGGAAGGTGATCGCGCCGTTATGGGTCACCGTGGCGCCGCGGATCACGTCGTCTTCCATGTTGTGGTTGACGATACCGTCTTTCTCCGGCGTCAGGTCCGTCATCATGTGGCGGATGTTGGTCGAGTAAAGCGTCGAGGCTTGGGCTGCCATCCGGCTCGGGAAGTCGGTATAGCCGATGATGATCACGCCATTATCGGTGACGATCCGCGCGTCGGCCTTCGTCAGCTTGCAGTTGCCGCCCTTTTCGGCGGCAAGGTCAATGATGACCGAACCGGGCTTCATCGACTGGACCATGTCCTCGGTCCAAAGCTCGGGCGCCTCGCGGTTGGGAATGAGCGCCGTGGTGATCACGATGTCCATATCCGGCGCGATCTCGCGGAATTTCTTGAGCTGCGCTTCGCGGAATTCGGGGCTCGAGGGCGCGGCATAGCCACCCGTGGTGGCGCCATCGGCCTGAGCCTCTTCGAAATCGAGATAGACAAACTCGGCGCCCATCGATTCAACCTGCTCGGCCACTTCGGGGCGCACGTCGAAGGCATAGGTGATCGCGCCAAGCGAGGTCGCCGTGCCGATGGCGGCAAGGCCTGCCACGCCGGCGCCGACCACGAGAACCTTGGCGGGCGGCACTTTGCCTGCGGCAGTCACCTGACCGGTGAAGAAGCGGCCAAAGTTGTTGCCCGCCTCGATCACCGCACGATAGCCCGCGATATTGGCCATCGACGAGAGCGCATCCATCTTCTGGGCGCGGCTGATGCGTGGCACCATTTCCATGGCGATGACATTTGTGCCCTTGGAGGCAGCCAGCTCCATCAGCGCCGCATTGGCGCCGGGATTGAAGAAGGAGATGAGCGTCTGGCCTTCGCGCAGCCGCTTGACCTCGGCCTCGGTGGGCACGCGGACCTTGGCGACGATATCGGCCGCCTTAAAGAGCGCAGCGGCGGTCTTGACAACCTCGACACCGGCTTCCTTATAGGTCGCGTCCGAGAAACCGGCCTTCTCGCCGGCGCCTGTCTCGATCACACATTCATAGCCGAGCTTCTGCAGATCGCGGGCCGAAGCCGGCGTCATCGCGACCCGGTTTTCGCCCTCTATGATTTCCTTTGGTGCACCGATTTTCACGGGCAGACCTCCCTCTTCACTGTGCTTTGCGCTCTTTTACTGAACGCACCCTGATTTCACAACGCAACGAGATTGCGTCACTTTGCCGGCCCAAGAGCCGATATCGTTGCGGAATACCGCTTTCAAAGCCATCTGCGGGTCTTCGCGCAGTAGCGTGCGAAGTCGGCGCGATATTTGCGCCGTAGCCGATCTTCCTCGGCCAAGATGAAATGCCGTTCGATCCACCAAAGAAAGATCGGCACCAGAACGAGGGCATCGGGAGCATCGAGTTTGAGTATGAAGCCGATCAGCACCAGCACATCGCCCAGATAGATCGGGTTGCGGCTGCGGCGGAAGATGCCCGATTGCACCAGATGGGCGGCTTCCTTGTGTGGAATGAACGTCGTGCGCCACTTACGCATCTCGACCACCGCCAAGACATCAGGATCAGGCCTCCGCCGATTAGAATACCGGCCAGAAAGTCCGACCATGCGCCGCCAAAGCTCAGCCCCCAAAGGTCTGCGCGCGCCAAGCGCCATGCAACCGCGCCAAAGAGCGCAAGCCATACCGGTGGAATCTCTATCCACTTGAGCAAACCCTCGTTCCTCCATTCCAGACAGGTTAGACATTCAAAAACATGAATGTCTACGGAAAACGATCCCTGCGGCGGCTTGTCCTACTGGGTCTTTTCCTTGACCCTGCGACAGACTAGACCGTTCCCTAGCCAATGCACCTCCATTTTCGCGGAAACCTGCTTTCATGACCGATTTCGCCGCCACAAAGGCCCGCTTTCACCTTCCGAAAAACGTCATCTATCTCGATGGCAACAGCCTCGGCCCCCTGCCCAAGGCCACGCCAGCACGGCTTGCCTCGGCGGTCACCGACGAATGGGGCGAGATGCTTATCACCGGCTGGAACCGCGGCGGGCGCGACCGGGCGGGCTGGATGGCGATGCCGACCGGCATCGGCGACCGGATCGCGCGGCTCATCGGCGCCGAGCCGGGCCATGTGGTGATGGGCGATACCTTGTCGATCAAGGTTTATCAGGCGCTGGCCTCGGCCATTGAGATGCGGCCCGACCGCAAGGTGATCCTGTCGGACAGCGGCAATTTCCCGTCTGACCTCTATATCGCGCAGGGCCTGATCCAGAGCCTCGGGCGCGGGCTTGAACTGAAGGTCGTGGCCCCTGAGGACATAGCCGCCCACATTGACGAGACGGTGGCCGCAACGCTGATCACCGAGGTCGATTACCGCACCGGTCGCCTCCACGACATGAAGGCGCTCACCGCCAAGGCCCATGCCGCAGGCGCGCTGGCGATCTGGGATCTGGCGCATACCGCGGGGGCGACCGAGGTCGATCTGGCGGGCGCGAAGGCCGATTTCGCCGTGGGCTGCACCTATAAATACCTCAACGGCGGCCCCGGCTCGCCGGCTTTCATCTATGTCGCGCCCCGCCACGCCGACGTGGCCCACCCCGCCCTCTCGGGTTGGCTCGGGCATGAGGCGCCCTTCGCCTTCGATCTCGACTACCGCCCCGGCCACGGGATCGAGCGGATGCGCGTCGGCACCCCGCCGGTTCTGGCGCTGGCCGCGCTCGAGGCGTCGATGGACATCTGGGACATGACCACGATGGCCGATATCCGCGCCCGGTCGATTGAGTTGACCGAGGCTTTCGTCGAGGGCGTCGAGGCCGCCTGCCCGATGCTCACCCTCGCCTCGCCCCGCGACCCCAACCTCCGGGGCAGCCAAATCTCGTTCCGCTTTGAGGAAGGCTATGCCGCCATGCAGGCGCTGATCGCCCGCGGCGTGATCGGTGATTTCCGCGCGCCCGACATCATGCGCTTTGGCTTCACGCCCCTCTATATCGACGAGGGCGACGTGGCGCAGGCGGTCGATATCATCGCTGATGTTATGAACCGCCGCCTTTGGGACCGCCCCGAATACCGCAAGAAAGCCCGCGTGACGTGACATTCCACATCCGCCCCTACCGAGAAGAAGATCGGGCGGCGATGGCCGAGGTCTACTACCGCGCGGTGCGGGAGGGCGCGAAAGGCGCCTATAGCGAGGCCCAGCTTGAGGCATGGGCACCGCAGGCCGCGCCGAATTGGGACAAGCCCGACAAGCTCCTCGGGCAATGGGCTTGGGTCGCGGTCGAGGATCAGGGCCGAATGCTTGGCGTCATGTCGCTCGATCACACCGGCTATCTAGACATGGCCTTTGTCATCCCCGAAGCGAAGGGCACAGAGGTCACCCCTTCGCTCCATAGAACGCTCATCTCAATGGCCCGCGACGCGGGTCTGACCCACCTGACCGTCCGCGCCTCGATCCTTGCCCGCCGGTTCTTTCTCAAGCAGGGCTGGCAGGTGGACCGGAGGCATATGCACGAGGCGGCCGGTCAGATCTACGAGACTTATCTGATGTCTCTCACGCTTGGCGGCGCCCCAGACTAGGCCCCGAAGCCCAAAGGACAGCCCCGCAGGCCGCAATCAGGAAGGCAAAACAGGCGAGCCCCCCGGCATCGCTCTCCAAGGCCGGAAACACATAATGCGCCCAGTTGAACGACGCGTGCATGATCATCACTGCGAGCAGGCTGCTGCCGCTGCGATTGTAGATCCACGTCAACAGGACCGACAAAAGCACGGTAGACAGCGCAAGGCCCCAGAAGGGCTTGTCGTAATAGATGCCGGCACTCGGCAGCTGGAACAGTGGCAAGTGCCAGACTGCCCAGACAAGCCCGATCCCGAGCGTTGCCACAAGCGGGCTGAACCGTGATTGTGCCTTTTAAAGCAGGGTTCCACGCCATCCGGCCTCTTCCTGAAGCGGGCCGCCCAGCAGCAGAATGAACACGAAAGAGATAGGCACCGCGACCGGATTAGCCAACGCTTCCGATGCGGGTCGGGTTCCGTCGCTGATGCCGGCGACGACACATGCTCCACAGATGACTACGGGAAGAAGCAGGAAGGCGGCCGCCCAGCAGACACCGGCAAAACGCCACTGAACCAGCCTTTTCAAAAGACGTCGAACCCCTTGCCCTCCGTCATATGCGAACGATGCAACCAGCGCCCCGATCAACGGCCCCCAAAGCGGCAAATGCGCCTGTCACAAGAAACTCTGGCAGACCCTCCGGCACTTGCCACGTGCCCGAAGAAAACTGGACGGCTGGCCACCACTGCCCCCGCGACCAAAGGAATGTCACGGCTAGGAAAACAGAAATACGTCCCACTGGAACCTCCCTCATTACCCACAATCCAAATATTTGCCGCTCTCCGAGCTATTGCAATGATTTTGGCCGGACGGCAGAGTGACAGGCGACACGCGGGGATCGCATCAATGCAGCTTGGAATGACCGGACCCACCGTTTTCGGCGTGCCGCTCTGCCGGCCTGCCGGGTGGGTTTCTGCATGGCGAAAGATGGCGGCCCAAAGCATGAAAGACGCCCCCGTCCGGCGTTGATCTCGCTTTCGATTGCCCGCCTTCAGGAGTTTCAGATGACCGACCCGATCAATCCCGCCGACCATGGCGCGCAAATGGCCTTCGATGGCCGTATGTCCTATACAGACTATCTTTCGCTGGATGCGATCCTCACCGCGCAGCACCCGCTGTCGGACGCCCACGACGAGATGCTTTTCATCATCCAGCACCAGACCTCCGAGCTTTGGATGCGGCTCGCGCTGCACGAGCTTTCCGCCGCCCGGGCGGCCCTTTTGCAAAAGGACGTGGCGACCGCTTTCAAGATGCTCGCCCGTGTGGCGCGCATCTTCGAGCAGCTGAATTCCGCATGGGATGTGCTCAGAACGATGACGCCCTCCGACTATACCCGTTTCCGCAAGGCGCTGGGGCAGTCGTCGGGCTTTCAAAGCTGGCAGTACCGGCTCATCGAATTCATGCTTGGCAACCGCAACCGCAATATGCTCAAGCCACACGCGCACCGCCCCGACCTTCTGGCCGCGCTGGAGGCGGAGCTTGCCAAACCCTCGCTCTATGACGTGGCGCTTGGGCTTTTGTCGGAAACCTTCCCCTTGCCCGAGGCCATTCTGAACCGGGATTTTTCGGCCACCTACACCCCCGATCCGGCAGCCGAGGCGGCATGGACCGAGGTCTATCGGGCACCCGAGAAACATTGGCGCCTCTACGAACTCGCCGAGAAACTCGTCGATTTCGAAGACTACTTCCGGCGCTGGCGGTTCAACCACGTCACCACAGTCGAGCGCGTGATTGGCTTCAAGCGGGGCACCGGCGGCACGGGCGGGGTCGACTATCTCAAGAAGATGCTGTCGGTCGAACTTTTCCCCGAGCTTTGGCACCTCAGAACAACACTTTAGCCGGAAAAACTGATCTCTTGGCTTGCCTTGCGCGTATGAAAGGGGCCCTCTTAGGGAAAACGCGAGGCAGGCATGATGAGAACTCTTCTGATTAACGGCAAGGTGCATCGGGTGGACCTGCCTGACGAGGTTCCCCTCCTGTGGGTTCTGCGCGACGAGTTGGGCATGACCGGCACCAAATTCGGCTGCGGCGTCGCGGCCTGCGGGGCCTGCACGGTGCATATGAACGGTGCGGCGGTGCGGAGCTGTCAGGTGGCGCTGGGCGATGTGACCGGCGCGATCGTGACGATCGAGGGCTTGGGCACGCCCGAGAAGCTGTCGGTTCTGCAAAAGGCCTGGGCCGATCATCAGGTCGCGCAATGCGGCTACTGCCAGTCGGGCCAGATCATGCAGGCGGCCGACCTTCTGGCGCAAAACCCTGAGCCAACGGATCAGGACATCGATGACGCCATGCAGGGCAATCTTTGCCGTTGCGGCACCTATCCCCGCATCCGTGCCGCAATCCATGATGCGGCGGCGCGCATGAAGGCGGAGGGCTAGGACATGGCTGGTCGCATCCGCAAAATCGCTCGTCGCAGTTTCTTGATCGGTTCGGTCGCCATTGCCGGCGGCGTGGCCTTTGGGGTCTACAAATGGCGGGAAGTGCCGCCCAATCCGCTTGAGCCTTCCGACGGCTCGACCCCGCTCAATCCCTTTGTCGTCATCACCCGCGAGGGCGTGACGATCATCACCCCCAAGGCCGAGATGGGCCAGGGCGTGCAATCGACCTGGGCGGCGCTTGCGGCCGAAGAGCTGGACGTGGATTGGGAGGATATCACCGTCCTCCACGGCCCACCCGCGCAGGCCTATTTCAACTCTGCGCTTTTTGGCGAAGCCGTGCCGGGGCTGGCCTATGAGGTCGGGCCGACGGGCGCCTATATCCGCGATGTCGCGGGCGGCGGCGCCAAACTTCTAAGCCTGCAGCTCACAGGCGGCTCGACCTCGACCCGCGATGGTTATGAGAAGATGCGCATGGCCGGCGCGACCGCCCGCGAAACGCTCAAGATCGTCGCGGCGCGCAGGCTTGGGGTCGACGTCGGCGAACTGAGCACGGCGTCGGGCGAAGTCGTCGCCCGCGACGGCCGGCGCATTGCCTATGCCGATCTGGCCGAAGAGGCCGCGAGCATCGAGCCCCCCAAGGTCGAGCTGCGTGATCCCTCCACGTGGCGCTATCTCGGAAAGACCATGCCGCGCCTCGACATGATCCCAAAGGTGACCGGAACGGCGCAATACGCCATCGACGTGCGCCTGCCGGGCATGAAATTCGCCACCGTGCGGATGAACCCGCGCCGGACCGGGATGATCAGCTATGATGCCTCCGCCGCGCTGGCGATGGAGGGGGTCGAGACGGTGATCGACCTTGGCAGCGGTATCGCCGTGGTTGCCCGCAACACCTGGATCGCCATTCAGGCCGCCGAGGCGGTCGAGATCGTCTGGGACAAGCCGAACTACCCCGAAACGACTGAGGCCTTGAACGCGCTGGCTCTCACCGCCTTCGACCGCCCGGCCAACAGCACGCCGCGTGATGAAGGCGATGTCGACAAGCCGCAGAACGGCATCGAGATCACCGCCGAATATGAGGCGCCGTGGCTGGCGCATACGACGATGGAGCCCATGTCCTCGGCCGCCCTCTTCACCGGCGGCACGCTCACGCTCTGGTCGGGCGCGCAGGCACCGATCCTTGCCCGCGACCGCGCCGCCGAGGCCATCGGGATCTCACCCGACGATGTCGAGTTGATCGTCCCCTATCTGGGTGGCGGCTATGGGCGGCACTCGGTGGCCGATTTCACCATCCTCGCCGCAAAGGTCGCCGCAGCGCTGCAGGATGTACCCGTCTCGGTAACCTGGAGCCGCGAAGAGGATATCCGCAACGACTTTTTCCGCCCTGCTGCGTGGGGGCGGTTCCGCGGTGTAGTCCAGGACGGGCAGGCCGTTCTGTTGGAAGGCAAAATCGCCTCGACTTCGCTCACCAACGACTCGACGCCGCCAGAGGATCCGACCGAAAAACAGATAGGAGACCGAGAGCTGGTGGCCGGCGCATGGGATCAGCCCTATAGCATCCCGAACTACCGTATCTCGGGCTATACCGCCCGCACCGGCGCACCAATCGGCTATTGGCGGTCGGTCGGGCCAAGCTACAACGGCTTCTTCTTCGACACATTCATCGACGAGTTGGCTCACGCGGCCCAGCGCGATCCCCTGCAATTCCGCCTCGAGATGGCGCGGAAGGAACACGCGCCGTCTGCCGGTGTCATCGAAGCTGTCGCCGAAATGTCGGATTGGGGCGCCCCTCGCGCCGACGGGACGGCACTGGGCATAGGCTTTACCTACTCCTTCGGCGCTGCGGTCGCGCAGGTCGTTCAGGTGTCGCAGCGCGATCGTGGCATCTCGATCGACAAGGTCTGGATCGCGGCAGATGTGGGACGTGCGCTCGACCCCGGCAATCTTGAGGCTCAACTCTCGGGTGGTGCGATTTTCGGCCTGTCAGCCGCGGCCTTGGGCAAGATCACCTTCAGCGACGGCACAGCGGAACAGCAGAACTTTTGGGACTACGACGCCTTCAGAATGCCATCCGCACCTGCAACCGAGGTAAGGATTCTGGAATCTGCCTACCGGATTTCAGGCGTGGGCGAGGTCTCTGTGCCCCCCGCAGCGCCTGCGCTCGGGAACGCTCTTTTCCGTCTCACGGGCCTGAGAGCCCGCACACTGCCCCTCATCGAGACATTCAACCTATTGGTGTAACTTCGAAAAAACGCCACAAAGCGCCCGCCAATGG
>JALRLK010000163.1 GCA_023254495.1 Marivivens sp. | reverse complement strand
GGGCATCCTGCCGACGCCCACGATCTGCGCCGTGGGCCTGATCTCCTCGCCCGACCAGATGATCGCCGGCGTGGCGCGCGAAGGCCATGTGGCCCTGCTCGTGGGCGAGACCGCCGGCCACCTCGGCCAATCCGCCCTTCTGGCCGAAGCCTTTGGCCGCGCCGAGGGCGATGCGCCGGTGGTCGACCTTGCCGCCGAGCGCCGCAATGGCGAGTTCATCCGCGCCAACCACGCGCTCATCACCGCCTGCACCGACCTCTCCGACGGCGGCCTCGCGCTCGCCGCTTTCGAGATGGCCGAAGCCGCGGGCGTGGGCGTCACCCTCGACGCCGCCGACACCCCCGCCCTCTTCGGCGAGGATCAGGCGCGCTATCTGATCGCGACGTCGTTCGACAAAGCCGAAGCCCTGATGGCCGCGGCCACCGCAGCAGGGGTTCCGCTCTCGGTGGTTGGCAAGTTCGGCGGCGACAAGATCAAGTTGGGTGGCTCGGAAGCGGCGCTTGCAGACCTCGCCATAACCTTCCGTTCTGCCTTCGCCAAGGCTGTCGCCTAGACCTCCAGCCCCTCGGCATGGGCCTTCATGCCCGCGACGAGCCAGCCGCTGAACCTCGGCGCCATCGCCTCAAAGCGGGCGGCGAAATCGGGGTGGGAGGCATAAAGCTCCGCCAGCCCCGCATAGGCCTCGGGCGGGCACGGCTTGCCCCACATGGAGGCGATCCAAGCGCGGTGGCGCTCGAAAAGGGGCGCCACCTCGGCGCGGCCATCCTGAAAGGCCGCCACGAGATCGTCGTCGATCTCTTTCAGCTCGGCCATCTTCGCCGCGATCCTCGCGTCCATCCCCTCGGGCGCGCCTTTCAGATGTGCTTTCGACGCGCGAATGGCCGAGGCCATGTCGGCGCCATAGCGGTCGATCAGCCAATCCTCATAGGCCGCCTGCTTCTCCGCGGAAAAGGGTTTGTAGAGGTCTTGGGCTTCCATTTCTCGGTTCTCCTTCAAAGATGCAATCGTGGCGTCCAACGTCACAAGGCTTTGCCCGAGGCGGTCCTGTTCCTCCCGAAGGCGGAGCCTGTGTGCCTTGAGCCGGGCGAGTCGCCCGCCGCCGCTGTCAATGAGCCGCGCGATATCGGTCAGAGCCATCCCCACCTCGCGGTAAAAGAGGATCTCCTGCAGCCGCTCGGCCTCGTCCTGCCCATAGCTGCGATAGCCGTTCGCCCCGACATGACGCGGGCGCAGAAGGCCGATCTCGTCGTAGTGATGCAGCGTCCTGACCGAGACACCGGCCAGACGGGCAAGATCGCCAACACTGTATTCTACGATTCGCTCAGCCATGCTTCCTTCTGCCGCCTCCCCCAACGTGAGGGTCAACCCTTGCAGCCACCGCCGCCCCGCTCTACATCTTTACCCAAGACAGGAGCACCACCATGGCCATTTCCGCACAAGACATCGAAGACCTTCTCCGCGCCAGTTTCCCGAAAGGGCGGATCGAAGTCGAGGGCGACGATGGCCAGCATTTCTCGGCGCTCGTGGTTGACGAAAGCTTTCGCGGCATGAACCGCGTCCAGCAGCAACGGGCCGTCTATGCCGCCCTGCAAGGCAAGATGGATGGACCGGCCGGAGAACTTCACGCATTGGCGCTCACCACCCGCGCCCCAGAGTAACAGGAATATCCAGATGTCCGCTCAAGATCAGATCAAAAACACCGTAGCCTCCAACGACGTGGTTCTCTTCATGAAGGGCACCAAGACGATGCCCCAGTGCGGCTTTTCCTCGCGGGTCGCCGGCGTTCTCAACTACATGGGCGTCGAGTTTGTCGACGTGAACGTTCTGGCCGATCCCGAGATCCGTCAGGGCATCAAGGATTATTCCGACTGGCCGACCATCCCCCAGCTATATGTCAAGGGCGAGTTCGTCGGCGGCTGCGATATCGTCACCGAGATGACCCTCTCGGGCGAACTCGACCAGCTCTTCGACGACAAGGGCGTGGCCTATAGCAAGGACGCCGCCAACAAGATCCGCGAAGCCAACGGCTGATTGGGCTGCAATTTCGGAAATTGAAAGGGCGCCTCAGGGGCGCCCTTCTTCTATCTGATCCGCCAAGGCCTCGGCCCGTGCTGCCAACTCAGCCAGCGTCTCGGTGACTTCCGCCGGCACCACCGGCACCTCGACCCGCTGGTGCGCGGGCGCGCCTTGGGCTTCAAGCTCGGAAATCCGCGCCTTGGCCATTCTGAGGCTGTCCTCAAGGTCCGCTGTCTTGTCGGCGAGCATCAGCCCCGCCATCAGAAGCATCCGTGCTTCGGGGATCCGGCCGATCTGGTTCGACAGAGCGGCGGCCTCGGTATCAAGCATCTGGGCGGCTGCGCGCAGGAAACGTTCTTCGCCGTCTTGACAGGCGACCTCGAAGCTGCGGCCGCCGATGGAAACTTCGACCTGTGGCATCAGCGGGCCTCCTGAACGATGGGTCTGAGCTCGGTAAGTATCGCCTCGACCTCGGCGGCATCGGCGGACTGCTGGGCGCTCAGCGCCTCAAGCTCGGCCTGCATGGCCTCGTTGATCAAGGCCGCATCGGCCACGCCTTCGGCCAGAGCCGAGCGCAACAGGGCGTTGTTCTCGCGTAGGGCTTCGTTGGCCTGCCGCAGCTTATCGAGCGATTGTTCGAGTTCGGCGTGGCGCTCTTCGGCGCCGGAATTGGTCGAAGCAAGCGCTGCGATCTCGGCGGCGTGGCGATCCTTTAGCGCGCGGATCCGCTCTTCGAGCTGGGCGTTGACGGTCCGTTCTTCGTCTAGCTGCGCCTGAAGGGCGGCGCTGTCGTCCCGATTGCCGCCGCTGTCTGCAGAGGCCAGACCGTCACGAATGCGATCCAGAGCCTTGGTAATCCGGCGCTCAAGCTCGCTGATTTCGCTCATGCTTTGCTCCCTTAGGTGCCCGTTCGCTCCGCCCGGGCGGGCGCGGGGCGCGAATCGTATCCGTTTGGACTGAGCCTAAGCTATCCCCTGTATCCTCGCAAATGCACTGATCCCTTGGAAGTCAGCCACTTAGAGCACGCGCTTGATCTTATGCCCTCGGCTGGTAAGACGCTAGCAAGTCATACCCCGACCATAAAGGACACTTGCCTTGGATATTGCAGCGCTGCGTGCCGCCCACCCCGACCACTGGATGAAAGCGGCCGCGATCCGCACCCTTACCCTCGACGCCGTTGCCGCCGCCAACTCGGGCCACTCGGGGATGCCGATGGGCATGGCCGATGTGGCGACCGTGCTTTTTGAAAAGCACCTGCGCTTTGATCCCAAAGCGCCGAACTGGCCGGACCGCGACCGGTTCATCCTCTCGGCCGGTCACGGCTCGATGCTGATCTACTCGCTCCTTTACCTCACCGGCTATGCCGACATCACGCTCGAGGAGATCAAGAACTTCCGCCAGTGGGGCGCCCGCACCGCCGGCCACCCCGAATACGGCCATGCCGGCGGCGTCGAGACGACGACCGGCCCGCTGGGCCAGGGCATCTCCAACGCTGTGGGCTTTGCCATGGCCGAGGAAAACCAGCGTGCCCGCTATGGCGCCAAGATCGTCGACCACTTCACCTATGTGATGGCCGGCGACGGCTGCCTCATGGAAGGCGTGAGCCAAGAGGCCATCGGCCTTGCGGGGATGCAGGAGCTGTCGCACCTCATCGTCTTCTGGGACAACAACAACATCACCATCGACGGCACCGTGGATATTGCCGACAAGACCGACCAGATCACCCGCTTCGAGGCCTCGGGCTGGCACGTTCAGGCGATCGACGGGCATGATCCGGTGGCGATCGACGCCGCAATCGTTGCGGCCAAGGCCGATCCGCGCCCCTCGATGATCGCCTGCAAAACCCATATCGCCCTCGGCCACGCCGCGCAGGATACTTCCAAGGGCCACGGCGCCCTGACCGACAAGGCCCAGCTTGAGGCCGCCAAGGCAACCTATGGCTGGACCTACGGCCCCTTCGAGATCCCCGCCGAGATCAAGGCCCAGTGGGAAGCCATGGGCGCCCGAGGAGCGGTGGCTCGCGCCTCATGGGAAGCCGAATTTGCCAAGCTCACGGGCGCCAAGCAGGCCGAGTTTACCCGCGCCTATGCTGGCGAGGTCCCGAACAAGCTCGCCGCCGCGATCCGCAAGCTGAAGAAAGAGGTCTCGAAGACCAAGCCCAAGCACGCGACCCGCAAATCCTCGGAAGTGGCGCTATCGATCATCAACCCAATCATGGGTGAGACCATGGGCGGCTCGGCCGACCTTACCGGCTCGAACAATACCAAGACCGGCGACATGGGCGTGTTCCACCCCACCAACCGCAAGGGCCGCTATGTCTATTACGGGATCCGCGAGCATGGTATGGCCGCGGCGATGAACGGCATGGCGCTGCATGGCGGCACCCGCCCCTATGGCGGCACCTTCATGTGCTTTACCGACTATGCCCGCGGTTCGATGCGCCTCTCGGCGCTGATGGGGATTCCGGTTGTCTATGTGATGACCCACGATTCCATCGGCCTTGGCGAAGACGGCCCGACGCACCAGCCGGTCGAGCACCTCGCCATGCTGCGCGCTACGCCCAACACCCTCGTCTTCCGCCCCGCCGATACGGTCGAGACGGCCGAGGCCTGGGAAATGGCCCTGAACCAGAAATCGACCCCTTCGGTTCTGGCGCTGAGCCGGCAAAACCTGCCGACCGTGCGCACCGATCACAAGACCGCCAACCTCACCTCGCGCGGCGCCTATGTGCTGGCCGAGGCCACCGGCAAGCGCCAGGTGATCCTGATGGCGACAGGCTCCGAGGTCGAAATCGCGCTTGCCGCCCGCGCACAGCTTGAGGCCGCGGGCATCGGCACCCGCGTGGTTTCGATGCCCTGCATGGAGCTTTTCGCCCAGCAGGACGAAGCCTATCGCAAGCGCGTTCTGCCGGGTGGCGCGGTGCGCGTGGCGGTCGAGGCGGGCGTGCGCCAGCCGTGGGACCAGTGGCTTCTGGGCGAGCGTGGCCGCGAAGCCAAGGCCGGTTTCGTCGGTATGAGCAGCTTCGGCGCTTCGGCTCCGGCAGAGGTTCTCTACGAGAAATTCGGCATCACCGCCGAGGCCGTGGCCGAAAAGGCCAAGGCGCTTCTGGCCTGACACCGACCACAAGCGAAACACCGTTGGGCGGCGTTCACGCCGCCCTTTTTCTTTTCCCTCAATGGGCCGGTTTCTTGGAAAAGAGCGGCCCGATGATCCGCGTCACCACCGGCACCAGCGCAAGGCCGATCGCAAGCCCGATCACCCCGTCCGCCACGGCGTTTGTCAGCCAGCCGGCAAAACCGGCAAGAACCTCGGGCACCGCATGGGCCACCGATTCGGCCAAATGGTGGATCGTCTCATAGGGCCAGGCCCAAAGATGCGTGACCTCCAGCCCGTGCAGAATGATCGAGCCGCCCACCCAGAGCATCGCCAGCGTTCCGACCAAAGAGAGCGCCGACAAGAGTTTGGGCATCCCGCGTACAAGGCCACGCCCGAGGCTGCGCCCTGCCCCAGACCGCGCTTTCTGGGCCAGCAGGAGGCCGATATCATCCATTTTCACGATGAGCGCCACGCTGCCATAGACCGCCACGGTGATCGCAATTCCCGCCAGCGCCAAGGCGCCTGCGGTAATCCAGATATCGCTCGCGTCCAGCGTCGAAAGCACGATGGTCATGATTTCCGCCGAAAGGATGAAATCCGTCTTAATCGCGCCTTTGACCCGCACCTCTTCAAGATGCGCAGGGTCTCCCACCTCGAGATCGGCTTCAACCGCGTGGTCGGCATGCGGCAAGAGCGCATGAAAAACCTTCTCGGCCCCTTCAAAACATAAGTAGGCTCCGCCCAGCATCAGAAGCGGAGTGATGACCCAAGGCGCGAAGGCGTTGAGGAGCAGTGCCGCCGGCAAAAGCACGACGATCTTGTTGAAAAGCGATCCCTTGGTGATCTTCCAGACAATCGGCAATTCGCGGCTTGCCTCAAACCCGTGAACGTACTTCGGTGTCACGGCCGCATCGTCGATCACAACGCCCGCAACCTTAGTGCCTGCCTTGGCCGCCTGTGCGGCGATATCGTCAACACTCGTTGCCGCGACCTTGGCAATGGCCGCTACGTCATCCAAAAGTGCCAGAAGCCCGCTCATGCGCCTTTCCAAGAATCTGTTCCAGCTTCATTCGTAGTCGCACGAGCGGCGAGGACAAGCCCAAGCGGTGTTCGCGCAAACGGTTAGCGCTATACTGCGACATTGCGCCCAAGTTAACGCTAACACATTGCGGCTTATCACTATTTCTCTTTGCCGCGGCCCGAATTCCACTTAGGCACTCTGTAAAAGTCAGACAAAAGGAAGAATCCATGACCGTCACGATCGGTATCAACGGATTTGGCCGTATTGGTCGCTGCACCTTGGCCCAGATCGCTGAAAGCGGGCGCAACGATGTTCAGGTCGTCAAGATCAACGCCACGGGCCCGATCGAGACCAACGCGCACCTTTTGAAATATGACAGCGTCCACGGTCGCTTTCCCAATGAGATCCGCGTGACAGGCAACGAGATGGATCTCGGCCGCGGACCGATGGAGGTCATGTCGACCCGCAACCTCCACGATCTCGACTGGTCTGGCGTCGATGTTGTCCTGGAATGCACCGGCGCCTTCAATGATGGCGAAAAAGCCAAGGCCCACCTCGAACGCGGCGCCAAGAAGGTTCTCATCTCGGCCCCGGCCAAGAACGTTCAGCGCACTGTTGTCTATGGCGTCAATCATCGGCTCCTGAAAGCCGACGACCGTATGGTGTCGAACGGCTCCTGCACCACCAATTGCCTTGCGCCGCTTGCGAAAGTCTTGAACGACGCCATCGGCATCGAGCGCGGCATCATGACGACAATTCACAGCTACACCGGCGACCAACCGACCCTCGACCGTCGCCACAGCGACCTCTATCGCGCCCGCGCCGCGGCGATGGCGATGATCCCGACCTCGACCGGCGCCGCCAAAGCCCTTGGCGAGGTTCTCCCTGAGCTGGCCGGCAAGCTCGATGGCTCGGCAATGCGTGTGCCGACCCCGAATGTCTCGGCGGTCGATCTGGTATTCGAAGCGGCCAAGAACGTGACCGTCGAGGACGTCAACGAAGTGGTCCGCGAGGCCGTTGCTGGCAGCATGGGCATGGTGATGTCCTACGATCCCGAGCCCAAGGTCTCGATCGACTTCAATCACACCACCCAGTCGTCGATCTTTGCCCCCGAGCAGACCAAGGTCATCGGCGGCCGGACTGTCCGTGTTCTGGCTTGGTACGACAACGAGTGGGGCTTCTCGACCCGTATGGCCGACGTTGCCGCTCATATGGGCCGCCTCATCAACTAAGGCGTCTTGCAAGAAACTCTCCCCCAAACCCCGGCCCCGGCCGGGGTTTTTTCTTTGCCCGCCCGATCCTGACAAGCTCGAGCTTGCCCATGACCAACACGACCTCTCTCTGGCTTGCCGCTCTTATC
>JALRLK010000140.1 GCA_023254495.1 Marivivens sp. | reverse complement strand
TAGACACCGGGGCGAAACCGGTAGGTCTGGCCCTGTTTGACAGCCTCTCCATAGCGCCGGATCATCTTTTGCCCCTTGGACCTTTGCTTGCCGCCCCTATATGGACGCGGTATGCCAATTCCCGACCCGCAAGGAAAGCCCATGACCCTCGGCAGCCAAATCGCCTGGGACGACACCGTCCTGCCCTTCCAGCTTGATCTGACCGACACGCGCGGCCGCGTGGCGCGGCTGGATGGTGTGTTGAACAGCGTGCTCGAGCAGCACGACTATCCGCCGCAGATCGAAGCGCTGGTGGCCGAGATGGTCTTGCTGACCGCGCTCATCGGGCAAACGGTCAAACTTCGCTGGAAGCTGTCGCTTCAGGTGCGGGGCGATGGCCCCGCGCGGCTGATCGCCACCGACTATTACGCGCCGAGCGACGATGGCGAGCCTGCGCGCATCCGCGGCTATGCAAGCTATGATGCCGAGCGGCTTGATCCGGCGGCTCCGGCGTTTAGCCAGATCGGCAAGGGCTATTTCGCGATTCTGATCGACCAAGGCGAAGGCATGACCCCCTATCAGGGCATCACGCCGATTGCTGGGGGATCGCTGGCCTCCTGTGCGGAAACCTATTTCGCCCAGTCCGAACAGCTGCCGACCCGCTTCTCGCTCAGTTTCGGCAAGAGCCGCCTTCCCGGCCAGCCCGAGCGCTGGCGCGCGGGTGGGGTGATGATCCAGCATATGCCCAAAGCCTCGCCCTTTGCCAAAGGCGAAGGCGGCAGCGGTGAGGACGGCCTGCTTTCGGCGGGCGATTTACTGGATGACGATGCGGGCGAGAACTGGT
This sequence comes from Marivivens sp., assembly GCA_023254495.1. Taxonomy (GTDB): domain Bacteria; phylum Pseudomonadota; class Alphaproteobacteria; order Rhodobacterales; family Rhodobacteraceae; genus RFZI01. The sequence continues at coordinate 4,673 of JALRLK010000140.1, read as the reverse complement.
CGCGGGCCAATATCCTTCTGGATACGGTCGAGGATCTTGAGCTCATCGGCCCTTCGATCCAGCCTACCGAGCTTCTGGTGCGGCTTTTCCACGAAGAAGGCCCGCGGGTTTTCGATGCGCAAGCGGTCAAGTTTGGTTGCACCTGTTCGGAAGATCGGGTGCGCCAGAGCCTGTCGATCTATTCGGCCAAGGACATCGCGCATATGACGACTGACGAGGGCCTCGTGACCGCCGATTGCCAGTTCTGCGGCGCACATTACGAGCTTGATCCGGCAACCCTCGGGTTCGAGGCCAAAGAGGCGGGGAATGGCGAGGCCTGATATCCTTGATCGCCTTGCCGGCGCCCTCCACAAGGAGGGCGGCCCATCGTCTGACTTCGATCTCAACCTCGATACCCACCTGCCGCCCGATCGCAAGCTGCGCCCCGGCGCAGTTTTGATCGGGGTTTGCGCCGACACCGCCCAACTGGTTCTCACCAAACGGTCGATGCACCTCAAACACCATCCGGGGCAGGTGGCTTTGCCGGGGGGCAAGGTCGATCCGACCGACGCTGATGCCGCCGCCGCGGCGCTGCGCGAGGCTGAGGAGGAGGTGGCGCTGCCGCGCGGGCAGGTCGAGGTCTTGGGATCGCTCGCCGCGCATGAGACCGTCACATCCTTCATGATCACGCCGGTGATCGGCCTTTTCCACGGCCAGCCTGAGCTGCGGCCCGAGCCGGGCGAGGTGGACGAGATATTCTATGTGCCGCTCACACATGTGACTGACCCTACCAATTTCCGCATTGAGGGGCGGGTCTGGCAGGGCCGGCGCCGCTATTACTTCACGGTGCCCTATGGCCCCTATTACATCTGGGGCGCGACCGCGCGTATTCTGCGGGGCCTTGCGGAGAGGATGAAGCCATGACGCGGATCTCGCCGGATTGGCTGGCTTCTGCCCCCGCCCACGCGGTTTGCGCGGCACTGGAGGGTGGCGGGCATCAGGCGTGGTTTGTCGGCGGCTGTGTGCGCAATGCGCTTTTGGGCGAAGAGGCGACCGACCTCGACATCACCACCGATGCGCGCCCCGAACGGGTCATCGCGCTTGTCGAGGCGGCGGGCCTGCGGGCGGTGCCGACAGGGATCGAGCACGGGACGGTGACTGTCGTTGCGGGTGGCAGGGGCTTTGAGGTCACGACCTTTCGGCGCGATGTGGAAACTGATGGCCGCCGCGCGGTCGTCGCCTTCTCCGACAGCATGGAAGAGGACGCCGCCCGCCGCGATTTCACGATGAATGCGCTTTATTGTGGGATTGATGGCGCGGTTGTCGATCCGGTGGGCGAGGGGCTTGCCGATCTGGCGGCGCGGCGCGTGCGGTTTATCGGCGATGACGAGGAACGCATCCGCGAGGACTATCTTCGCATCCTGCGGTTTTTCCGGTTTCATGCGTGGTATGGCGGCGATAGGATCGACCCTGAAGGCTTGGCTGCTTGCGCGGCATTGGCCGAAGGCGTGGAAGGCCTGTCGCGCGAACGCATTGGCCATGAGGTGATGAAACTTCTCGCGGCACCTGATCCTGCGCCCGCTGTTGCCTCGATGGCGGCGAGCGGGGTTTTGATGCGGGTTCTGCAGGGGGCCAACCCCGCAACCCTCGCGCCGCTCGTGCACCTCGAAGGGCTTGCGGGCGAAGCGCCCGATCCGGTCTTGCGCCTTGCGGCGCTGGGCGGGCATGAGGGCGGGCGGCCCTTACGCCTGTCGAAGCCGCAGATGCGGGCGCTCGAGATACTGAGCCGCTCTGTAGAAGAGGCAAAAAGCGCCGCCGAGCTTGGCTATCGCCTTGGCCGCGACATGGCGCGCAAGGCGCTGCTTCTGCGCGGTGCGGTGATGGGCGTGCCCCCCCTCGAAGGCGATTTTGCAGCCATTGAAACCGGCGCGAAGGCTGTCTGCCCCGTCAGCGCGAAGGACTTCATGCCCGCGCTTGAAGGAGCTGCGCTGGGGCGGGCTTTGGCCGAGGCCGAGGCGCGTTGGGTTGCTTCCGGATTCTCCCTGACCCGGGAAAATCTTCTTTCCTGATCTGGGGCTCACCTGTTCCCCTCAGCCCCAAAGCGGTCTATATCGCCGGGACTAGGAACAGAGGCATTCATGTTTCGCTTTTTCGAGGGCCTCGTCGACCCCTACGTCCCGTACGAGGAAACCGACACACCGCCACTGCGGCTTTTGCCGTTTTTGCGCCAGTATACCCAGCCTTTCAGAAAGGTTTTCTGGGCCGCCGGAGTCATGTCGATTCTCGGCGCTGTGGTGGAGATCTGGCTCCTTTCCTACATGGGTCGGCTCGTCGATATGCTGACGGAGACAGGCGCAAAAGACGTCTGGAATGCCCACGGATTCGAGCTTTTGATCGTGGCGCTATTCATCCTGATGGCGCGGCCGATCATCTATGGCACGCAGGTCGCCCTACTGAACAACACCATCATCCCGAATTTCGGGACGATTGTCCGCTGGCGGGCGCATCGCCATGTTCTGCGCCAGTCGGTCGGCTGGTTTGAAAACGATTTCGCGGGCCGGATCGCCAACCGGATCATGCAGACGCCGCCCGCGGCGGGCGATGTGGCGTTTCAGGTGTTCGACGCGATCACCTTCTCCATCGCCTATCTCGGCGGCGCGATGTTCATCCTTGGCGATTCCGATCCGCGGCTCGTTGTGCCTATGGCGATCTGGTTTGTGCTTTACGCCTTCCTCGTGCGCTGGACGGTGAAGCGGATCGGGCCGGCCTCGACTGCCTCGTCGGATGCCCGCTCGGCGGTCACAGGGCGCGTGGTCGACAGCTATACCAATATCCACTCGGTCAAGATGTTTGCCCATCACGACCGCGAGGTGGACTATGCCTTCGAGGCCATCGAAGAGGCGCGGCGCACCTTCAAGGTCGAGATGCGCTATTACACGATGATGGACCTCTCGCTCGTGTCGCTGAACGGTTTTCTGATCGTTTCGGTCGTGGGCTGGGCGATCTGGCTTTGGAGCGCTGGCGTTGCCTCGATCGGTGTTGTGGCGGTGGCCACGGCGCTGACGCTACGGCTTAACGGCATGTCGAGCTGGATTATGTTTGCGATCTCCAACCTCTTCCGCAATCTCGGCGTGATTGTCGAAGGCATGGGGACGATTGCCCAGCCGGTGACGCTGACAGACGCGCCAGACGCCAAGCCACTTCAGCCCGGCCCCGGCAAGATCGAGATCGTTAACCTCAGCCACCACTACGGCAAGAAGTCGGGCGGTATCGACTTCTTGAACCTGACGATTGAGCCGGGGCAGAAGGTCGGTCTTGTTGGCCGTTCGGGTGCGGGAAAAACGAGCCTTCTGAAGGTCTTGCTGCGGTTCTACGATGCCGAGGAAGGCGAGATTTTTGTCGATGGGCAGCGGGTCTGCGATGTGACGCAGGACAGCCTTCGCATGGCAATCGGCATGGTCCAACAGGACAGCGCGCTTTTGCATCGCTCGGTGCGCGACAACATCCTCTATGGCAAGCCGGATGCGACCGAAGAGGAAATGATTGTCGCCGCCAAAAAGGCCGAGGCGCATGATTTCATCCTGCGGCTTGAGGATTCGAAGGGCAACAAGGGCTATGACGCGCAGGTGGGCGAGCGGGGCGTGAAGCTCTCGGGCGGCCAACGCCAGCGCGTGGCTTTGGCCCGCGTGATCCTCAAGGATGCGCCGATCCTTCTTTTGGACGAGGCGACGAGTGCTCTGGATTCCGAGGTCGAGGCGGCGATCCAGTCGACGCTTTATGGCATGATGGAAGGCAAGACGGTCATCGCCATCGCGCACCGGCTTTCAACAATTGCTCAGATGGACCGCATCGTCGTTATGGAGCAGGGTCGCGTTATCGAAGACGGCTCGCATGATGAGCTGCTCGAGAAGAACGGGATCTATGCGCGGCTGTGGAAGCGCCAGTCGGGCGGATTCCTGGCCGACGATCTGGAAGACGAGGCTGCGGAATGAGCGTGCAGGAGATTGCCAAAGGCCCTCGCTGGATGCAGCGGATGTCAAAGCTGTTGCCGGCGTTCGACGAGGTTCGGATGAGCCCGCCGCCGGAAACGCTTGGCCGCTTCATGGTCTGGGCCTTGTCGGGAACGTGGTGGGTCTTGCTGCTTGCGGGCATCGTCTCTGCGGCGGCGGGCACCGCCGAGGTGATCGCGGCTTTCCTGCTTGGCGCGGTGATCGACACGGCCATCGCCCATGGCACCGTGGGGCTATTCGAGGCCTACGGTTGGTTCTTTGCCGCCATCGCCGGATTCATGGTCTTGGTCCGGCCATTTCTCTTCGGGATGTCGGCGGCGTTTCAGTCGGTCGTTCTGAACCCTAACCTCAACGTCTTGATCCTCTCGCGCCTGCATCGCTGGACGCTGGGGCAGGACGTGACCTTTTTCGACAACGATTTCGCAGGCCGCATCGCGCAGAAGCAGATGCAGGCGGCGCGGGCGCTGACCGAGGCGACTGTCGAAACGATCAACACCATGATCTTCGCGCTGTCGTCGATTATCTCGACCGGCCTTTTGGTTCTGGCGATCGACTGGCGGGTCGGTGCCGTGCTCGGCGTTTGGCTGATCGGCTATCTACTCTTCATCAGCTACTACCTGCCGCGCATTCGCGCCAAGGCGGAAAGCCGTGCGGCGGCGCGGGCGCGGGTGACAGGGCAAGTTG
>JALRLK010000136.1 GCA_023254495.1 Marivivens sp. | reverse complement strand
CACCGACCTGCGCGCGCCGCTCCGCGCCTCGGAAGATCCCGCCCATATAGAAGACGCCATCCGCCGCGCCATCGCGCTCAAGCCCAAGGGCCACGACTTCGATTATTCGCGTCAGGATGTTCAGGGGAAGATGAGCCGCCACATGTCCCACACGGGCGGCTGATCCTCGCTTAGGCTTGTTCGATCGGCATCGGCGTCAACCTCGCGGCTGTTCCTCCCGCCATCGAAGGCGCGGCCTTTTCGCCCGTTTCGCTTGTGGGCGAGGGGGGGCAAACCGTGACGCCCGAGACATTCCTCAGCGTTCTGGCGTCCAACTTCGCCACCCAAGAAGCCAAACTCGCCGCCATGGGCTTTGCACGGATCCGGCAGGACTGGCTCCGCCATGCCGCCCGGATCGGCGAGGAAATCACCGCCCGAACGGGCCGCGAAGAGATCACCGGCGTCTTCGACACCATCGACAGCGAGGGCAACCTCGTGCTCATTACCGCCAAAGGCCCGCGCACCATCGCGGCGGCGGATGTCTATTTCTGAAGGGGGCAGGGGATGCTTCTGACCATCGACTGCGGCAACACCAACACCGTCTTTTCGATCTGGGACGGCAGGGAATTCCTCGCCACATGGCGCACCTCGACCGAGTGGCAGCGCACGGCAGACCAGTATTTCGTCTGGCTCACCACTCTGATGAACGCCCGCAAGCTCGATATCGAGATCGACGAGGTGATCATCTCTTCGACCGTGCCGCGCGTGGTCTTCAACCTGCGCGTACTATGCGACCGCTATTTCAACTGCCGCCCGCTGGTGGTGGGCAAGCCCGAGTGCCTCCTGCCGCAACAGCCCCGCGTCGATGCCGGAACGACCGTCGGCCCCGACCGTCTGGTGAACGCCGCTGGCGCCTTTGATCGGCACGGCGGCGATCTGATCGTCGTCGATTTCGGCACGGCCACGACCTTTGACGTGGTGGCCCATGACGGCGCCTATGTGGGCGGCGTAATTGCGCCGGGCGTGAACCTCAGCCTCGAGGCGCTGCACCACGCCGCCGCCGCCCTGCCGCATGTCGATATCTCCAAACCCAAGTCGGTCATTGGCACCAATACGGTCCACTGTATGCAGTCCGGCGTTTATTGGGGTTACATCGGCCTCGTGCGTGAGCTATGTGCCCGGATCCGCGCCGAATACGAGCGGCCGATGAAGATCATCGGTACCGGCGGCCTCGCGCGGCTTTTTGAGCAGGGCGAAGTCCTGTTCGACTGGATCGAAGACGACCTGACGATGCATGGCCTGACGGTCATCCACCGTTTCAACAAGGAAAACGGATGAGCAAAGACCGCCTGATCTACCTCCCGCTGGGGGGCGCCGGCGAGATCGGCATGAACGCCTATGTCTATGGCTATGGCAAACCGGGGTCAGAGCGTCTGATCGTCGTCGATCTGGGCGTGACCTTCCCCGATATGGACACATCGCCCGGTGTCGACCTCATCATGGCCGATATCAGCTGGCTCGAGGCGCGGCGCGATCAGATCGAGGCGATCTTCATCACCCATGCCCACGAAGACCATGTGGGCGCCGTGGGCCACCTTTGGGGCCACCTGCGCGCGCCGATCTATGCCCGCGCGTTTACGGCGACCATTGCGCGGCTCAAGATGGACGAGGGCGGGCAGGATTCCCGCAAGGTGACGACCGTTCAGCCTTGGCCCGAAATGACCGAGGCCGGGCCCTTCAAGGTGGGCTTTTTGCCCGTCAGCCACTCGATCCCCGAAAGCGCGGGCCTCGTGATCGACACGCCCGCGGGGCGGATCGTCCATAGCGGCGACTTCAAGATCGATCATACGCCCGTGGTGGGCGAGCCCTTCAGCGAGGCGCTTTGGGCGGAGGTCGGCAAGCCGGGCGTGAAGGCGCTGGTCTGCGATTCGACCAATGTGTTCTCGCAAGCGCCGGGCCGGTCCGAAGCGGGGCTTTCGGACGAGATCGAGGCCTTCATGAAAGCGGCGACCGGCATGGTCGTGGCAACGACCTTTGCCTCCAATATCGCCCGCCTGCACACGCTCGCCTTTGCCGCACGCAAGGCGGGGCGGCAGGTCTGTCTTCTGGGCCGCGCCATGCGGCGGATGGTAGAGGTGGCGACCGAGGTCGGCATCCTGAGCGATTTCCCACCGACGATTTCCCCTGAGGATGCCCTGAGCCTGCCGCGCCATGAGGTCATGCTTCTGGTCACAGGCAGTCAGGGCGAGCGCCGTGCGGCCAGCGCTCAGCTCGCGCAAGGTAATTACCTTGGGCTCAAGCTCAAGGAAGGAGATACCTTCCTCTTCTCGTCGAAGACCATCCCCGGCAACGAGCGCGGCGTCATCCGCATCATGAACCAGCTTTCCGAACTGGGCGTCGAGATCCACGACGACGAGGGCGGGCGCTATCACGTCTCGGGCCATGCCAACCGGCCCGATCTTGTGAAGCTGCACGAGCTCGTGAATCCGCAGGTTGTCATCCCGATGCACGGCGAACACCGCCACCTGCGCGAACACGCGCGGCTGGCGGAAGAGGTGGGCCGGACCGGTTTCGTTGCGGTTAACGGCATGATGGTCGACCTGACCGGCGAGCGGCCCAAGGTGGCCGAGTATATCGAGACGGGGCGGACCTATCTTGATGGCTCGGTGCAGATCGGCTCGATGGACGGTATCGTGCGCGACCGGATCCGCATGGCTTTGAACGGCCATGTGATCGTCAACATCATCATCGACGAGCATGACGAACCCTTGGGCGATCCGTGGTGCGAGACGATGGGTCTGGCCGAGACGGGGCGCTCGAAGGTGCCGCTGGTGGAAATCCTCGAGGCCGACCTCGGACAATTCCTGATGCGGGCCGAGGACAAGACCCTGCGCGACGACGAGCGGCTTGAGAAAGAGCTGAAAAAGATCGTCCGGCAGGTGGCCTCGTCCGAGATCGGCAAGAAGCCGGAAGTGACGATCATCACGAGCCGACTGGCCTAAAAGAAAACCCGCCGGAAGGCGGGTTTTTTGGTTCTAGCCGCGGCGCTCGTCAAAGCTGAGGCGGATGAAGGAGGGCGTATCCTCGCCCATGCCGACGATGCGGTTATTGTCGCGGCGGTCCTGCCGCGGCTCGCGCCGCTCGTGCGGTTTCGGCTCGCGCTTTTCCTGCGGCTTCGGCTCGCGCTTGGGCGCCTCTTCGCGCGGGGCCTCCGCCTTGGCGGGGGCCTCGGCAGGCTTGTCGCCATTGCCACGGCCACGCGAACGGCTGCGCGAGGATTTCGGCGCGGGCTTGTCCTCTTCCGCGCCCTCCGCCGGAGCCGGCGCATTGCCGAGCGGGTTCTCGATCCGCGGAACCTCTTTTTCGATCAGCTTTTCAACCGCCTCGAAATACTTGGCATCGCGGGTCGAGCAGATCATCAGCGCCTTGCCCGAGCGGCCGGCGCGTCCGGTGCGGCCGATACGGTGGACATAGTCCTCGGCGTGGCTCGGCACATCGAAGTTGAACACATGGCTCACCGCCGGAATATCGAGGCCGCGGGCGGCCACATCCGAGGCGACAAGGAAGCGCACATCGCCATTGCGAAAGCCGTCCAATGTCCGCATCCGCTGGCTCTGGTCGAGGTCGCCGTGGATCGGCTCGGCGTTATAGCCGTATTTCTTAAGGCTCTTGGCCACGATATCCACGTCGATCTTGCGGTTGCAGAAGATGATCGCGTTGGTGCAGGCCCCGCCCTCGCCATCAATCAGTGCCCGCAGAAGGGCGCGCTTCTCGCGGTCGGCATTCTCGCGGCGCGAGGAGCGGAACATAACGACGCCTTGGGCGATGTTCTCGCCCGTAGTGGCCGCACGGGCGACCTCGACGCGGGCGGGCGCGTGCAGGAAGGTATTGGTGATCCGCTCGATCTCGGGCGCCATGGTGGCCGAGAAGAAGAGGGTCTGGCGGGTGAAGGGCGTGAGGTTGAAGTCCTCCGCCCTTACATCGAAGCGGGTAAGCGTCCGGAGATCATCATGCTCGAATACCACGGGGAACTACTCAGGCGTGAAATTGACTCTATCCTTACGGATTACACTCTCATTGGCTCTGAGGTACAAAGCATTT
>JALRLK010000080.1 GCA_023254495.1 Marivivens sp. | reverse complement strand
ACTGCAGCGGTTATTGCCTCTACACAACGACCATATGGTGGATATTTTGATCAAGTAGCAGATGATTTAGAACGGGCTTATCCATTATTTAGTGATGCAATTGAGAAAGTGGTTGTAGATCGTGGTGAATTAACTTTATTTATTAAAGCTGCACGTTTAGTAGATGTTGCAAAAATCTTGCGCGATCAACTTCGATTTGAAATGTGTATCGGAGTGAACGGAATTCATTTCCCGGAGGAAACCTCACGTGAATTACATGCGGTCTACTCATTGTTATCAATCACTCGAAATCAGAGAATCAGATTAGAAGTTTGTGTCTCTGAGAAAGAACCACACATTCCCTCTGTAGTAGAGATATGGGCGGGTGCAAACTGGCATGAGCGTGAAACTTATGACATGTTTGGAATTATTTTTGATAATCATCCTGGATTAACCCGTCCTCGCCTTCCATCACAGCGCGGGCGAGGCCCAGAAGCCGGTCGCGCTCGTCCTCGTCGTCGATCTGGCGGCTGATGTTGATGCCGGGCGCGCCGGGGGTGACGATGGCGTAGCGGCTTTTGAAAAGGATCCGGTCGGTGACGGGAACGGCCTTGCCGCCCTCGGCATAGCCGGTGACCTGCACCAGCATCGGCTGGCCGGGCTTGAGGCCCTTGCCCAGCCGCAGGAAGGCGGTTTCGCCATCGGGGAGGCGCAGCATCATACCGCCCTGCCCTTTCAAGGGCCGGTCACAGATCGCGCGGAAGATCGCGCCGGGGCGCGGGGCGGTGTCGTCGTCGATCAGAAGATCGTCTAGCTTGCCGTCAGAAAAAAGGGCCGCGGCTTCGCGGCCGCCGATATGGTCGAGAAGGATCGAACGGCCCTTCATGCTGTGTCTCCGTAAAGAGGATAGCCCGCAGCCACGAGAAGGCCTGCGGTCTCAGAAAGGGGCAGGCCCACGACGCAGGTGAACGAGCCTGTGATCCACGGGATGAAGGCGCCTGCCGGGCCTTGGATGGCATAGCCACCGGCCTTGCCCTTCCAGTCGCCGCTCGCGATATAGGCGTTCACCTCGGGGTTGGAGAGAAGCTTCATCGCTACGGTCGTTTGCACGTCCTTGACCCAGATCTTCTCGCCCCGCTTGACCGACACGGCCGTGATGACCTTGTGGCGGCGACCCGAGAGCAGGTGCAGGAATTCAGCGGCCTCGCCCTCATTCTCGGGCTTGCCGAGGATGCGGCGGCCCAGCGCCACGGTGGTATCGGCGCAAAGGACGATCTCGCCCTCCGCGGCGGGCACAGCCATAGCCTTCGCGCGCGCCAGCCGCTTGACATAGTCGCGCGGCAGCTCGGCTTTGAGCGGCGTCTCGTCGATATCGGGGGGGCGCACGGCATCGGGCGTAACGCCGATCTGCGCCAGAAGCTCCAGCCGCCGCGGCGATCCGGAGCCCAAGATCAGCCGCAGCCCGCTATCGGGCCGTTCGGTGCTCACTTGAAGCGATAGTTGATCCGACCCTTGGTCAGATCGTAGGGGGTCATTTCCACCTGAACCTTGTCGCCAGCCAGAACGCGGATGCGGTTCTTGCGCATCTTGCCTGCCGTATGCGCGATGATCGTATGGCCGTTTTCCAGCTCGACCAGGAATGTCGCGTTCGGCAGAAGTTCCTTCACGACACCGGGGAATTCGAGCAGTTCTTCCTTGGCCATGTGATCTCCTGAGTGTGACCGTCCGCCAAATTTCGCGAACGGCGCCTAAATGCGCCCAAAGAACCCGTTTTTCAAGCGATAATCAGCGGAAGGGCCGGGTCGTGACGGAATTGACGCGGTGATCCTGTTCGGGCCAGTGGGCAAAGTTGTTGACCTGACCGGAGGTGCGCGAGGCGGAGATGCGGGCGGGGTCGACCTCGGCGATCACCCAGCCCTCGGCATCAACAGCGCCTTGGGCGATGATTCCGTTCTGCGGCAGGCCGTAGTCGGGCGCGCAGAAGATGGCGGCCGAGCCTGTGCCTTGCTCGAGGAGAGGGCAGTCTTCGACCGGCCCCAGAACCGGGGAATGGACGATCAGGCATTGGCTTTCGATCGCGCGGGCACGGCAGGATTGGCGCACGCGGGTATAGCCCGCCTCAAAGTCGGTGGCGGAGGGCACGAGGATGATATCGGCGCCCCGCTCGACAAGGGCGCGGGTAAAGAGCGGAAACTCGCTGTCATAGCATATCTGGACGCCGATCTTGCCAAAGAGGGTCTCGAAGAGCTTGTTCTCCTGCCCCGGCGCAAGGCTGATCGCCTGACGTTCCCACGGGGTCGGCACGAGCTTGTCATACCAGTCGATGCCGCCTTCCGGAGAGAGGAAATAGGATCGGTTTACAATGCCCTGAGCCGCTCGGGCCATCAGAGATCCGGCAAGTATATAGACCCCGTATTTCTGCGCGAGCCTTGCGTGAAGCTGCACCCATCCCTCGGCGGCATCCGCCACCCGCTCGGCCCATGCGACAGCCCAGAGGCCCTTGGGCCGTTCGCCGATCATAGCCGCTTCGACGCCGCCGTATTCGGGGAATACAAGGATCTGTGCCCCGGCATTGGCTGCATCGGCCACCCAAGCCTCGAGCCTTGCCTCGAGCGAAGCCTGATCGGCGTGCCAAACCGGACGATAGACAGATGTTGCGATCTTCATTCTGCCGGACCTCCGAACTGTTCATTTCCGGCCTCGGTCGGCGGGCCAAAGCGATCGATCAGGCGCGCGATGATCTGGTCGCGTGTCTGGCGATAGCTCACGAGCCGCGCCTCACGCCCCTCGCCAAGGCCGGTCGGGTCGAGGACGGGCCAGTATTCCACATCGAGATGATAGAAGCGTGTGAGGTCGAGCGCGCGGCGCTGGCTCGCAGGCGAAAGCGCCAGCACCAGATCGAAGGACGACAGGTCGTCCCCCCACTCCTGCATCTCGTCGAACGAGCGCGAGCGGTGGCGCGAGAGCTCGACCCCGATTTCCTGACAGACAGCCACGGCAAACCCATCGATCTCGAGGTCGTTGTGAACGCCGACCGACTGAATATAGCAGGCCTGACCGTAGAACTTCTTCATGATCCCCTCGGCCATAGGCGAGCGGACCGCGTTATGATCGCAGCAGAACAAGACAGATTGCGGCAGGGCGCTGGGGCTCTTGTCTGCCTCCATCCTAGCCCCCGAAATGCAGAACGCAGATCAGGGTGAAGAGGCGGCGGGCGGTGTCGGTGTCGACCTCGGCCTTGCCTTCGAGACGCTCTTGCAGCACGCGGGCGCCTTCGTTGTGGATGCCGCGGCGGGCCATGTCGATGGTTTCGATCTGGCTCGGGGCGGCGGTTTTCACAGCGTCGAAATAGCTCTCGCAAATCTGGAAGTAATCCTTCACCACCTGCCGGAACGGCCCGAGTGAGAGGTGAAACTCTCCGGCGGGCGTCTCGTCCTCGGTGGCGATGCCAAAGACGAGGCGGCGATCGCGGATCGACAGGTGGAACTTGTAGGGCCCCGGTGGCACCTCGCGCCCCTCGCGGGCGGGCAATGCGAAGCTGTTGGCCTCAAGAAGATCGAACATCGCCACACGACGTTCCTGCTCGATCTCGGGGGTCGGGGCCGGGAGACCGGAATCGTCAAGCTCGATATGGATGATTTTTGACATGGCCTATCCCTTGTTCAGCCGGTCAAGCCGGGCGCGGACCGAAAGGCCGTGCGCCTCGAGGCTTTCCGATTTCGCCAGCGTTTCGGCGGCAGGACCAATAGCACGCAGCGCTTCGGGGGTCATCCGCGAGAGGGTCGTGCGTTTGAGGAAATCCATCACCGAAAGCCCCGACGAGAACCGCGCCGAACGGGCCGTGGGAAGAACGTGGTTCGGCCCGCCGATGTAATCGCCGATCGCTTCGGGCGTCCAGCCACCGATGAAGATCGCGCCCGCGTGGCGGATGCGGGCGGCAAGGGCCTCGGCATCCGCGACACACAGCTCGAGGTGTTCAGGGGCGATCCGGTCGGCGAGGCGCAAAGCCTCGTCCGGATCGCGCACGGTGATCACCGCGCCAAATTCGCGCCAGCTGGCCCCGGCGATGGCGCGGCGCTCGAGGGTCTCGAGGCGCTTGTCGACCGCGGCAGCGACGGCGCGGCCAAAGTCGGGATCGGTGGTGATCAGGATCGACTGGGCGCTTTCGTCATGCTCGGCTTGGCTCAGAAGATCGAGGGCGATCCAGTCGGGATCGTTGTCGCCATCCGCAATGACGAGGATTTCCGAGGGGCCGGCAATCATGTCGATGCCGACCTTGCCGAAAACACGCCGCTTGGCGGCCGCGACGAAAGCGTTGCCGGGTCCGGTGATCTTGTCGACCGGAGCGATGGTCTCGGTGCCATAGGCGAGCGCGGCAATCGCCTGAGCCCCGCCGATGCGGTAGACCTCGTCGACACCGGCAAGGCGGGCAGCGAGCAGAACGAGCGGATTGGCCTGACCGTCCGGCGTCGGAACGGTAATGGCAAGACGATCCACACCGGCGACCTTTGCGGGGATCGCATTCATCAGAACGGAGGACGGATAGGAGGCAAGCCCTCCCGGCACATAAAGCCCCGCCGCCTCGACAGCCGTCCAACGCCAGCCAAGGGTTGCGCCCGTCTCATCGGTCCAGCTCGCATCATCTGGCATCTGGCGGGTGTGATAGGAGCGAATGCGCTCCGCAGCGAGCTCAAGCGCCTCCCGTTCGGCAGCGGGCACTTTGGCGCAAAGCGCGTCGATCTCTGTATCGGAGAATCGGAGCGTTTCGGGAGTCAGTGTCAGCCGGTCAAACTTGGCCGTCAGCTCGATCACCGCCGCATCGCCGCGAGACCGCACATCGGCAATGATCGAAGCGACAATGGCATCGACATCGGGGCTATCCTCGCGCTTCATGCCAAGAAGGCGGGTGAATGCCACCTCGAAATCGGGGCTCGCGGACTCAAGAAATTGCGGCATTATCATCTCCTGTTCCAGTCCTGATAACGAGCGCGGCCCGATGCTTCAATGGCGGGAGGAGAAAGGGGGCTCTGCCCCCTCGCACTGCGCGCTCACCCCCGGGATATTTATGGGCCTCGGAGAAGCACATCCATTTCCTCTCAGAGGCCCAAAAGTATCCCTGGGTGAATGGCCGAAGGCCAGAGGGGCAGAGCCCCTCACGCGCCGTGATCGGGCGTCTTGTGGGAAGGTGCGATATAGGGGCGGGTCACGTCTTTTAGGACGATCTCGAGAGCCTCGACATCCAAAGCGATGGCGCCATCGCCTGCGAGGGTCAATTCCACCGTGCCGGTGCCGTCCTCGCCGGGGGTGAATACGACAGACAGGATCGAAAGGATCGTGTCGCTATCTCGCCGGTCGATTCCCTGCGAGCGGACCTTCATCACGTCTTCTACGGCCAGAACGGATTGCACACGTTCAACCGGGCGGCCGCGTTTGGCGGCGGCGTCGGTGTCTTCCCAGCGGAAGCGCTTGAGGAGGAGGGCGAAGCGGCGCTCTTTCGGCAGCCAGAGCATTTCCGAGCCGGGGAAGATCGCATCTTGCACCAAGGCCGAGAGGACCGAGAGATCCTCTGTGTCGAGTGCCCTTAGCCGCAGCGGGGCTTCGCCTGCGTCTTCGAACCGTGCGTCTTCGCTCACTCGCCCTTCATCCTTTCGATCGAGGCGCCCACGGCGCTCAGCTTTTCCTCGACGTGCTCATAGCCGCGATCGAGATGATAGACGCGGGCGACGCGGGTTTCACCCTCGGCTGCAAGGCCTGCGAGGATGAGCGAGACCGAGGCGCGCAGGTCGGTTGCCATCACGGGCGCGCCGCGCAGGCGTTCGACGCCTTTCACCGTGGCAACACCGCCATGCACGTCGATCTGGGCGCCCATGCGCATCAATTCCGGCGCGTGCATGAAGCGGTTCTCGAAGATTGTCTCTTCGAGGTGGCTTTCGCCCGAGGCGGTGCACATGAGCGCCATCATCTGCGCCTGAAGGTCGGTCGGGAAGCCGGGGAAAACCTCTGTCTTGACGTTGACCGCGCGGATGCGGCCGTTCTTGCGGGCTACCTTGAGCCCAGTGGGGTTCTCGGTGATTGACACGCCCGCCTCGTCGAGTTTCTCGCAGAAAGATTGCAGAAGGTCGGTGCGCCCACCAATGAGCTCGACTTCGCCACCGGCGATGATCGGGGCGATCATATAGGTGCCAAGTTCGATCCGGTCAGTCACGACCTGATGGGTCGCGCCGTGCAGGCGGTCGACGCCCTCGATGGTGATGGTCGAGGTGCCTTCGCCCTCGATCTCAGCCCCCATGGCGCGGAGACATTTGACCAGATCGACGATTTCCGGCTCGCGGGCCGCGTTTTTCAAGACGGTCGTGCCTTTGGCGAGCGTTGCCGCCATGACGATGTTCTCGGTCGCGCCCACCGAGGCAAAGCGCAGTTCGACCACGGCGCCCTTAAGGCCGCCCTTGGTCTTGGCGTGGAGATAGCCGTCGCGCAGCTCGATCTCGGCGCCGAGCGCCTCGAGGCCAGTGATATGGATATCCATCGGGCGGGCGCCGATGGCGCAGCCGCCGGGGAGCGAGACGGTGGCGCGGCCTTCCCGCGCCAGAAGCGGACCGAGGACGAGGTTCGAGGCGCGCATCTTGCGGACGATCTCGTAATCGGCGGTGGTCGAGGCGAGATTATAGCTCGAGAGCGTGATCACCTGCCCGCCCTGCATCGAGGCAACCTCGGTGCCGAGCGATTGCAGAAGCTGGCTCATGGTGCGGATGTCCGACAGGCGCGGGACGTTGGTGAGCGTCAGCGGCTCTTCGGTCAGAAGCGTGGCCGGCATCAGCGTCAGTGCCGCGTTCTTGGCGCCCGCGATGCGAATCTGGCCGTGAAGGGGCGTGCCACCCCGAACAATAATGGAATCCATACCTGCCTACTCTTTCCTCAATGGCGAGGCTTCTCCGGCCTCTGCCTCCATGTCAATCTCTTGGCCCGATGCCGCCCGCGCCCGTGCCTGCGCCTTGCGCCGGGCAATATTGGCCTTGAGCGCAGCCTTGAGCCTGTCGTCGCGGCTCGCGCCCGGCTTGGCCCCGGTTTTCGGGCTTGAAATCTTCGTCATGGCCCCCGTGTTAAAGGAAGGTGCAAAAACCGTCCAGAGAGGGCTTGCACGTCCAGCGGATTGCCGCTAATCCCCCGCCTCACGGACGCTGCGGTAGCTCAGTGGCAGAGCACTCCCTTGGTAAGGGAGAGGTCGAGAGTTCAATCCTCTCTCGCAGCACCATCCCCCCTCAGGACAGTCGGTGGCGCCCCACAGGGCCGACCCTAGCTATGCCCGATATCCCGCCGCGCAACGGCCGTGGCTTTGATAATCGCGAATATCTCCTGCCCTTCCTTCAGCTCGAGCGCCGCAGCCGAGCGTCTTGTGACTCGGGCGAGGAGGCGGCCGCTTCCGGCTTCGAGGCCAACCGCGACGCCGGGGCCTTTGCCTTGGGCGAGGCCGGTGATCTTCACCGGCAAGACGTTGAGGGCGCTGATCTCTTTCGGGGCGGTGCGGACCAGAATCACATCCGATGCCGCCACGCGGACGCGTGCGGTCGTGCCTTCGGGGCCGAGGCGGCAGGGCAGGATCAACACGCCGCCATCAAAGACAAGGCGGCTGAGGTCGTCGGTGGCGTCATAGCTTTCGACCGTACCGGTGATCACCGCGCCCGCTTCGCGCACGCCGAGGCTGCGGACCGAGGCGGGATCGGAGAGGACTTCGGCCACCGGTCCCGCCCGCAGCACCCTGCCCCGATCGAGGATCACCAGCGTCGTTGCCAGACGCGCCACTTCGGACATATCGTGGCTGACATAGAGGATTGGCAGCTTGGTCTCGTCGCGCAGGCGTTCGAGATAGGGCAGGATTTCCTCTTTGCGCTCGGCGTCGAGTGCGGAAAGCGGCTCGTCCATCAAAAGGATTCGCGGGCCTGACATGAGAGCGCGGCCCAAGGCTACACGTTGGCGCTCGCCGCCGGAGAGGGTCGCTGGCATCCGCTGAAGAAGCGGGCCGAGGCCGAGCATGGCGATCACCCGCTCGGCGTCGACCGAGCCACCATAGACGAGGTTTCGGGCGACGGTCATGTGCGGGAAAAGACGGCCATCCTGAAAGACATAGCCGACCTTGCGGGCCTGAACGTCGAGGTCGATCCCCTTGGCGGCGTCGAAAAGGACGGTGCCGCCCACCTCGATCCGGCCAGAGGCGGGGCGGACGAGACCGGCCAAGGCGTTGATGAGTGTGGTCTTGCCCGCGCCGGAGCGGCCGAAAACGGCGGTAACGCCGGCGGGGGCCTCAAAGGCGGCCTCGGCGGTGAAGTCGGGGAGCTCTATCCGCAGATCGACAGAGAGCATCAGAGCGCCCCCGTTTTCTTGAGCGAGCGCCGCGCAAGCCATTCCGAGAGGCCAAGCGCCGCAGCGGCGAGGACGACCGAGACGACCGCGAGGCTTAAGGCCAAAGGCTCGGCCCCCGGCACATCGAGGGCGGCATCGATGGCGAGCGGCAGGGTGCGGGTCTGGCCGGGGATGTTGGAGACGAAGGTAATCGTCGCTCCGAACTCGCCCAAGCCCTTGGCGAAGCCGAGGATCGCACCCGCGAGGATGCCGGGCAGGATCATCGGCAGGGTCACGGTGGAGAAGATGCGCCAGCGCGAGGCGCCGAGGGTGGCGGCGGCTTCTTCGAACTTGGGGTCGACCGCCTCGATGGCGAGGCGAATGGCGCGGACGACAAGGGGGAAGCCCATGACACCGGCGGCAAGGGCGGCTCCGGTCCAACGGAAGGCGAAGACGAGGCCGAATACCTCATCGAAGAAGGCGCCAAGCGGGCCTTTGCGGCCAAAGGCGAGGAGGAGGAGGTAGCCCGTCACCACAGGCGGCATGATCAGCGGCAGGTGGACGAGGATATTGAAGGCCCAGCGCCCCGGGAACCGACCCCGCGCCAAGGCCAGCGCGGCAAGAAGGGCAAGCGGCACGCTGATAAGCGTCGCGGTTGCGGCCACGCGAACCGAAAGCCAGACGGCCTGCCATTCTTCGGGGCCGAGCCCTTCCATCACGGCCCCCCTTTCACATCGAAACCCGCAGAGAGGAAGATGGCGGCAGCGGCCCCGCCCTGCAACCACTGAAGGAGGCTGGCGGCGGCTTCGGGTGCGGCGCTCTCGGCGGTGACGGCGGCTGGATAGACGATCGGCGGGTGCGCCGCCTCGGGGAAGGTCGCGAGGATCGCAAGGTCGGGCGCGGCGGTGGCGTCGGAGCGGTAGACGATGGCCATCTCGGCCTCGCCCAGATCGGCGAGTGTGAGGGCGGCGCGGACGTTGTCCGTCTCGACGATGCGCGCCGCGAGCGGCTCCCAAAGGCCTAGCGCCTCGAGCGCTGTGCGGGCATAGATGCCGGCGGGGACGGAATTGGTCAGCGCCAGAGCGATGCGGCCCTCGCCCAAGCGGGCGGGCAGCTCGTCCAGAGGATCAATAGGATCGCCATGCCCCCCGACCACGAGCGCATTGCCCAAAAGGTCGACGCGGCTTTCGGGGTTGATCCCGCCCGCACCTTCAAGCCAGTCCATCCAGTCGGCGCTGGCCGAGATGAAAATGTCGGCGGGCGCGCCTGCGTCGATCTGGCGGGCGAGGGCCGAGGTCCCCGCGTAGGAGATCAGGGCCTCGCCTCCGGTCTCGGCCTCCCATCCGGCCACCGCCTCGTCGAGCGGGCCTTGCAGGCTGGCGGCGGCGAAGATGACCAAGGGGCCGGCCCCGGCGGGCAGGGCCAGCAACATCGCCGCGACAATGGGCAGAAGGCGCTTGAACATGGCCTGCAAATATCGCTTTGCCATTGTGGCTGGCAACCCATGAAGAAATCGGGCACAATCGCCCGCAATAAAAAGCATTTCACCGGCCTAGGAGCAGCAAGCAGCCGGAGAGTTCATGGCAGGCGAACCAATGTCCGGACCCGTTCAGATCTCGCTCAAGTTTCAATCGGGGCGCAAGACCGATGTGCGCTCGCAATTTGCGGCGCTCTGCTACCGGATCGTCGAGGGCGAGGTCGAGGTCTGCCTCGTCACCAGCCGCCGCACCAAGCGGTGGATCCTGCCCAAGGGCTGGCCGATGCACAAGCAGACGCCCGCCGATGCCGCCGCGATCGAAGCCTATGAGGAAGCGGGCCTGAAGGGCACACCGAAGGACACCTGCCTTGGCGTCTATTCCTATGTGAAGCGGCTCAAGACCGGCGATATTCCGGTGATTGTGCTGGTCTATCCGGTTCTTGTGACCGAAATTCTGGCCGAGTGGCCCGAGCGGGAACAGCGCATCCGAAAATGGTTCTCGCTCAAGAAGGCGGCCAAGAAGGTGGACGAGCCCGAACTCAAGGCGATCCTGCGCAGCTTTGATCCGTTGCATTTGTCGCGTTGACCCTTTGCGCGGGCCGCGTTTGTCATTAGATTGGCAAGGGTTGCCTCTCAGGAACGGGACATGATCCGCTACAGCCTCAAATGCGACAAGGGCCACGGCTTTGACAGCTGGTTCAAGTCGGCCGATGCCTTTGACACGCTCAAGGCCTCTGGCATGCTGTCCTGCGCGATCTGCGGCTCGACGGCGGTTGAAAAAACCCTGATGGCGCCTTCGGTGCGGACCGAGCCGGGCCAGCGCCCCTTGGCAGATGAGAAGACCCCGCTCGAAGAGGCGATGGCCAACCTGCGGCAGGAGGTCGAGAAGAACTCCGAATATGTCGGCATGAGCTTCGCCTCCGAGGCGCGGGCCATGCACGAGGGCGAGGTGCCGACGCGGGCGATCTATGGCGAGGCCAAGATCGAGGAGGCCAAGAAACTACTGGAGGACGGCGTGCCCGTGGCCCCCCTGCCCTTTACCCCGCGCAAGCGCACCAACTGATCGGAAGACCCCATGACCATTGTTATCACCGGCGCCAACCGCGGGATCGGCGCGGCCTTGCTCGAGGGCTATGCCAAGGCGAGCCGCGAGGCCATCGGCACGGCCCGCAGCCCCAAGGGCGGGCTTGCGCCGCTCGACGTGACCGACCCCGCCGCGCAGAAGGCGCTGGCGAAATCGCTGGACGGCCAGCCGGTCGAGCTTTTGATCTGCAACGCGGGCCTTTATCTCGAGAAGGGTCAGCGCTTTGTCACCGGCTATGCGCCGGAGTTGTGGGCGCAGACATTCGCCACCAATGTGACCGGCGTGTTCCTGACGATTCAGGCGCTGATGCCGAACCTCAAACTGGCCGAAGGCGCCAAGATCGCCATCATCTCGAGCCAGATGGCTTCGGACACCAAGGCCTCGGGCGGTAGCTATATCTACCGCGCCTCGAAGGCGGCGGCGCTGAACCTCGGGCGCAATCTGGCGACCGATCTGAGGAAAGACGGGATCGCGGTCGGCATCTATCACCCCGGCTGGGTCAAGACGGATATGGGCGGCGCGGGGGCCGATATCGGAACCACGGAAGCCGCCTCGGGCCTTATTGCCCGATTCGACGCGCTTTCCCTGGAAACGACGGGCTGTTTCGAGACATGGGATGGCCGCGCCCACCCCTTCTAGGCCCGAAAAGCCACGCGAGCGCGCCAAAATGCTGCAGGAGCAGAGCCCGCAGCGATTGTCGCATTGCGCGACCCTTCAAGGAACCGTATGAAGCGGCGACTTTAAGCAAGGGACGATGATGCCCATTCTCGTGATGAAGTTCGGCGGCACATCGGTCGCCAACGTGGACCGCATCCACCGCGCCGCCAAGCGCGTCGCCGTCGAGGTTGCCAAAGGCTATGACGTGATCGTCATCGTCTCGGCCATGTCGGGTGAGACCAACAAGCTCGTGGGCTTTGTCAACGAAACCTCGCCGCTTTACGACGCGCGGGAATACGATGCCGTTGTGGCCTCGGGCGAGAACGTGACCGCCGGCCTCATGGCTCTGCGGCTTCAGGAAATGGGTGTAATGGCGCGCAGCTGGCAGGGCTGGCAGGTGCCGATCAACACCACCTCGGCGCATGGCTCGGCCCGTTTCGTCTCGATCCCGCGCGAGAATATCGACCGCAAGTTTGCCGAGGGTATGAAGGTCGCCGTGGTTGCGGGCTTTCAGGGCCTGAGCGCCGAGGGCCGGATCACCACGCTCGGCCGTGGCGGCTCGGATACAACCGCCGTGGCCTTTGCCGCCGCCTTCGGCGCCGAGCGCTGCGATATCTACACGGATGTGGACGGCGTCTATACCACCGACCCGCGCATCTGCTCGAAGGCGCGCAAGCTCGACAAGATCGCTTTCGAGGAAATGCTCGAGCTTGCCTCGCTGGGCGCCAAGGTCTTGCAGACCCGCTCGGTCGAGCTGGCGATGCGCTATAAGGTCCGGCTGCGGGTTCTCAGCAGCTTTGAAGAACAGTCTGATACCGCGGGCACGCTTGTCTGCGACGAGGAGGAAATCATGGAAAGCAATGTTGTCGCCGGTGTCGCCTATAGCCGCGATGAAGCGAAGATGACCCTCATCTCGGTCGCCGACCGCCCCGGCATCGCCGCCGCGATCTTTGGGCCCCTCTCCGAGGCGGGCGTGAACGTCGACATGATCGTTCAGAACATCTCGGAAGACGGCCGCACTGACATGACCTTCTCTTGCCCGACCGATCAGGTCTTGCGCGCCGAAAAGGCCATCAAGGCCGCGCAGGAACGAGGCGATATCCGCTATGCCGATCTCGATGTGGATGCGGGCGTTGCCAAGGTCTCGGTCGTGGGCATTGGTATGCGCAGCCACGCGGGCGTCGCCGCCGATATGTTCAAGGCGCTGGCCGGAGAAGGGATCAACATCAAGGTCATCACCACTTCCGAGATTAAGATCTCGGTCCTGATCGACCGCAAATACATGGAGCTCGCCGTGCAGACGCTCCATGATGCGTTCGGGCTGGACAAGGCGGCAAGCTGAGACCGGTCCGGGGCCATCGGAGCGCGACGCTAGCGCTCGTCTGAGCCGCGCCCCGCGTTTGAAAGCTGTTCAATATCAAAGCCTGATCGCGAAACGTGGTGCCCCAGAGGTACGGCGTTCGAAACCTGCTGACAGGTAGAAGTCCTGGGCCTTGGTGTTGTCGGGATGGGTGCTCACGGTCATGTAGTCGCAAGACAGTTCCTTTGCCCGAATCTTGCAGGCTTCGACGAGGCTCTGCCCAATCCCTCGGCCACGCGACGGGGCCTTTGTGAACAAATGATGCATGTCCAAACCCCGCCGTCCGAAATGAAGCTGGGTCAGTCCACAAAGGACCGCGTAGCCCACCAACTCGCCGCCAACTTCGGCAACGAGAACATGGAGCCACGGCGCCGGTCCGAACGCATCCCTGATCAGGCCTTCCGAGGTCAGCGTTGCTTCGTCCCCATGGTGTGCGGCGAGTTCGCCGACCATCTCAACAATCGGTCGAACATCTGAAAGGCACGCACAACGGAACACTCCGGTTTGGGTTTCAAGAGGAAGGGTTTTATTTTGCATTTCTGGCTCAATTGCGCCGTAGGAGCCAATCACCTGCCACCATACGGCGGCAGCAAATAATTTAGCACCGCACTCAGATGAGGCGGCGGTAATACTTCACAAAGTTCAGTGCTTTCGTTCCCATACAGAGTTTGTGATCGGTAATTTCCGATGTGTCAACGACCCGCCCCGCTAGCAGAAATTGCACAAAGCTACACAAGGCGAGAGATGCCGCCTCCCCCCTCATTCCCCCTCCCCTTTTCGCCCCCAATCGCCTATAGCTCTGCCTGAACGGCAAGGTGAGGCTTATGCCCGACAGGTTGGAAAGCGAGAGCCGCAAGCTTTTGGGGCGTCTGCGCGATGCGCTGGCGGAAAGCAGTGCGGGGCAAGACAGGCTTGACCGGATCGTCAAGCTCATCGCCTCGTCGATGCTGGCCGAGGTCTGCTCGATCTATCTTTTCCGCGATGCCGAGACGCTCGAGCTTTGCGCGACCGAAGGTTTGCAGCCCGAGTCCGTCCACCAGACGCGCCTGCGGCTGGGCGAGGGCCTCGTGGGCCGCGCGGCGAAATCGCGCGAGGTGATCAACACCGCCAACGCCCCCGCCGAGAAGGGCTTTCGCTATATGCCCGAGACCGGTGAAGAACGGTATTCGAGCTTTTGCGGCGTGCCGATCCAGCGAGTCGGCAACGCGCTAGGCGTTCTCGTGATCCAGTCCAAGGCAGCGCGGGAATTTACCGCCGACGAGGTCTATGCGCTCGAGGTGGTTGCCATGGTGCTGGCCGAGATGACCGAGCTTGGCGCCTTTGTCGGCGAGGGCGCGGCGCTGTCGGCGCGGCACCAGCAGCCGGTCACGTTCCGCGCCGGCATCGCGCAGGAAGGGGCGGTCGAGGGCCGTGTCTATCTGCACGAGCCGCGCGTCGTCGTCACCAATCCGGTGGCCGACGATCCGACCGCCGAGCTTGAGCGCCTGCGCGCCGCGATCGAGACCCTGCGGGCTTCGGTCGACGATATGCTCACCCAAACCACCACCGTCAGCGCCGAGCAGGTGCAGGTGATGGAAACCTACCGGATGTTTGCCAATTCCCGCAGCTGGATCCGGCGGATGGAAGAGGATGTGGAGCTTGGCCTTTCGGCCGAAGCCGCGGTCGAGAAAGAGCAATCGTTCGCCCGCACCCGCATGAGCCAGGCGACCGACGCCTATCTACGCGACCGGATGCACGATCTCGACGATCTGTCGAACCGGCTTTTGCGGATTCTCACGGGCCAAGGCAACGACACCGGCGCCGAGATGCCAGAAAACCCGATCCTTGTCGCCCGCAACATCGGACCCGGCGAGCTTTTGGAATACGGCAAAAAGCTCAAGGGCATCGTGCTCGAAGAGGGTTCGGTCGGCAGCCACGCCGCCATTGTCGCCCGCGCTTGGGCGATCCCGCTTCTGATCCATGCCGAAGGGATCACCACCGAGGCGCTCAACGGCGACACAATCCTTGTCGATGGCGATCAGGGGCTCGTCCACCTGCGCCCCGACGACACGGTGCAGACCGCCTTCCGCGACAAGGTCGCCATGGCCGCCCGCGCGCAGGAACGCTATGCCTCGATCCGCGATCTTCCGGCGACCGACCTTTCGGGCAGGACGATCGAGCTTAACATGAACGCAGGGCTTATGGCCGATCTGCCGTCGCTCTCGGGGTCGGGCGCCAACGGCGTTGGCCTCTTCCGCACCGAGCTTCAGTTCCTGATCCGCAACCAGATGCCGCGCCGGGCCGAGCTTTCGGCGCTCTATACCCGCGTCATGGATGCGGCCAAGGGCAAGCGGGTGGTGTTCCGCACGCTCGACATCGGCTCGGACAAGGTCTTGCCCTATATGAAGGCCCTGAACGAGCCGAACCCGGCGATGGGCTGGCGGGCGATCCGTGTGGGCCTTGATAAGCCGGGGATCCTGCGGATGCAGGTTCAGGCTTTGATGCGAGCCTCGGCCGGGCGGCCCCTGACCATCATGTTCCCCTTCATCGCCCAGATGGAGGAATTCCGCTCGGCGCGGGCCGAGGTACTCAAGACGCTGGAGCGGGAAGAGATCCTCGGGCACTCCCTCCCCTCGAAGCTCGAGATCGGGGCGATGCTGGAAACGCCGGGGCTGGCCTTTGCGCCGGATACCTTCTTCAACGAGGTGGATTTCATCTCGGTCGGCGGCAACGACCTCAAGCAGTTCTTCTTCGCCGCCGACCGCGAGAACGAGATGGTGCGCCGCCGCTATGACACGCTGAACACGAGCTTCCTGAATTTCCTCGAACAGGTCGTCCGCCGCTGCGAGGCGGCGGGCAAGCCCCTGTCGTTCTGCGGCGAGGATGCGGGGCGGCCCATCGAGGCCATGTGCTTTGCCGCCATCGGCTTCCGCGCCCTGTCGATGCGGGCCCCCTCGGTCGGGCCGGTGAAACACCTCTTGCGGCGGGTCAACCTCGACGAGGCCAAGGCGGTGATCGACGAGGCACGGAACCGCGGTGACCAGTCGGTGCGGAAAGCGGTGACCGACTGGCTGGCGGGGCAGGGTTAGGCGCTCTTCTTCCCGAGCCTCTTCTGCCCAAGCACCCGGTGAAACTCTTCGATCACCTCGGTCTCGTCATAGCGTTGGGTCAGGCGGCGGAGGCCGAAGTGGACGTGGGCCATTTCGGTGTAGTAGCCGACGAAGGCATAATTCGTACCCGCTCCCGCTGCCGCACCAAGGATGGGGACAGCTTGGGCAGCGAGTTTCTGGCTCAGGACGGCGGCAAAGCGCGGGGCGACGCGGGCGATGAGGCTGTTGAGGGCGGGGCCGGTGATGCCAAGGCGGGCGCCGAAAAAGCTCGTGTCGATGCCGTCATCGCCGCTGCCCGGCTCGCCTGCGCCAAAGACCATGAGGCATTGGGTGCGGATTTCAGGATCTGAGAGATCCTCACCATGGGCTTCTGCCACACCTTGCACGGCGCGGAAGATCAGGGTTGTGGCCACGGGAAGTTCGGCCAGCGCTGTGCCGATGCCGCCGAGGCCGCCCAGCGCCCCCGAAATCGTCCCCAACACGCGGTTCATCCGCTCCGAGGCGGTTGAACGGCCGAGGCTGCCTTGCCGGCTCTTCTGGGCAAGGCCATAGCTTTGGGCCAGCGCGGCGCGAGCGGCGGCGTCGATCTGGTCGCGAAAGCCTTTGGGGAGCACTTTGAGCGCATCCTCGACCTGTCCGCCCATATAGTTGATGGCGGTCATCAGCAGGCCCGAGGCGGCGCGCTGACGCTCCACCAGTGCGACGATCTCGGCGCGTCCGGCCGCATCGAGCGGGCGCTCGGGATTGATCAGCTTCATCCTGCGATCCTTACCTGTCATGGCTCATAGATGGGCGGCCTTGCGCGGCAATGCAATCGCCTGCGCTCAGAGCGCCCGGCGCACGCAGCCCGTGACGCCTTCCCACGCCCCCTCGACAAGCTCGATCCCCAAGACCCGCTCGGGGTTGGTCGGCGGCGGCATGACCACGCCCTCGAGCTTGGAAAAGCCGAAGCGCTTGTAATAGGGCAGATCGCCCACAAGCATCACCCGCTCCCAGCCCAGCGCCATCGCCCGGGTCAAAGCCTCGTTCATCAGGGTGGCCCCCAGCCCCTCGCCCTGCCGCGTCGGGTGAACCGCCACGGGGCCAAGCAGAATCGCGGGCTTGCCGCCGACCTTCACCGGCCAGTTTCGGATCACGCCTGCTAGGATGCCATCGCTGTCGCGGGCAAGGATGCACAGATCACGGATCGGATCGACGCCATTTCGAAGGCGATAGGAGGAAAGGGCTGTCCGTCCCGGTGCAAAACACAGGTCATATTGCGCCTCGACTTCCCACCAGTCTTCGGGTTTTTCGACGGTCAGCTCTATCATTGATCCGGGTTTTTCCCCTTTAAGGACTGGAAGCGCGCCTGCCAAGACATTAACTGTCCCGCAAACAGTGGAAAGGGCAAAAGATGTTCTATCGGCCGGATGCGGGTCATGGGCTTCCCCACAATCCCTTTAGCGCCATTGTCGCGCCGCGGCCGATCGGCTGGATCTCGTCGCGCGGGCCCGAAGGCGATAACCTTGCCCCCTATTCCTTCTTCAACGCCGTTGCCTATGAGCCGCCGCAGGTGATGTTTGCCTCCACCGGCATCAAGGATTCGCTGCGCAATATCCGCGAGAGCGGGGTCTTTGCGGTCAACATCGTGGCCTACGCCCAGCGCGACGAGATGAACCGCACCTCGGCCTCGGTTGCGCATGGGGTGGATGAGTTTGCCTATGCGGGCATCGCCAAGGCCGAATGCGAAACGATCAATTGCCCGCGCGTGGTCGAGAGCCCGGCAACGCTCGAATGCGTGGTGACCGAGATCGTCGCACTCAAGGGCGGCAAATCCCACGTTGTCTTTGGCGAGGTGACGGGCGTGCATATGCGCGACGACTACCTGCAAGAAGGGCGGTTCGAGCTTGGCCTTTTCGAGCCTCTGGCTCGTCTCGGCTATCGCGATTACGCGCGGATCAGCGAACCCTTCGAGCTCAGGCGCCCCGACGACAAATAGTGCTGATTTGGCCGATTGCGGGCCACCTGCGGGCGCAGTATGCCTTGCGCGACAACATAAGGACATCGACATGAAAGCCACCGTCACCTGGGCCGGAAACCGCACATTTGTCGGCCAGACCGAAAGCGGCCACGCCATCGCATTTGGCACCGCCCATAATGATGTTCCCAAGCCCGGCCCCTCGCCGATGGAGCTTTTGCTGATCGGCACCGGCGGCTGTTCGGCGATTGACGTGGTTCTGATCCTCGAGCGCGGACGCGAGGCCATCGTGGATTGCCGGGTCGAGGTGACTGCCGAGCGGGCCGAGACCGAGCCCAAGGTTTTCACCAAGATCCATATACATTTCATCGTTGAAGGCAAAAAGCTCAACCCCGCCAAGGTCGAACGTGCGGTGCAACTGTCGATCGACAAATACTGCTCGGCCTCGGCGATGATGGCGGCAACCGCGACCCTGACCCACGATTTCGAGATCATCGACACCGCGGCGTAGGCTTTCTAGACTGCCCTTCGCAAACAGGCGGAGGGCAAGACGTGCAGACGAAAATCGGAGTGATCGGCGGGTCGGGGGTCTATGAGATCGCGGGGCTTGAAGGGGCGGCTTGGCAACGGGTCGAGACGCCTTGGGGCGATCCTTCGGACGAGATCCTGACCGGCACGCTTAGGGGCATACCGATGGCCTTTCTGCCCCGCCACGGGCGCGGGCATGTGCATTCGCCCTCGACCGTCCCCTATCGCGCCAATATCGACGCTTTGAAGCGGCTGGGGGTCACGGATCTGATCTCGGTCTCGGCCTGCGGCTCGTTCCGCGAAGAGATGGCGCCGGGCGATTTCGTGATCGTGGATCAGTTCATCGACCGCACCTTCGCCCGCGAGAAAACCTTTTTCGGGACAGGCTGTGTCGCCCATGTGAGCCTTGCCCATCCGGTCTGTGCCCGCCTTGGCGATGCGGCCGAACAGGCGGCGCGGGCGCAGGGGATCAACGTCCATCGCGGGGGGACCTATCTCGCGATGGAGGGGCCGCAGCTTTCCTCGGTGGCCGAGAGCAAGCTCTACCGCGAGAATTGGGGCTGCGACGTGATCGGCATGACCAATATGCCCGAGGTGAAGCTCGCCCGCGAGGCGGAGCTTTGCTACTGCTCGGCCGCGATGATCACCGATTACGACAGCTGGCACCCCGAACACGGGGCCGTCGATATCTCGACCATCATCGCCACCCTCACCGGCAATGCCGATCACGCAAGGGGGCTTGTGGGGCGCCTGCCGGACTACCTGAACGGAGAGCGTGAGCCTTGCCGCTGCGGTTGCGACCGGGCGCTCGAGTTTGCCATCATGACCGCGCCGGGGAAGCGGGATGCGGGGATGGTGGAGAAGCTGGAGGCTGTGGCGGGGCGGGTGTTATGAGCTAGGCGCGTGGGATCAGGGCTCAGCGCCATCCTCGCACCGGTGTTGGATTGAGAACTTTCCATCCCCCTCGCCTCCCCTCCTTCCCCATGCTACCAAGCCCCGTAACCAGCCGGAGCGCCCCATGAAAACCGTCAAGGACTATATCCGCACCATTGTCGATTTCCCGCATGAGGGGATCATGTTTCGGGATGTGACGACGCTCTTTGCCGATCCGCGGGGGTTTCGGATGACGATTGACCAGCTTTTGCACCCCTATGCGGGGATGGAGATCGACAAGGTTGTGGGGCTCGAGGCGCGGGGGTTTATCCTTGGGGGCGCGATTGCGCACCAGTTGACGGTGGGCTTCGTGCCGATCCGCAAGAAGGGCAAGCTGCCGGGAGCGACGATTTCGGAGAGCTATCAGCTCGAATACGGCGAGGCGGTGGTCGAGGTCCATGACGATGCGATCCAGCCGGGGGAAAAGATCCTCTTGGTCGATGACCTGTTGGCCACGGGTGGCACCGCCGAGGCGGGGATCAAGCTGGTGGAGCGCTTGGGTGGCGAGATTGTCGGCTGTGCGTTCATCGTCGATCTGCCCGAGTTGGGCGGGCGCAAGAAGCTCGAGGCGTTGGGGATGGAAGTTCATGCCCTTTGCGCCTTCGACGGGCTTTAGAGCGGGGGCTTTCTGCCCCCGTCCGCCAAGGCGGACTCCCCCGAGGATATTTGGGGGCCTCGGAGAAAGGCGTCAGGGCGCGAGGACGACGCCGGGGTTGAGGATGCCTTTAGGGTCGAGCGCCTGTTTGATCGCGCGCATAGCGGCGAGTTTGACGGGGTCGCCGTAGCGTTCGAGGTCGTCGACCTTGAGGCGGCCGATGCCGTGTTCGGCGCTGAAGGAACCTCCCAAGGCGTGGACGATATCGTGCACCGCGGTCTGGATTTCGCGTTGGCGCGGGGCGTGGGCGGACTTGGTCTCGCTCTTGGGCGGGTAGACGTTGTAGTGCAGGTTGCCGTCACCCAGATGGCCGAAGCAGTTGATCCGGTAGGGGCCGATGGCTTCGATGGCGGCGCGGGCGCGGTCGATGAATTCGGGGATGGCCGAGAGGGGCACCGAGGTGTCGTGGGAGGAGACGGCGCCGATGCGGCGGTTGGCCTCGGGAATTTCCTCGCGCATTTTCCACAAGGCGGCGCGTTGCGCCTCAGAGCTTGCGATCACGCCGTCTTGGGCGAGGCCCGCCTCAAGGGCCGCTTCGAAGAGGCCCATCATCGCTTCCTCGGCGCCGGTTTCAGAGGAGAGGCCGATCTCGGCCAGCACCATCCATTCGGGCCCACCCGCGATGGGGCATGGGGCGCCGACGCCGGTCTCGGTCATGAAGTCGAAGCCCATGCGGCTGAGGAGCTCGAAGGCCGAGATGGTCTGGCCGAGACGCTCTTGCGCCAGCATCAGGAGATTGAGCGCGTCGTCGGGGGAGCCGACCGACAGGAGCGCGGTCGCCACCGAGCGGGGGCGCGGGGCGAGGATCAGGGTGGCGGCCGTGATGATGCCGAGGCTGCCTTCGGAGCCGATCATCAGATCGCGCAAGTCGTAACCGGTGTTGTCTTTCCGCAGGCGCGTGAGGCCGTTCCAGATCGAACCATCTGCGAGCACGACCTCAAGCCCGAGGCATTGGGCGCGGGCGTTGCCATAGCGCAGGACATTCACGCCGCCGGCGTTGGTGGCGAGGAGGCCACCGATGCGGGCCGAGCCTTCGGAGGCGAGGGAAAGCGGAAAGAGGCGGCCGATGGCGGCGGCGGCGGATTGCACGTCGGCGAGGATCACGCCCGCTTCGGCCACGAGCGCGTTTTCCGCCGGATAGGTGCCGCGGATGCGGTTCATACGGGCGAGCGAGAGGACCACGGGGGTGGGACCTTCGGGCATCACCTGCCCGCCGACAAGGCCGGTTCCGCCGGAATGGGGCACGATGCCGACGCGGGCCTTGGCGCAGGCTTTGACCACGAACGCCACCTCTTCGGTCGTGGCGGGGGCGATCACCACGCCCTTGCCGCGATATTTGCCGCGCGGTTCGGTGAGATAGGCGTCCGAGGCCTCGCGGAAGGTGGCTTCGGGCAGGCCCTCGCGCAGCTTTTCGATAAAAATCTCGTCCGCCGGGTTCAGCATGCCCTGCCCTTTTCAGTTCGCGTCCGATTTCCCGCGCCTGTCGCCCCGAAGGTTGGCATAGAGCACATGGTTGCGCCAGCGGCCGTTGATCTGGAGATAGCTTTGGGCGACGCCCTCGTATTTATAGCCGCATTTCTCGAGGAGGCCGCGGGAGGCAGCGTTTTCCGGCAGGCAGCCGGCCTCGAGGCGGCTGAGGTCGAGGGTGGTAAAGGCGTAATGGACGACCGCCTGCAGCGCCTCGCGCATATAGCCCGACCGCGCATAGGGCGCGCCGACCCAGTAGCCGGTGGTGCCGGATTGGGCGGGGCCGCGGCGGATATTGTCGAGGGTGATCGCGCCAATCAGCGCCTCGTCCTCGCGGCGGATCAGGAAGAGCGGCACGGCCGAGCCGTTGGCGATCGACCGCTGCGCCCAGTAGACGCGATTGGTAAAGGCCTTGCGGATCAGGTGGTCGGTCGACCAGGTGGGTTCCCACGGGGCGAGGTGATCGCGGCTTTGCTGGCGCAGATCGGCCCAGGGCTTGTAATCGCCATGCATCGGCGGGCGCAGGGTCAGCCGCTCTGTCTCGAGCCGGACCTTGCGCCGCATCCCCAGCATCAGGCCGCGAGCCTTTCGCGCAGAGCACCGAGCGCGGGCGTTTTCTCGGCGGGGCCGTAGACGGCCATCGCCGCACCGGCGGTGGCCGTCTGGGCTGCGAAATCGCGCACATCGCGGGTGGTCACGGCGTCGATCTTGGCGATGGTTTCCTCTATCGAAGGAATGCGGTTCCAGATCTGCAACATCCGCGCCAGACGTTCGGCGCGCGAGGACGGGCTTTCGAGGCCCATGAGAAGGCCCGCCTTCATCTGGGCGCGGGCGCGGGCGACCTCGGCTTCCGACATATCGTCAGTGGCGCGGCGCATCTCGTCGATGGTGATTAGGGCCAATTCCTCGATCTGCTCGCCCGAGGTTCCGGCATAGATCGTCGTCAGGCCTGCGTCGTCATAGGCGCCGGTCTGGGCGAAGATCGAATAGCAGAGCCCGCGGTTCTCGCGGATCTCTTGGAAGAGGCGGCTCGACATCCCGCCGCCCAATGCGGTCGAATAGACCTGCGCGGTGAAGATCGCGGGATCGCGGTAGTCGGGGGCTTCGAAGGCCAGCGTGAAGTGCACCTGCTCGAGCGCCTTGATCTCGCGCCGCTCGCCGCCGCCGAAACGGGCGGGCACGGGGGCGGCTGGGCTGATCACCGGCGAGAGGTGGCCGAAGAGGCGCTCGGCTTGGCGCACGATGGCGTCGTGGTCGATCGCGCCTGCGGCGGCGAGGATCATCTGGCCGGGGCCATAGTGTTCGGAGACAAATCCCGCCAAATCGGCGCGGGTAAAGGCGCTGACGCGCTCGGCGGGGCCAAGGATCGTGCGGCCGAGCGGTTGATCGGGATAGGCCGCCTCTTGCAGCCAGTCGAAGACCACATCGTCGGGCGCGTCAAAGGTCTGGCCGATTTCCTGAAGAATCACCCCGCGCTCAACCTCGATCTCGGCGGGATCGAAAAGCGGGTTCGTGAGGATATCGGCGATGATATCAAGGCCGAGGGGAACGTCCTCTTCCAGGACACGCGCGTAATAGGCGGTGGTGTCGCGGCTTGTGTAGGCGTTGATATAGCCGCCCACATCCTCGATCTCTTCGGCGATCCGCAGGGCGGTGCGGGTCTTAGTGCCCTTAAAGGCCATATGTTCGAGAAAATGGGCGATGCCGTTCTGCTCGAGGCGCTCATGGCGGCCACCGGCCAGAATCCAGACTCCGACCGAGGCCGACTTCAGCCCCGGCATATTTTCGGTGACGATGCGGAACCCGTTGGAGAGGGTGTGAAGTTCGATGGTCAACGCGAGCGGCGCTCCCGGATAAGGCTTTGCAGGGCGGCAAGATCGTTGGCGACCCGCGTGACCCGTTCAGGACGGTCATACAGGTCTGCCATGCGCGGGGGAAGAGGCGGGCGAATGCCCGAGGCCTTCTCGACCGCATCGGGGAACTTGGCGGGGTGGGCGGTGGCGAGCGTGATCATCGGCACATCCGAGAGGAACCCTTCGGCGACCGTCACGCCCACGGCCGAATGCGGGCAGAGGATCTCGCCCGAGGCGGTGCGCTGGGCGGCTATGGTGGCGAGGGTTTCCTCTTCCGAGGCGCGGCCCGAGGCAAACTCGGCCCGAAGCCAGTCGATCGCGCCTTGGCTGACGGTGAAGGCGCCCTTGGCGGAAAGGTCGGCCATCTGGGCGGCCACGGTCGCGCCATCGCGGCCATAGGCGTAGAAGAGCGCCCGCTCGAAGTTCGAGGAGACCTGAATATCCATCGAGGGGCTGATCGAGGGGGTCACGCCCTCTTTCTTCTGGATGCCCGACTCAAGCGTGCGGTGCAGGATGTCGTTCTGGTTGGTGGCGATCACCAGCCGCTCAATAGGCAGGCCCATCTGGCGGGCGATGAAGCCAGCGAAGATATCGCCGAAATTGCCGGTGGGCACGGTAAAGCTCACCTTGCGGTGCGGCGCGCCGAGGCTCACGGCGGAGGAGAAGTAATAGACCAACTGCGCCAGCACGCGGCCCCAGTTGATCGAGTTGACCCCCGCAAGGCCGACCTCGTCGCGGAAGACGAAATCGTTGAACATATCCTTCAAGGCCGCCTGACAATCATCGAAATCGCCATCGACCGCGAGGGCATGGACATTGGCCTCGGCGGGCGTGGTCATCTGCCGCCGCTGCACCTCGGAGACGCGGCCATTCGGGAAGAGGATGAACACATCGACGTTGGAGAGCCCCCGAAAGGCCTCGATCGCGGCCGAGCCGGTATCGCCCGAGGTGGCGCCGACGATGGTGATCCGCTTGCCGGAACGGGCCAGCGCCGCCTGCATCATCTGACCGATGAGCTGCATGGCGAAGTCCTTGAACGCCAGCGTCGGCCCGTGGAACAGCTCCAAAAGGAAATGGTTCGGCCCAAGTTGGACCAAGGGCGCACGGGCATCATGGCCGAAGCCTGCGTAGGCGGCGGCGATGAGCTTGCGGAATTCGGCGTCGGTGAAGGTCTCGCCGATGAAGGGGCGCATGACCTTGTAGGCGATCTCTTCATAGCTGTCGCCCGCCATGCCCGCGATCTCGGCGGCGGTCAGCTTCGGGATATCCTTCGGCACATAAAGCCCGCCATCGCGCGCGAGGCCGGTCATCATCGCCTCTTCGAAGCTCAGCTCCGGGGCCTGACCACGGGTCGAGATATAGCGCATGGGTTATTCCTTTCGGCGGGCAATTCTAATGATCAGCCAAAGCGACATGACCGTCCAGACGGCGGCCAGCATGAACCAGGTGATCGCGTATTCGCGGTGATCGTTCTTGATGCCCGAGGTGTCTACCGGCACCGGCGTCACGCGCGGGTCGTAATGCGACGCTTGGCGCAGGACGACGAGGATCGGCTCGGCCTCCAGCGCCTCGGCCATCGGCCCAACATCGCGGGCAAACCAGATGCCTTTGGCAAGGTCGGGCTCGGGGGTCGAGGAGGTCTTGTCGTCGGGCCAGAGGAAGTTGCCGAGGATCTTGGTCGGGGTCAGGTCGGGGGCGGCGCCCTTGGCTTCGAGCGGCATAACGCCGAGATCGACCATGATCGTGCGGCCCTCGTCGCTCGTCACCGCCGAAATCACCCGAAAGCCGGTGCCGGCGCTGGTCCCCGAGGACAGGACGTGCAGCTCGCGGCCCGTGGGCGTGCCGTGAAACTCGACAGCGCGGTATTCAAGCTCGGCTTCGGTCGGGGTCTCGGGAAGGGCAATCGCGGGGGCGGAAATCTGGATTTCGATCTCGTGCAGGATACCGCGCTTCCAATCGAGCCGCTGGATCTGCCAGAAGCCGAGGCTGATGAGCACGCCCGTGCCCACAACACCCATCAGGACCGGAAAGAAATAGCGGCGCATCCCTTGCCCCTCTTGATACGACAAACGCGCGCGAAGGTCCGCGCGCGTTTGGTTTCTTTTCCATCAGGCGGGAAGGGTCAACCCCTGCCCGGCCAAAGGCGCTCTTACTGGCCCCAGATATAGACAGCGGCGAAGAGGAAGAGCCACACCACGTCAACGAAGTGCCAGTACCAGGCGGCGGCCTCGAAGCCGACGTGCTGTTCCTGGGTGTAGTGGCCCTTGTAGACGCGCATCAGCGTGACGAAGAGGAAGATCGTGCCGATGATTACGTGGAAACCGTGGAAGCCGGTCGCCATGAAGAAGGTCGCGCCATAGATGTTGCCCGACAGGCCGAAGGCAGCGTGGCTGTATTCGTAGGCCTGGAAGAAGGTGAAGAGAGCGCCGAGGGCGATCGCAAGGATTAGGCCGGTCTTCATATCCTGACGGTTGTTGTCATGGGTGAGGGCGTGGTGCGCCCAGGTGGCGGCACAGCCCGACAGCAGAAGGATCAGGGTGTTGATCAGCGGCAGGTGCCAGGGATCGAAGGTCTCGATACCAGCCGGCGGCCAAACGCCATCAACGATCGGCGACATCGGACCCATCGGGTAGAGGGCGCTTTTGAAGAAGGCCCAGAACCACGCCAGGAAGAACATGACCTCGGACATGATGAAGAGGATGAAGCCATAGCGCAGGCCGATGCGGACAACCGGGGTATGATCGCCGGTCTGGCCTTCATGGACCACTTCCGACCACCAGGCGAACATCGTGTAGAGGACGCCCGCGAGGCCGATCAGGAACATGTAGGGCCCGCTGTCCTTCATCCACAGGACAGAGCCGAACAGCATGATGAAGGCCGAGACGGCGCCAACGAGCGGCCAGATCGACGGCGGAAGGATGTGGTAGTCGTGATTCTTTGCGTGCGCCATAACGGTCTTCCCTGTGGCTTGGTCTTTAGTTGGTTTCTATGGCGTCAGACGCCGGATTTGTCAAAGCCGCCTGCTCGTCCGGCAGGTCGATTTCATAGAAGGTGTAAGAGAGTGTGATCGTGTGCACATATTTGGCATCGCGGTCGTTCACGATGGCCGGATCGACATAGAAGCTGACCGGCATCTCGACTTTTTCACCGGGCTGGAGCAACTGCTCGGTAAAGCAGAAACACTCAATCTTATCAAAGAAGTAACCCGCTTCATAGGGTGTCACATTGTAGGACGCCTGACCGGCAACGGGTTGATCGGTCAGGTTGTGCGCTTCGTAAAACGCAAGGCCGGTTTCGCCGATCCGAAGCGTCATTTCGCGCTGCATCGGCTTGAATTCCCACGGCATACCGCGATCCAATGACGCATCAAAACGGATGGTAATTGTCTGGTCGAGGATGACATCGCTGCCGGTTTCGGCGGTATTCGTCACCCCGCCAAAGCCGGTGACTCGGCAGAACCAGTCGTAGAACGGCACCGAAGCCCAGGCGAGCCCGCCCATCAGGACGACAACGCCGACGGTCTGAAAGACGGTCTTCTGCGGACCTTCTATGACCTTGCCGAAGAGCTTCATTCCGACGCGACCGCCCCCGCCTCGCCTTCAAGCGGCACGAGCGCGGGCTGAACGACGTGATCATAGCCCTGGAACTTGCTGGCGTCGCCCAGTTCTTGAACCTTCACAACGGTGAGCAGAAAGACCAGCGCGACGAAGCCAAGAAGTAGCCCCAGAAGGCCCATGTTGCGGCCTTTGCGCCGCTGGTGCAGCTCGTGTTCAACCTTGATCGTCATTACCAGCCTCCGAGGCCCCACGGACGCAGGGCCGCCTCGGCCAGAAGCGCCGAGAAATGCAGGAACAAATAGTAGAGCGAGACCTTGAATGCGGCCTTCTCGGCGGCAAAGTTATCGGCCTCGGCTTGCTTCTCATCGCGACGCCAGACGCGGACGCAGGCCTTGAGGAACCACAGATTGAGCACCACGGCAGTCGCCAGATAGATCGGCCCGCCAATCGAGGTGAAGGCGATGCCGATGGCGACCGGCACCAGCGCGATCATATAGCCCATGATGTGATTGCGGGTGACGCGGCGGCCGTGGGTCTCGGTCAGCATCGGCACGCCGGCATTGCCGTAGTCGGACTTCACGAAGATCGCCAGCGCCCAGAAATGCGGCGGGGTCCACATGAAGATCAGCGCAAACATCAGGATCGATTCAAGGCTCACCCCGCCTGTGGCCACGGCCCAGCCGATCATCGGCGGGAAGGCTCCGGCGGCGCCGCCGATCACGATGTTCTGCGGCGTCGAGCGCTTGAGCCACATCGAATAGATCACGGCATAGAAGAAGATGGTGAAGGCCAGAAGGCCCGCAGCGAGGAAGTTGGTCGCCAACGCCAGCAAGATCACCGAGAAGGCCGAGAGCGTCAGGCCGAGGCCCAGCGCTTCGCCCGGCTGGACCTTGCCCGAGGGGATCGGCCGCTTGGCGGTGCGGCGCATGATCCGGTCGATATCGGCGTCCCACCACATATTCAGTGCGCCCGAGGCGCCCGCGCCCACGGCGATGCAGAGGATCGCGACGAAGGCAATGAACGGGTGGACCGGCACCGGCGCCACGACGAGGCCGACCAGGGCGGTAAAGACCACCAGCGACATGACGCGGGGCTTCAGAAGGGCAAAATAATCGCCCATCCCGGCTTCATGCGATGTCTGCTCTAGGCTCACGTCGGTCATCATACTTCCATTGGGTGGCGGGTTGGCCCCGCCAGAAGTGGCTGGACCCGCGAAGCGGGCCCAAGCACACAGGGCAGGCAGCGCCCGCCCTGTCTCAGATCAAGCGTCGATCAGACGCCGTGCTCTTCCTTGGCGGCCGCCAGCCACTCGTCATAGGCGGCCTGGCTGACCACTTTGACGGTGATCGGCATATAGGCGTGGTCCTTGCCGCAAAGCTCGGAGCACTGGCCAAAGTAGATGCCTTCCTGCTCGGCAGCAAACCAGAGCTGGCCGATACGGCCCGGAACGGCGTCCTGCTTCACACCGAAGGCGGGAATGGTCCAGGAGTGGATCACGTCCGCGCCGGTGACGTGCATCACGACGACGGCGCCAACCGGGATCACAACAGCGGTGTCGGTCGCCAGCAGGAACTCTTGGTCGGTATAGCCGGCTTCGGCCAGCTGGGCGCTGATCGACGGGTTGAGGTTGCCCTCGCCATAGCCAATCATGAAGCTGTCGTAGGCGATGCCTTCGTCGGTGTATTCATAGCTCCAGTACCACTGGTTGCCAGTCACCTTGATGTGGATGTCCCCATCCGGGATTTCCTGCTGCTTGAAAAGGGTCGGCAGCGAGAAGGCACCGATAAAGACGAGGATCAGGATCGGAACGATCGTCCAGGCCACCTCGAGCGGCGAGTTGTGCGAGAAGCTGGCGGGGTTCGGATTGGCGCGCTTGTTGTAGCGGACGATCACCCAGGCCAGAAGAGCCACGACGAAGATCACGATTGCAGTGATGATGACGAGGATCATGCCATCCAGCCACTGAAGATCGCGAGCCAATTCCGAGGCGGCCGGCTGGAAGCCAATGCCATCGGCCTTTGGTGCGCCGATGATCTCGAGCTGCTGGTTGACGGCCTGCGCGCTGGCGGCAGCGGCAGCAAAGATCAGCCCGGCTGCAGCCGAAAGCTTGGTGACGAGGTTGGTCAGTCGCATGTCATACCCTGTTCTTGACGGCGTGCAATCACGCCCAATTAGGAATCCACACCGAAGCGCGGGGCGGAATCCCGTTGTATCCGCGAATGCATCTCACATATCCTGACGCACAACTCAAGAACTGCAATTGCGGCAAACGGACGCTTTTTGCATCGAGTGGCCGCAGTATTGAGGGAATCCCATGACGTCAGAAGCATTCCGCCCCTTTGAGACCGCACTGGATCAGGACACCGCGCTCAGGCACCTGTGGGAGGCCACAGCGGGCGCGGACGATGGCGAGCTTTTCCTCGAGCGGCGGCGGTCTGAGGTCTTGTCCTTCGACGATGGCCGCCTAAAGACCGCGAGCTTTGACGCCTCCGAAGGCTTTGGCCTGCGCGCCGTGCGGGGCGAGACGGCGGGCTATGCCCATTCGACCACGCTTGAAGAGAATGCCCTCAAGCGTGCGGTGGAGACCACCCGGCTGGCTGTCGGAAGTGGCGGCGGCACTATGGCCGAGGCGCCGCAGGCCACCAACCGCAGGCTCTATACGGATGCCGATCCCATGCTTGGGGCGACCTTCCCCGCCAAGGTCGAGCTTCTGGCGGAGATCGACGCCTATGCCCGCGGCCTTGATTCGAGCGTTGTGCAGGTCTTGGCCTCGGTCGCGGCCTCGCTTCAGGAAGTGGCGATACTGCGGCCCGAGGGCACGCTTGTAACCGATATCCGGCCGATGGCGCGGTTCAATGTCTCGGTGATCGTCGAGAAGGACGGACGCCGCGAGAGCGGCGGCGCGGGCGGCGGCGGGCGGGTCGATCTGGGTGGCGTGATCGCCACGGATGTCTGGCAGCGCCATGTGCGAGAGGCGCTGCGGATCGCAAAGGTCAACCTCGAGGCCGAGCCGGCGCCCGCCGGTGTGATGGATGTTGTGCTTGGGCCGGGCTGGCCGGGGATCCTTCTGCACGAGGCTGTCGGACACGGGCTCGAGGGCGATTTCAACCGCAAGGGCACAAGCGCCTTTGCCGGGCTTATGGGCCAGCGGGTCGCGGCCCCCGGCGTGACGGTGCTTGACGACGGCACGATCCCCGACCGGCGCGGGTCGATCACCGTCGATGACGAGGGCACGCCGAGCCAGAAGAACGTCTTGATCGAGGACGGCATCCTCGTGGGCTATATGCAGGACCGGCAGAATGCCCGCCTGATGGGCGTGGCGCCCACCGGAAACGGCCGCCGCGAGAGCTTTGCCCATGCGCCGATGCCGCGGATGACCAATACCTATATGCTCTCGGGCGATGCCGATCCGGCGGCGATGATGGCCGATCTGAAGGACGGTATCTATGCCGTGGGTTTCGGCGGCGGGCAGGTCGATATCACCAACGGCAAGTTTGTTTTCAGCTGCACCGAGGCCTATCGGGTGAAGAACGGCAAGATCGGCGCGCCGGTGAAGGGTGCGACCCTGATCGGAGATGGCCCGACATCGCTCAAGCAGATCCGCGCCATAGGCAACGACATGGCGCTTGATCCGGGCATCGGCAACTGCGGCAAGGCCGGCCAGTGGGTTCCGGTGGGCGTGGGCCAGCCGAGCCTTTTGATCGGCGGGCTGACAGTTGGCGGCGCGGGCGGCTGACGTGTCAAAATATCCGCATCGCTTTACTTCCGATTAACCATTCCTGTTCTAGACAAGTGTGGCAACAGATGGAGCGTCGAATGGCAGGAGTCATCAGCTCTTCCACTCACCCCCGACTCCCACCCACCACGGAAGACGACCGGTTTTCGGCACTCCGTCTGTTGCGCTCGAGACGGGTCGGGATTTCGACCTATTATCGCCTCCTCAGCGAACACGGGTCGGCGGGCAAGGCGCTGGCCGCCCTGCCCCGCTTGGCCCGTGATGCGGGGATTGCGGATTATCAGATTTGCCCCGAGGGGGTCGTTTCGGCCGAATTGAGGGCCGGGCGGGCCGCCAACGCGCGGCTCGTCTTTCGCGGAGAGGCGGAATATCCGGCAGCGCTCACCGCTTTGTCCGACGCACCGCCGATGCTTTGGGTTGCGGGCAAGGTCGAGCTCTTGCGGCGCCCGCTTGTTGCGATCGTCGGGGCGCGCAATGCCTCGTCACTCGGCCTGAGGATGGCGCGGCGGATGGCGGCAGAGCTGGCAGAGGAAGGGATCGTTACGGTCTCTGGCCTTGCACGAGGCATTGACGCAGAGGTTCACCGTGAAACCCTGAAAAGCGGGACAGTCGCGGTCATGGCAGGCGGGGTCGACTATATCTATCCGCAGGAAAACGCCGCGCTGACCCACGACATTGGCTATCATGGCCTGCGCCTGTCGGAGCAGCCCATGGGGCTGCAGCCGCAAGCGCGGCATTTCCCGACGCGCAACCGGTTGATCGCGGGGCTGGCGCGGGCGGTGGTGGTGATCGAGGCGGCCGCTAAGTCGGGCAGCCTGATCACAGCCGAGGCGGGGCTGGCGATTGGCCGCGAGGTTCTGGCCGTGCCGGGGCATCCCTTTGATGCCCGCTCCGGCGGTTGCAACCATCTGATCCGCGATGGCGCGGTTCTGGTGCGATCGGCCGCCGATGTGATCGAGGCCCTGCACGCCCAGCCGCAGGAAGTGGCCACCATAGCGCCAGCTACGCCGGGGCCGATCGCGCCACGCCCAGCGCGAACCCTGCGGGAAACCGCCGAGCTGCACCGGCAGATCCTCGCCCGCCTCGGCCCCTCGCCTCTTGCCGAGGATCAGCTCATTCGCGACATCGCCGCGCCATCGGCGGCTGTCTCGCCGGTGCTTCTTGATCTTGAGCTGTCGGGGCGGATTCACCGCCAGCCGGGCGGGCTTTTAGCCCGCGTAGATTAGGGCGCCGCGTCGAAAGAGAGGCGGGCAAGGGCATCATTTCCGCCCCAATCCACATCACCAAAGAACATTGGATTGACAATGCATGAGAGCCTCACTCATGGTGCGCGACCTAAAGACAGCCCCCAGATTTCAAGGTTACAGATGCCCGTAGTTGTTGTTGAATCCCCGGCTAAGGCCAAGACAATCAACAAATACCTCGGGTCTGAATATACCGTCCTTGCCTCCTACGGCCACGTTCGCGACCTGCCCCCCAAGGATGGTTCGGTCGATCCCGAGCAGGGATTCGCGATGGAATGGGAGATCGCGTCGGACAGCAAAAAGCACGTCAAAGCCATTGCCGATGCGCTGAAAGACGATCCCGCCCTTATCCTCGCCACCGACCCCGATCGCGAGGGCGAGGCGATCAGCTGGCACCTGCGAGAGGCGCTGACCGCCCGCAAAGCGATCAAGAAGGATACCGCCGTCAGCCGCGTCACTTTCAACGCCATCACCAAGTCTGCCGTCACAGAGGCGATGGCTCACCCGCGCGAGATCGACGCCCCCTTGGTCGAGGCCTATCTGGCCCGCCGCGCGCTCGATTATCTCGTGGGGTTCAACCTCTCGCCGGTTCTCTGGCGCAAACTGCCGGGGGCGAAATCGGCGGGGCGCGTGCAGTCGGTCTGCCTGCGGCTCATCGTCGAGCGCGAGATGGAGATCGAGGCGTTCCGGGCACAGGAATACTGGTCGGTCACGGCGCGGCTGAAGAATCCGCGCGGGCAGGAGTTTGACGCCCGCCTTGTCAGCCTTGCGGGCAAGAAGCTCGAGAAATTCGATCTGGCGGATGCGATGCGGGCCGAGATGGCCGTCCGCGCCGTGGAGAGCCGCGCTCTGGCGGTGAAAGCGGTCGAGGCCAAGCCCGCCACGCGCAACCCCGCGCCGCCCTTCATGACCTCGACGCTCCAGCAGGAAGCCAGCCGCAAATTCGGCATGGGCGCGCGCCAGACCATGTCGGCCGCCCAACGCCTCTATGAGTCGGGCCACATCACCTATATGCGCACCGACGGGATCGACATGGCCCCCGAGGCGGTCATGGCCGCGCGGGATGCGATCAAGGATCGGTTCGGCGGTGATTACCTGCCCGCAAGCCCGCGGATGTACAAGAACAAGGCCAAGAACGCGCAGGAAGCCCACGAGTGTATCCGGCCCACAGATATGCGCCTGACGGCGGAAAAGCTGCGGACGACCGATGCCGACCAGCGCAAGCTCTACGATCTGATCTATAAACGCACCATCGCGAGCCAGATGGCCACCGCGCGGCTTGAGCGGACGACGGTCGATATCGCCAGCGACGACGAGCAGGTGATCCTGCGGGCCACCGGTCAGGTCGTTCTCTTCGACGGGTTTATCGCCATCTACGAAGAGGGCCGTGACGATAGTGGTGACGATGACGAAGGCCGCCTGCCCCAGCTCGCGCAGGGCGAGAAGGCCGAGAAGCTGGCTGTCACACCCGAGCAGCATTTCACCCAAGCCCCGCCGCGCTATACTGAGGCGACGCTGGTGAAGCGGATGGAAGAATTGGGCATCGGCCGCCCCTCGACCTATGCCTCGATCGTAACGACGATCCAAGAGCGCGACTATGTCACCAAAGACAAGGGCCGCCTGATCCCGCAGGACAAGGGCCGGCTCGTGACGGCCTTCCTGTCGAACTATTTCCGCCGCTACGTCGAATATGATTTCACCGCGGGCCTCGAGGACGAACTCGACGAGGTGAGCGCGGGGGGCGCGGACTACAAGGACGTGCTGGGCCGCTTCTGGCGCGATTTCTCGGCGGCTCTGGCCGAAACCTCGGAACTGCGGATCACTGATGTTCTGGACAAAATCAACGAGGTTCTAGCGCCGCACCTTTTCCCGCCGACCGAGGATGGCAGCGATCCGCGCCTCTGCCCGACCTGCGGCAAGGGGCGGCTTTCGATGCGGACGGCTCGTTCGGGCGGCGCCTTCATCGGCTGCTCGAACTATCCCGACTGTCGCTATACCCGCCCCTTCGGCCCGCCGGACGCCGAAGACACTGCGATCCCGACCGATGGCCGCCTTCTGGGCCATGACGATGGCGACGCGATCACCCTGCGGGACGGGCGCTTTGGCCCCTATGTCCAGCGGGGCGAGGCCAGCGAGGATATGCCCAAGCCACCACGGGCGAGCCTGCCCAAAGGCTGGTCGGCCCCCGACATGACGCTGGAAAAGGCGCTCATGCTCCTGAACCTACCGCGCGAGATCGGGCCGCACCCGTATGACGGGGTGATGATCGAGGCGGCGATCGGCCGGTTTGGGCCCTATGTGAAGCACGGCAGCGTCTATGCCAATATCAAGGACGCCGACGAGGTGTTCACCATCGGCATGAACCGCGCGGTCGAGGTCTTGGCGCAGAAGGCCGCGAGCCGCCGTGGTGGTGGTGCGACCGCGGCCCCGCTCAAGGAGTTGGGCGATCACCCTTCGGGCGGTGCGATGGTGGTGATGGCCGGACGCTATGGGCCCTATGTGAAGTGGGACAAGGTCAACGCGACCCTGCCCAAGGGGACCGAGCCTGCGGACGTGACAGCGGAGATCGCGATCGAGCTCGTCAACGCCAAGGCGACGAAGGGCGGCAAGAAGAAAGCCGCGCCGAAGAAGGCGGCCCCGAAGAAGGCGGCGGCGAAGAAGCCTGCCGCCAAGAAGGCCGCGCCCAAGGCGAAGAAGAAATAGCTCTGAGCGCGTTTCAGGGGCGGGCCGAGATTGACTCCCGCCCCCCTCTTGGCAACAACGGGCGGCGAAATGTCTACGGAGACTCCCATGAACAAGATCTACGGTTCTGCGGCGGAGGCGCTTGACGGCCTTCTGCACGACGGAATGCTCATCGCGGCGGGCGGCTTTGGCCTCTGCGGCATCCCCGAGCTTCTTCTCAGCGCCATTCGCGATGCGGGCACGAAGGATCTGACCTTTGCCTCGAACAACGCAGGCGTCGATGATTTCGGGATCGGCATCCTTCTGCAGACCCGTCAGGTCAAGAAGATGATCTCGTCCTATGTGGGCGAGAACGCCGAGTTCATGCGCCAGTATCTGTCGGGCGAATTGGAGCTCGAGTTCAACCCTCAAGGCACGCTCGCGGAGCGGATGCGCGCCGGTGGTGCGGGGATCCCGGGCTTTTATACCAAGACAGGTGTGGGCACGGTGATCGCCGAGGGCAAGGAACACAAGGATTTCAACGGCCAGACCTATATCCTCGAGCGCGGCATCTTTGCCGATCTGTCGATCGTGAAGGCCTGGAAGGCGGACGCGACGGGCAACCTCGTCTTCCGCAAGACCGCCCGCAACTTCAACCCGCCCGCCGCGATGTGCGGCAAGGTTTGTGTCGTCGAGGTCGAAGAGATCGTGCCGACCGGCTCGATCGACCCCGATCACATCCACCTGCCCGGCATCTATGTGCACCGCATCGTGCAAGGCGAACACGAGAAGCGCATCGAACAGCGCACCACCCGCAAGAAGGAGACCGTCTGATGCCCTGGGATCGTAATCAGATGGCCGAGCGAGCCGCGAAAGAGCTTGAGGACGGGATGTATGTGAATCTCGGCATCGGGATTCCGACGCTGGTGTCAAACTATATTCCGAAAGGCGTGAACGTCACGCTACAGTCCGAGAACGGAATGCTGGGCATGGGGCCCTTCCCGGTCGAAGGCGAGGAAGACGCCGACCTTATCAACGCGGGCAAGCAGACGATCACCGAGCTGCCGCAGACGGCCTATTTCGATAGTGCGACCTCGTTCGGCATGATCCGTGGTGGCAAGATCGCGATGGCCATTCTTGGCGCGATGGAAGTGAGCGAGAAGGGCGACCTCGCCAATTGGATGATCCCCGGCAAGCTTGTGAAGGGCATGGGCGGGGCGATGGACCTTGTGGCCGGGGTTGGCCGTGTGGTCGTTGTCATGGATCACACCTCGAAGCATGGGGAATCGAAGGTTCTGAAGGAATGCACCTTGCCCTTGACCGGCAAGGCTGTGGTCGACCGGATCATCTCCAACCTTGGTGTTCTGGATGTGACCCATAAGGGCCTGCACATCGTCGAGCTTGCGCCGGGCGTCAGCCGCGAGGAGATGATCGCCGCAACCGAGGCGAATATCGTTTAAATTAAGAGACTGGATATTCGATATACTCTTTTAACCTTGGGAGGAATCTTTGCATTGCCCCAGAATTGGACGGAATAATCTGTGGGTAAAGGTAAATTGGCTGGGTGCTGGAATATATTGGAGATTCAATATAATCGGTGTAAACGCAGCAACCATTAGTCA
Organism: Marivivens sp.; assembly: GCA_023254495.1. Taxonomy (GTDB): domain Bacteria; phylum Pseudomonadota; class Alphaproteobacteria; order Rhodobacterales; family Rhodobacteraceae; genus RFZI01. The sequence continues at coordinate 1,190 of JALRLK010000080.1, read as the reverse complement.
GTTTCCCATTCTTTTTGGACCTAACATTTAGTCAAATTCGACAAGTTCTTTCAACGTTCTGACTGAAGAGGAGATGAAGGTAGAAGCTATGGCAAAGAAGAGCAAAAAAACCGACAAGAGACTAATGGAGACTGCAATCGCTTTAGAGATTGCTAAGTTTCAGAGAGACAGCCTTAATGCCCAGGTCGAACAACTCAAAGCACAGCTCGATGCTGCCGCTGCACGCGCCGAACGTGCAGAAGACCGATTACATGAAACAACAGTTATGTTATCAAAGCTAAGTTTACAAGCCACTTCCCACGCGGTCAAATCGACAATTCAAGAAGTACTTGTCGAAGGCAGAACAATCCTGCGGCTCATGGACCCCATAAATTCTCCTCCGACGATTGGAGGTACGCGGCAAAAATAAATCTCTAGGTCTTCAGACTATTTCGTTTATTACTATCCCATCAATAATCGATCGCCGGCAAACCGCTAGGGTAAAGAAGACTGTCCGTCTCAGAGCTGAGATATGCTAATCGAGTGGTAGGCGGTTAGGAAATTTGGAAAAAAATTTATTCTGATTTTCATCGAGCGTAGAGATTGTTTCAACTCATATTTCTATTGGGATTTGACAGGTAACTGTCACCGAAATATAAAAACATAAATATAAATTGCCTGATTTTTTGGTTACGTTTAGCTCTGCTATTTCCTCTTTTCTACTCCCACTTTCGTCTATGTTAACCTTCAACTACGACAACAATAAGTCTGAACCGGTCTCTTTCTTCAACCAAAATATAAAAATCTGAGAATTTTGGGCCACCCCCTAATAGATAGCTCTTCAACTCATCGACCGTTCTGAGGCTAATATATTGGTCAATAAATATGCGATTTATTAATGATAATCTCTTAGCCGTGAAATACTCCGGGGGAGCGCCGCAAGCGCGGGGGCAGAGCCCACTTGGACAGCGCCCCCTCTCGCGCCATAAGAAGGCCATGGCCCAACCCCTTCCCATCGACGGCGCCCTCGCCCCGCTGATCGCCGCCCTCAAGGCGCGCGGGATGGCCGTCCTTCAGGCACCTCCCGGCGCGGGCAAGACCACTCGGGTGCCGATCGCCCTCCTCCAGGCGGGCCTTGCCAGCGGCAAGATCCTCATGCTCGAACCGCGCCGCCTCGCCACGCGGACGGCAGCCGAACGGCTTGCCGAGGA